>PGZD01000051.1 GCA_002843155.1 Gammaproteobacteria bacterium HGW-Gammaproteobacteria-3
AAGAGCCATTGATTTTAAACATCTTTTTTTGCGAAATATCACCAAAAAACTGAATATCAATGACTTAGAGGGGTTTTGGTGACGAAGTTAGGTTAAGTTTGCACGCCTTGAACCCAGTACCTAAAAGGGCCTTGGTGGATGCGCTTGTGCTCATCACCCTACACTGTCGGCTTTTAAAAAGCTCACGCGGGACGGCTCGACTAATGGACTGAATAGTTACGAGTAAAAAAAGCATTACCCCGGCAAGGATTGCCGGGGTAACGATTGTCAATTTGGCTGAAGGCTATTTATTTCAAGCCGTACCGGCAGCCATGCGCTGCCTGACTGTTTCATACAGCAACACGCCCGTCGCTACCGATAAATTCAGACTTGCGACCTGCCCTGCCATCGGTAGTTTGATCAACATATCACAGGCTTCCCGGGTCAGTCGGCGCATGCCTTTGCCTTCGGCGCCAATTACCAGCGCCAGCGGCAGAGTCAAGTCAGTCTGAAAATGCATCTGCTGAGCCTCCCCGGCCGCGCCAATGATCCAGACATTGTGTTCTTTGAACCAGCGCAGCGTTCTGGCCAGATTGGTGACCTGATAAACCGGCATGGTCTCGGCGGCGCCGCTGGCCACTTTACAAACAGTTGGCGTAATACCCGAAGCATTGTCTTTGGTAATGATAACGCCATGCACACCGGTTGCATCGGCACTGCGCAGGCAGGCGCCTAAATTGTGGGGGTCTTGCACATTATCCAGAACCAGAAAAAAAGGCGTTGCGGTAAGTGCTTCGAGCGCTTGTTTAAGCTGGTCTTCGGTATGGGCGGTGGGAAGCTCTGCTTCAATGACAATGCCCTGATGATTTTTACCGTCGGCGAAGCGATCGAGTTTTTTTCGGTCGGTTTTTTCCGCCTCGATACCGAGCGCCGCCAGGTCCGCGACGATTTGATTCAAGCGTTGATCATGGCGCTGAGCATCGACCCAGGCATGAAAAATATTTTTAGCCGAATAATCCAGAGCGGCCTGAACCGAATGAATGCCGAATATTTTGGATAATTTCACTTTTTTCGCCGTCTCTTTTTGGCGATTTTGGCTGTTTGATCTTTTTTGACCAATTCAAAGTCAATTTTCTTCTCATCCAGATCGACCCGGACAACCTTGACACTGACACTGTCGCCCAGACGATAGCGAATGCCGGTGCGTTCGCCCAGCAATTGTCGGCTGACCGGATCAAAATGAAAATAATCCTGGGCCAGGTTACTGATATGAACCAGGCCTTCGACATAAATATCGGTCAGTTCCACGAAAAAACCGAACGCTGTCACCGCCGAAATCAGGCCATTGAACTCCTCGCCGACTTTGTTCATCATGTATTCGCATTTAAGCCAACTGACTACATCGCGCGTGGCATCGTCAGCCCGGCGCTCGTTGGCCGAGCAATGCTCACCCAACATGACCATATCGGGTAAACCATAATAAAAACTGGCCGCCGACTTGTCTTCCAGGCAATGTCTGATTGCGCGATGCACCAACAAATCGGGATAACGCCGAATGGGTGAAGTAAAGTGCGCGTAGGCTTCCAAAGCCAGGCCAAAATGGCCTTTAAGATCGGGGCTGTAAACAGCCTGGGACATCGAGCGGAGCAAAACGGTCTGAATCAAATGCGCATCCGGGCGTTCTTTGACGCTGTTGATCAGATTCATGTAATCCAGCGGCGTCGGTTTGGTGCCGCCACCCAGCGTCAAACCCAGCTCACCTAAAAAAGTGGTCAGCGCCAGTAATTTATCAGGCCCCGGACCATCATGAATACGCAGCAGTTTGGGTATTTTCTTGCGGTTTAAAAAGCGCGCGGCGGCCATATTGGCCGTGATCATGAATTCTTCGATCAATTTATGCGCGTCATTGCGCACGACCGGCACTATCGTTTCTATTTTACGATTTTCACCGAAAATGATACGGGTTTCCTCGGTATCGAAATCCATCGCGCCGCGCTGTTCGCGGCTGCCGCGCATGACTTTATAAAGCGTGTACATCTCCCGCAAATGCGGCATCAACGCTTGATATTTCTGGCACAAGTCCTTATCACCTTCAATCAGCATCGCGGCTACTTCGTTATAGGTCAGGCGCGCATGAGATCGCATGACCGCTTCGAAAAACTTCGACCTAACCACCTGACCCTGAGTGTCGATCATCAATTCGCAAACCATGCACAAGCGATCGACCTGTGGATTGAGCGAACATAAACCGTTTGACAGTATCTCCGGCAGCATGGGAATGACCTGTTCCGGAAAATATACCGAAGTGCTGCGGTTTTTAGCTTCCAGATCCAGTTCGCTGTTGATTTGCACATAGTGCGAAACATCGGCGATAGCGACCAACAGTTTCCAGCCTTTGGGCGTTTTACGGCAATACACGGCATCGTCAAAATCGCGAGCATCCTCGCCATCGATGGTCACCAACGGCAGTTCCCGCAAATCGACACGATTTTGTTTGGCAGCTTCCGGCACTTCGCTGCCGAGATCTTTAATTTCTTCCAGCAATGCTTCGGGCCACTGATGCGGCAAATCATGGGTTCTGATCGCCATCTCGATTTCCATGCCCGGCGCCATGTGGTTGCCCAACACTTCGACGATGCGCCCGATAGGCTGGTTGCGGGCGGTAGGCTGTTCGATAATATCGACCACTACAATTTGCCCTTTACTCGCAGTACCCACTTCAGCGGGCGGTATCAACACATCCTGAGCAATATTTTTGTTATCGGGAACGACATAAGTAATGCCCCGCTCGTTGAACAGGCGCCCGACAATCTGCCGGGTATTGCGTTCCAGCACTTCGACGATAGCGCCTTCCCGGCGGCCTTTGCGATCGACGCCGGCCACTCGCGCCAAAGCCCGGTCATTATGCAGCAGCGAGCGCATTTCGCGCGGCGACAAAAATAAATCATCGCTGCCGTCTTCGGGCTTTAAAAAACCGAAGCCATCGGCATGGCCGAGCACACGGCCCGCGATTAAATCCTTGCTGTTGACCAGACAATATTTCTGACGGCGGTTGAACAATAGCTGGCCGTCCCGCTCCATGGCTCTGAGGCGCCTGCGCAAAGCTTCCAGCTGATCAGGCTCGACAAGATCGAAGGCTTCGGCTATTTGCTTGCGCAAAAGCGGTTTTTCGGTGTGTTTCAACAACTCGATAATCAATTCCCGACTGGGAATGGGATTCTCGTATTTCGCCGCCTCGCGTTCCACAAAAGGGTCTTTCGAAGGATTAAACGCTTTTTTGCTTTTGGACTTCAATGTCGTATTTTCCATATTAATTGTTAATTTTTATAAACTAAAAGGCTTAGGATACTATATTCAATGATATTTTAACACCGCTGGGCAGCGTTATTGAAAAATACAACGACGGAGTGTTGACAGCCTGGTCATTAGTCAGTATAGTGCGCGCTTCACTTTGCAGCTCCTGCAAGCCTTGGCCGAGGTGGTGAAATTGGTAGACACGCTAGCTTCAGGTGCTAGTTGGGGCAACCCAGTGGAGGTTCAAGTCCTCTCCTCGGCACCATCAAAAAAGAGTTGTTTTTCTCTGTTCAACTCAATTAACCGTTTTACATTCCCAATGGCTTTAATCGCCACAGGTTTTTAACTATTTGCGTGACACCAGCTTCGGAGCGAACCGCTTACAATTCGCCCCGCGATGGTTACAATTTTTTCTTCAGATACTGGCGCTTAGGGTCGTTTTACGGCAATACTAAACTGATCGGGCTTTTAGGAATGCCAGCTCCGAAATATCGGTCCAGCGCATTACCTGCTGCCTGAACTGGCTGACCGAAGCATAGATTTTTTTAGCGGTTTGATCTTTATTGGCCAGTTCATTGACCACTTCATCGGAAATCTGACGCAGTTTTTTCAACACATCATCCGGTAACGGCAATACCTGTACTTTGTGTTTATTGATCAAAGTATCCAGGGCTTGATTGTTGCGCGCGGTATATTCCGAAATCATGTCCATGTTCGCCGCTTTACAGGCGGTCAGCACAATTTGTTGCAAATCTTTGGGCAACGCCGCAAAAGCTTTTTCGTTGATCAAGGCTTCGATGGTAGAACCCGGTTCGTGCCAACCCGGATAATAATAATATTTGGCGACTTTATACAAACCGAAAGCCAGGTCGTTATAAGGACCGACCCATTCGGTGGCATCCAACGCCCCGGATTGCAGTGAGGTAAATAATTCACCGCCGGGGATGTTCACCGTTGCGCCGCCCACGCGCCGCAATACTTCTCCACCCAGACCCGGAATGCGCATTTTCAACCCGTTCAGGTCGGCAAGCGATTTGATTTCCCGATTGAACCACCCGGCCATCTGTACACCACTGTTGCCGGTCGGCGCCGGAATCAGGCCGAAAGGCTTGTACAGTTCGCGCCAAAGCTCCAGCCCGCCGCCATAGTAAAGCCAGGCATTCATCTCCTGAGCCGTCAGACCAAACGGCACGGCGGAAAAAAACTGCGCGGACTCGGCTTTGCCTTTCCAGTAATAAGCGCCGGAATGCCCCATTTCGGCCGTCCCTTTGGAGACAGCGTCAAAAACTTCAAAGGCGGGTATCAACTCGGCGGCGCCGTAAACTTTGACTTCGATGCGGCCAGCGCTCATTTGATTGATCAAATCGGCCAACAAATTGGCATTGGCGCCAAGGCCCGGAAAATTTTTAGGCCAGGCTGTCACCATTTTCCATTTAAATTTTGCTTCGGCCTGTGCCGGTTGTACAGCGGCCAATACCGAAGCGCCAGCCACCACAGAACCGACCCCGGCCTTACGGATAAATTCTCTTCTTTTCATAGTATTATCATTATAATCTGTATATTTTAGTAGCTCTATTTGTGATCAATTACTTATGTATTTTTGCCGTACGGAAACAAACCCGTTAATAGCGAACCTTATGAACTTATTGATCGCCTTATAAGTCAAACTTCCGAGATTTCCCCGGCAAAGCCAAAGACCTGACAGCATCACTAACCCGAAAAGCCTGGAAGGTAATTCAGCCGGACTTGTAAAAGTGATGGATTCGTCACAAAGCGATAAATTGGGCGAGTAAAAAGGATCGCATCGGTTGAGCGTTTTCTGCCAATGCCGCCATAGCCGTTTGAAGTCTTCGAGCGGCCAAATCTCGGCTTGTTGTGGACAGGGGACGGCAAAATTCGCCCGCGCCAGCGGCGTGAACAAATGCTGAAGCGTTTTATCATTCGCCAATTGTAACGCAAGATGGACATCGAAACCGTGTTTGATATATTGGCTGTCAAATAAACCGGCCTGCATGAAAAGTTCTTTTTTAACGGCCATTAATTGCCAGGGCACGGCGGAAACTTCATGACCGATGCCCATCCAGCCGCCGAAACCAAGATCCCCGCTATTACACGCATAATGCCAGCGCCCGGCACAACCCCTTATTCCCAATGTTAGACCGCAGCTATGCAGCTTTCCGTCGGCATAGGCGAGTTTTCCGGTTACCAGACCAATATCCTTACGCAGACTCTGCTCTGCCAATTCAGCGATGCAACCGGGTTCGGGTTGCAATGCGCCATCGGCAAAAATCAATACTTCGCCGATAGCTTTATACGCCAGATTATTGAAGCGCGCGGCCGTATGCCTGCGGCTATCGGTACAAACAAGAATTTCATCCAGCGGATACTGCCGCCAGGATGCCTCAACAGAAGCTACGGACTCCCGGTCATTTACCAACAATAAAATGGATATTTCAGGTCGTAGATCAAGTGGATAACTGATGTTATGGCAACCCTCAAATTCGGAAGGCTTGATCAGTGCGCCGGATTGCCGACGCTGAAAATACGCGCGCACGGCGGCACGGCCTTTGTCATGCGCCTCGGGTTTTGCTGCGGCACCGGAAGCCAATGAACCACTATGCAGGCGCATATGATAAAGCACATCGGGAATATGGCTGATAACCGGTTTGTGCTCCAGGGCGCGCAGCAATAATTCATAATCTTGCGAGCCATCATAGTGACTGTCGAATCCGCCCAGCGTTTCGAAAAGCGCCCGGCGCATCACCACAGGGTGATGAATATAATTGGTGCACAGCAATTTATTGGCCGAAAACTGCGGCTTGAAAGCGGGATGTAGGCGCTGATAATCGACATCGAAGCGGTCTTCATCAGCATACAAAATATCTGCGTCGGTTTGTTGCAGGTTCTGGGCAAAAGCCGACAAGGCATAAGCATTCAAAATATCATCATGGTCTAAAAATACCAGATAATCGCCCTGTGCCAGACTTGCCGCACGATTGGTGGTTGCGGAAATCCCGGATTGCAGGCTTTGCAAGCTTAACTTGATACGACTATCAAGCGTCTGATTGTGTTGCATTACGGTATGGGTAGCAGACGTTGACGCATCATCGGCTAAAATCAGCTCCCAGTCGACAAAAAACTGGCTGCGCACGGAGTCGATACATTCTTGCAACCATCGCGCGGGTGGCTTGTGTACGGGGACGACAATAGAAAACAGCAAGCCGGAATGACGCCTGAGCGTATAGTCGCGGGGGGCTTGTTTTGCGCGTTTCAGACACCAGTCCCGATAGCCGCCGCTTGCTTCGTAGCCCTGAAATTGCAAGGCGGCAACGGGTGGCTGGTAATCATTACCCGGCATTGATTATCCTGCGCACAGGTTGCCCCACTTCCGGGTCTATACCTATACTTCTGAGCAAGTCGGCCGCCTCTCTTGGTGGCTTGCCGACAGGAAAAGGCGTGCGCATGTGATTCAGCGTCAATGTTGCCATGACCAGGGCGACGGGCAGAGACAATAAATGTGCGATAGCACTTAAATAAGGACGATTAGCGGCCGGATATAAAGCATCATTATGGAAAAGCGCTGCGTACCGACCCGTCATCGCGCTGGGTCGTCGCGGCTCCATGGTGGCATCGGTGATAACCAGATCAAATTTTTGTCGCCACAAACTAGGCAATATCATTAATGACTTGATAAAACCGGGTTGACGCGCAAAAACCTGCGCATAAGCCGGGTTGGCCTGATGCATCTCGACTCTGTGCGCATCGCATAAAATAGCAATCGTTGCCGAGCTGTTTAAGCTTTGTATTGTTTTTAAGATTGTAGGTTCAAAATCCTCGATGCTGATATCGATTAAAATATGTTTAATCGTGTGCCTTGCAAAAAACGGCGCATCGAGTTTTGTCCGTTCCTCGGCAAAAGTCCGCCACGATGCCCAATTACCAAACCTACCCTGCCAGACATCTTTAAACGCATCTGTTAAAGTTTGCCGAATTTCAAAATCACCAATCAAGCCGCTGTAAAAAATACGCCGATGCAAACGCATCAGAGCAATGAACAGCGATTTTAATTCACTCGGGGTTTGGCGATGATTGGCAATCAGGCGCAAGCCATTGCGCTGAAAAAAATACAATCGCATCGGTGCGAAAGGTTTTGCCCACGGGAAATCATGCCATGCTCTGGCGCCGGTCACGCAGGCGCCTTTTTTGTTGAAAGTCTTGCGTAGACGCAGACACAGATCGACATCATCACTGAATATAAAATAAGCCCAATCCAGTACGCCTATTTCGCGTAGGGCATCGGCGCGTACCATCAAGCAACAGGCGCTGGCATAATCAATATCCAATACCGGCGGCAAATCGGGATTGACCGAGAAGCGATGCCAGGCTTCAACCGGATTCGCCCGGCTAAAATCAACACCGCCACCAGCTTCCTGTAAAGTGTCGGGTTGTGAGCTGATATAAATACTGGGAGCGGCAAAAATATAGTCCGGATGCGTGTCTAAAAAAGACGACAATTGATCGATGCAATCAGTGTCCGGAAAAGCATCATCATCAATAAAAACAAGATATTCGCAGCCATTTGATAAAGCTGCCAGTGCCGCGCAATTAAAACCGCCGCAACCGCCGAGATTCGCCGAACTGGACAATAACGAGACCTCGGGGAACCGGCTGTGAATAGCCTCGGCAGCACCATCAGCGCCATTATTTTCGGTGACGAACACCGGAATTTTTTGCTCTGTCAATGACGCAAGAAGCTTTAATACCGGTTCGCGGTGATTATACGTTACAACGGCAGCGGCAACCTTGGGAATTTTGGATAAAGGCGTTGTCATAAATTACCGAATTAAAAGAATATCAGTTCATTATAACGTCCACACTCCGGATTTTGGTATGGCTAAGTATCAATTGAACACGAAAATGTGTTTTTGAAATATCGGCGGATAAATTCACTCAGCACCTAAATTCCATAGGTTATTGGCTATGATTCAAAATCATGGCTAATTCAGGTACTGGGCCATCAAAAAATATCCCGATGCCGAAACAGCCTGTTCAATAATTATGGCTTGCCATTTATCTTAAAATTATCTTAAAATTATCGGCAACCAGGCTCACTCCACCCATTTTTCAGACACTTCTAACGATCGCCGACAAATACTCATGGAATGTCATAATCGGTCGGAAGGGTTAAAAATAGGCACTTTTTTGTGTCTGTTTCTGATTTTCGCAAGCTTTTTTTTCCTTGCCGGATTGCGCGTCGATTTAATCACGCAAGCGCATCTTTCGGTGCTGCTATTAATCTTTCTACTCTTCATCAAGCATTTCAAGTTTGGGTATTATGGACGTATTTTGTTCATCACCTTGAGTAGCTTTATCGTGCTGCGGTATTTTCTCTGGCGCGTCAATTACACGTTGGTGTATCAGGATTTTTTTAGTTTTATTGGTGCCGTGACGCTGTTTGCCGCCGAACTTTACGGCGGCTTGATGTTTTTTTTCAGCGTTTTTGTCAATATTCGTCCTTTGGAACGAAAATCACTGCCGCTTCCCAAAAATTCAGCCTTATGGCCTAGTGTCGATGTGATCATTCCCAGTTATGATGAACCTATTGAACTGGTAAAAATCACTATTGCAGCGGCGAAAAACATTGCTTATCCATCTGATAAAATAGCCGTTTATCTGCTTGACGATGGCGGCACCGACCAGAAACTAAATGCCCAGGATGAGCGCCGTGCTGCGGCGCATCAGCGCCAAGCGCAATTTAAATCTGTTTGCTCGACATTCGGCATAACTTATCTGAGCCGCGAAAGAAATGAAAATGCCAAGGCCGGCAATATGAATGCCGCGCTCAAACATCTTTCCGGCGAATTGATTTTGGTTTTGGATGCCGATCATGTACCGACTGTCGATATTCTGGAGAAAACAGTCGGCTCTTTTGTGCAGGATGAAAAAGTGTTTTTGGTGCAAACTCCGCATTTTTTTATCAATCCTGATCCCATCGAAAAAAACCTCAGCTTGTCTAACCGTATGCCTTCGGAAAACTTCATGTTCTATAAAGCCATTCAGTTGGGACTGGACTTCTGGCAATCTTCTTTTTTCTGCGGTTCAGCGGCGCTATTGCGGCGCAAAGCGCTCGATGAAGTCGGCGGCTTCAACGGCGTGACCATAACCGAAGATTCGGAAACGGCACTGAAACTGCACAATTTAGGCTGGACATCGCATTATGTGATGCATCCTGTCATTTCAGGCTTACAACCGGAGACTTTTACCAGTTTCATGGTGCAGCGCATGCGTTGGGCGCAAGGCATGGTGCAAAATTTCATCCTGCATAACCCGCTGGTTTTACCTAATCTGAAAATCTGGCAAAGGATTTGTTATTTATCCAACATGACTTTCTGGTTTTTCCCTTTTGCCCGCGTGGTGTTTCTTATTTCACCAGGGCTTTATCTGTTTTTCGGGTTAAAAATTTACAATGCCAATGCTGATGAGTTTTTCAGCTATACCCTTCCCTATTTAGCCGCCCTGTTGCTGACCAACCACTTTCTTTTCAGTCATGTGCGCTGGGCTTTTGTTTCTGAAATTTATGAAACCATGCAGTCGCTCTTTTCAATAAGAGCGGTGCTGGCAGTGCTTAAAAACCCCCATCATCCTGAATTTTCGGTGACTCCGAAAATGGAAACCCTGGAGCATGATTTCATTTCCCCGTTAGCAGCGCCTTTTTATTGGATTATCTTTATCACCGCATTAGCTGCAGGCTTTGGCATCTGGCAATTTTTTAACTATCCGGAAGAGCGCTCTTTGATCGGCATTACCGTTTTCTGGGCGCTGTTCAATTTGCTGTTGTTATTGGCTGCATTAGGTGCTTTGTATGAGCACAGACAGCGGCGAGTCAATCCCAGAATCCCCATTCACATTGACGCCATGCTGCGCGTCACAATCGCGCATAATAGCCACGCACTGGAAATCCCAGTTACTATTAAGGATATTTCCATGGGCGGCGGCAGTTTGGTATTTGAATATGCGCTAGCTTTAGAGACTATTACGAAAGATATATTTTTGGTTATTCCCGATAAAAGTATATTGCCTATTAAAGTAACCCTTGCCAATACATTCAAAGATAAACAGCATAGCTACGGCGTCAAATATGAACATAGCACGCCCCAGGAATACCTGAACATTGTCCGCTTTGTTCATGGCGACAGTGGTAAATGGGTCAGGATCCAACAAAACCTGGGGACTGACCCGGGTTTGATTAAAAGCATGTCTTTTATGGTCAATATAGGTGTTTATCATGGTTTGAGCCATATCAAGCGGGCCTTGTCATCAACTTTTAAAAAAATAATAATCCGGTATGCCTAAAATCATTTTTATCATTATATATTTTGTCTATTTTTTACTATCTGCGCTACAGCCCGCCTTGGCAAAAGAAGAATCCCCGGGCGCCTTGCATAAAACCTGGCCGCTCGGTCATTTTATGACTAATGATGAGCCTATTCAGTTAAAAAACACAAACGATTCCTATACCATAAATTTCCCGATAGCCGATAGGGTAGAACCCGAATCGGTGGAGTTGAAGCTGGTTATCAGTAATTCCAACTTATTAAAGACCAACAGGGCACAGCTTGTGGTGCTCATTAATGGTTTTGTGGCAGGCCAGATTAAGCTCGACCCCATCAATAGTGAAACTCAAGCCAAATTCACACTTGCCCGGGAGTATTTAAAAAATGATTATAACCAGCTTACTTTCAGGGTCGCCCAGCATTATACCGATTCCCAATGCGAAGACTCTTCCGCGCCTGAGTTATGGACCCGTGTCAATAGCATCAAATCGACTTTGACCATCAATGCAGACAAGAAAACAGTCGATACCCGTCTTTCGCAATTGGGTAGTTTGATCAATGACAGGCTGGGCAGCTATTCACTCAGTATTTTGCGCAGTGAAGATACCGTATCGGATGATTATCTCTACTGGGGAGCAATCGTTACTCAAGGTGTCAAGTTGCGTCTGAAATATGTTCCGCTAAGCTTGAATGAACAACGCATAAAACCCTATCAATGGCCGCAATCGAATTCCACCCAAAATGCACAATTTGCTATTGACCCGGAACAGCTTAAACATGACGCAGTACTGATAGGTACGAAACAGCAGATCGGTAGTTTTTTACCGGACAGCATCCTGCAATCGATACAAGGCGCTTATCTGGGTATTTTCAGACAAGATAAAGCTCCGCAACGCTTTATTCTGATTATTTCCGGCATCGATAATCAAGAAGTCACAAAAGCGGTGCAGGCGTTTGCCTTGCTGAACCTGGGCCTACCGGATACGGCCTGGACCATTATCAAAGACATTGACTTTGGCGCCATGGCATCGACCAGCCGACAAACGGTTGTACCGGGAAGCACCTATCAATTTTCCCGGTTTGGATTTACCGATAGCGTTTTTGACCGCACTAATTCCAGTACCAATCTGGCGTTTTATATCCCGGCCGATATGTACAGCACCGAGGAAGCACAGGTATCGATAAACCTGGATTTGGCCTACGGCGCAGCCTTGCGCAGGGATTCTGTGATCAACATCAAATTGAACGGCTTGTTCAATCAGGCCATCCCGCTTAAAGAAGCCAGCGGCGCCCATTACAGCAATTATCAAATCAACATACCTTTGCGTAGTTTTCAACCCGGCCTGAACAACTTGTCTTTTGAGGCGGTACTGACACCTTCCGAATATGGCGAATGCAGTTTTATTCAAACCGGCAATCTTATCGCTTCAATTTATCAGAATTCGACCCTTACTTTTCCAAAGACCGGAAGTGCCGCCACGCTACCTGACCTGAAACTGTTTGAACGCACCGGTTTTCCGCTGGTTAAAGGCGCCTCGGCCGATCAGAGCGCATTCAGATTGCTGGATACTTCGTCCGACACCATCGCATCAGCCTGGCATTTTATAGCACATCTGACCACATTCACCCATGCTCCCATTTTTGACCTGCATATCACTCAGGACAAAAATCTGTCGCAACCCAATCAGCTATTGATCGGTAAACTTTCAGAAAAAACTCACGAAATTTTTACCGAAGCCCCGATCGAGCTTGGCAAACTCAATCAATTTCCTTACGTAAACCAAGAACTTCAACGGCAAATTGAAGAATCCTTTGGCGAATGGTTATACCGGACTTTTCTCAGTGAAAATAGCAAGCCGGTCGCTGCTGAAATCATCCCTAACAATGCACTCATAACGCAGACGTCCGGACTAGGAGAAAAATATTTATTGATGTCTTATCCCGCCCCCGCCAATGACGAAGGCGTCGTGTTTGCCTTGTTGAGCAACAAGGAGCAATCGCTTTACACAGGTTTAAGCGAGCTGTTAACGCCCAAGTTATGGAACCAACTGCAGGGCAATATCGTTGTCTGGGATAAACAGCAAAATTTTAACTCGCTACAGCAAGGCGATACCTTTACCAGCGGTGAAAAGAACACCAAACTAACCTATATTATGCATTTTTCCAGGCATCCCTGGCAGTGGCTGGCAATTATCGTGCCGCTATTGATGTTGAGCGCCTGGCTGATACACAAGCTTTTAAACAGATACCAAAAAAATGCCCACCCCCAGGCATCCGGCCATGTCGATTAAAAGATTATGCTTCGGCGCCGCCTTGGCGGCTTTACTGTCCTGTTGCCAATGGCAATCGGACAACGCTTTGCAAGCTAACTGGAAAGCTTACCAAGCCCGGTTCGTCAGCGAAGACGGTCGGGTGCTGGACACTGGCAACGGCAATATTTCGCATTCGGAAGGTCAAGGCTACGGCATGATCATAGCCGTAAAATTAAATGACCCGGAAACTTTTGCACGCATCTGGCAATGGACATCGAACAATTTGCAGGTTCGGGAAGACGGCTTGTTCATGTGGCGGCGGCGTCCTGGAACAGCTTTGGCGGATGAAGATAAAAACAATGCCAGCGATGGCGACATTATCATCGCCTGGGCTTTGCTGGAAGCTGCAAGCCAATGGCAACAACCGGAGTATGAACAAGAAGCCGTTAAAATATTGGACGCCATCAAGCACAAGCTGATTGTCAGGAAAGATGGACTGACGCTGCTCTTGCCGGGAGAATACGGCTTCCAATCCCAAGCTGGCGTCACGCTTAATTTGTCTTATTGGGTGTATCCGGCCTTCAAAGTATTTGCAGCAAAACAGCAGGGCCCTGTCTGGGACGATCTTGCCGCCAGTGGCCAAACACTGTTACAACAGGCCCGCTACGGACGCTGGCAACTGCCGCCCGACTGGCTGCAACTCAGCGACGGCCCAACGCTCACACCCGCAAAAACCGCACGTTTTGGTTATGATGCGGTCAGAGTGCCGTTATATCTTGCCTTCGCGGGCATCGATAACGAACTGCTGACAGCGTTTGCAAACTACTGGTCTTATTACCAAGGCTATGTCCCGGCATGGATCGATCTGCAAACCAGCAGCATGGATGCTGACGGCGCGAGCGCGGGCATCAATGCGGTCAAGCAGCTTACTTTAGCCACTGTGAACAAGACGCGTTCGATGACATTCAAAACCATCGACGCAACTCAGGATTATTATTCGGCGACGTTGTTGCTGTTGAGTCAACTGGCTTATCGACAAAGCTTGGCGCAGCGATGAAATATAAACTGTTGACTGTCTTGTATTTATTGTTTCCCATACTGAGTATGGCCGCACCCGTAACCATCGAACAACAGCCGCCGACATCCCAAACACCCCCCCTTTTTTTACCCCAAAAAACGCAAGACGGCCCGGATGAGCGCGTTTTATGGCGCTTGTTGCACACGGGCAAGGTCGCCGAATTAAAACGGCAAATCAACTTCCTGAAACAGCTTCACCCGCATTGGCAAGTGCCCGAAGATTTGACCAATGCCTTGCAGAGCCTGCAACACCGCGCACCACGGCGCTTAAGACAAACAGCAAAAAAAACGGGCGGATTTTGCGCCGCTCCTTATTTGAGCTGGGACCAGGCTAAAAACTATATAAAAAACCGGCAAACACAAAAAGCTCTCGCGCTTTACCAGCGTTTGCTGACCCGATGTCAAACGCCTGAAGTCAAAAAACAAACGCTGGCGCAAGGCAAGGCAAACCTTGCCTACAACAACTTTATTCAGCTTACAGAAACAGCCGAACGCTATTTTCCGCCAATGTATCTGGAGCAACTGCGTTATCAGTCACTTAAAGCCGAGTATGTACAGCGCAAAAATTTAACAGCCCAAGAACAGGCATTTTATGTAACCCGGCTCGGCGCCTTTTCAGCGCTGTCTCAAGAAGAGGATTTAACTACCCTCATCGCATGGCGTTATTTCGATTCGCAGGATTATCCCCAAGCCGTGCATTGGTTTGAACAGGCGCGAATCGGACAAAACCAAGACGCAACCTATGGACTGCTGTTGAGTCTTGAACATCTCGGCGATTACGAGCGGATATTAAGCATTATCGGACAAATCCAAACACCCAATCCCGAACAGGCAACGCTTGCCGCCCGCATTCATAAATTAAAAGCCTGGCAAGCGCTTGACAAGGGTCATTACAGCACGGCGGCCTCACACATAGCGTTGGCCCGAAAGTCTAGGGAAACAGACCCTGAATTGACGGAACTTGACGCCTGGCTGGCACAAAAAACCCGGCATTATGACACGGCAGCAAAACTGTTCGAGCAACTCTACCGGCAAACACCAAGTCAAAAATACGCGCATGGCTTTGTTACCAGCCAGGCTAATGCGGACAGCGGTGTGTTGGCACACAAAGCGCGGCAGTTAGGCGGTTTGTTGCAGACCGAATATAATAATTACCAGGCTAGGCAACTGTATTTTCGCAAACAATTTCAATCGGCTTATAAACTGGCGCCCGCTATTCATCCGGCTTTGCAGAACATAACTTCCGCAGCGGCGGACCTGGGCGGCTCTACCCGCTTTAAAACAGGGGATGCAGGTTTGGGCCGTCTGGCTATAGTGCGTGCGCCGATAGCAGGCTTCCATTACACCGCCTTCGGCGATCAGACTTTCAGCCTGAGCCTGAGCCGGGTTCAACTGTTTTCCGGGCGTCCCGGCGTGTGCCAGGCCAATATCGGCTCATTGCAAGATGTTTCCGCACGGAGCGACTGTAGCAGCAATCCCGACAGGTTTTTCGTACCGACCGATCAGCTCGATAACAGTATCGAAATCGATTTCTCCTACCGCAAAGACGGCTGGTTCAGCCCTTTTATTCGTTTGGGCAGCACGCCGATCGGCGGCATTATCGCACCTGCCGTGACTTTCGATGTCGGTTTTGTGCAACAGACCGGTTTCGGTCATTGGCAGCTTGAAAGCTATTCGCAGCCGATTCGGCAATCGATTTTATCTTACACCGGCATCAAGGATCCTTTTCGGGGATCATTGCAAGCGCCTTTAAACGAAGCACCCAACGAATGGGGACGGGTCTTGAGCACAGGATTCAAAAGTTCGGTGTTTTACCAGTTCAACAAGGACTGGAACGGCTCGGGCAGCATCGATTTTGCCTGGCAGGATGGCAAGAATGTGGCCAATAACAACAGCATTTCGGTAGCGGGTGCGTTAGGCAGAAACTTTGTCTTGAAAGGCTTCGATTATTTTAATGTCGGCCCCTCGTTCAATTATCAGCACTTTGACAAAAACCTGAGTCATTTTACACTGGGCCACGGCGGTTATTTCAGTCCCAGTCATTATTACAGCATTCTCGGGGGCGTCAATTTTTTAACCGAGGAAGGCCGCGCCTATGTCATCAGAGGTCACGTCAACGCCGGTTTTCAGGGTATCAAGGAAGCCTCGTCACCCTGGTTTCCTACACTTGCACCGGAACTGGGCCGTTTTGACTCGGCACACGACAGCGGCGAAGCCCTGGACATAGAATTGAAAGGCGTCTGGCTGCTGACCCCTGAAATTCAACTCGGCGGCGGCGGCGCCATACGAAAAACCAGCGGCTTCGAAGACTATACCGGCGGTTTGTTTATCCGCTACTTTTTCGACGCCAGAAAAGCGTCATTCAGCACCGACATCCCGAACACTATGTTTTCTTCGATGTATTGAAACAAAGACTTTTCTGTCAAATACCAACCACTCATGTATACCTTTTTCGGCACCGGGGAATCCGTCAAAGGACCCTACTTTTCATCGACACCCCGATACCAATGCACATCCAGCTGCGGAAAAGCAATGACTATAGCTTCCTCGGAAAATCGGCGGTCGATGGCCAGATTGATTTGATTGGTAACTGGCAAGCGATCGTTCAAGCTGCTGACATAAACCCGTAATTCGAAATCGAGCGAACTGGCTCCGAACGCCAAAAATAACGCTATCGGCTCGGGTTCGACTAAAACCTGAGTATTTTTACGCGCAATATCCAGTAAAATTTCCAATACTTTCCCGCAATTCGAGCCATAAGCAACACCCACCGGAATTTGCAAGCGCGTGATCTGATCCGTTAATGACCAATTGATCAACTGTTCGGTAATGAAAGTTTTATTCGGCACTATCACTTCTTTGCGGTTAAAGTCGATCAGCGTAGTCGCGCGAATATGGATCCGGCTCACCGTACCGCTGACATCGTTCAAGGTTATGGTGTCGCCGATTCTTATCGGGCGTTCAAACAGAATAATCAAGCCCGATACAAAATTAGCCACAATTTCCTGCAAACCAAAGCCCAGACCCACGCTCAATGCCGCGATGAGCCATTGCAGCTTGGACCATTCCATGCCCAATTGCTGAAAAGTCACGGTAACGCCAAGCAAAATGATGCTGTATCTCAATAAAGTCGTAGTGGCGTAACTGCTTCCGGCATCAAAGCTTAAATGCCGTAGAACCAGCAGTTCCAGGGCGCCGGGTAAATTTTGTGTCGCAATAATAACCAAACCTAAGGTCAGCAACGAGATTATCAGTGTTTTCAAAGTGACAAGACGCGTCACCGTCTCGCCATCGATAACGGTAGAACTGCTCCAGAAAACAAATTTTTCCAGAAAACCCAAGGCCGGCAGCACACTGACCCAGATCATCCCCAAGCCCATAACCAACAAAACCCCGACGCTGATTTTCAGCAATGTTTCGGATTGCGTGCTGATAGTTTCGATATCGACATAAGTATCATTAATGATTTCACTTTCGCTTTTGCCGCCGGTCGCCGCCCGCTGCGCCCTCATTTCGCCGCGCTTGGCAACCGCCCGTTTAAAGGCGATTTTACGTTGCTCAATCAACAAGCCCCGGTAACTCAGAAAAAATATCAAGGCGCAAACAAACAGCCACAAAACCGATTCAATAACAAGAATTTTTTGATACAACGCGGCAAAATAATAACCCGTAGCCGCCATGACAATCATATACAACTGTTCGGCGAAAATGAGGGCCATCCAGAATTTAGGGTGATAAAAGCCTTTAAAAGTTTGCTCGTGATAAAGTTTTTTGTTTTTGCGGGTGCCTGCCATCCAACCCCAGGCAAAATGGGCGAGCAACAGGCACACCGCGATAAAGGCAAGACGCCCGAGGCTGTTACGCAAAGTGTCATCGACCAGGGCATCGCAAAAAGCAATGATCAGTGTCAATAAAAACACCGGCAAAGCATAGTATTTCAGGTCTTTATAGAACCTGTCGATCAAGTTTTCGGGCCATCTGAATTGACTCGCGAGCAATCCGTGTGGACGGCAAATCTGTACCAGAAAACAAATAATAAAGCCTGCTATTGCCGCGACATTCAAAGTAAAAGATAAGGTTCGCGCCATTTCATTGCCAGACGGGTACTGAAACACCCAATGCATCAAAAATAACGGCAAAAATACCACCAGCGCCTGTAAAAAAACCATGATTAACATACCCAGAGGATAGGCCAGCTTGTCTTGGTTGACTTTACCCCTGGCGTTTGCGCCAAGCGCTTCCCAGTGTAAATAACGCGTCCAAAAAATGCGCTGGAAAAACCACCAGAGCGGAATGAAAAAAATGATAATCGCGCATAATTGCGGCCAGGCTCGGGCTACGGCCTTGTAAAAAGCCTGCTGCGTATCATCGGCGATAAGCCAGGCCATTGATTGCTTGATATCGCCAAACAATTGTAAATCCAGCGGCCGGGCGCTGAGCGTCAGTAACAGGTTTTCCCGCAACAAATTGTCGTATTGGCTGATTTTGTCATTGAGCTGGTTTTGCATGGAATAATAAAGCTCCAGTTCCTTGATATAAGCATTCAAGGCTATCAGGGATTGGTCGATAACCTGCAAGCGCGCAGTCCTAAGTTCGCCAAAAGCATCGGCCATCGGTTGAAATGGCGGCATGACATCCTTGTCCGCATAATCTTTTAATAGACGTTTTAAATAAGCATCGATGTCCGCCAAATCCAGTTTTTCCTGTTCCAGATTCAGTAATTCCAGGCGGGCGCTATTGAGCATGGCCTGAGTTTTGGTCAAATCGACCGTACCCGGCAATTGCTTCAATTGCTTGCGAATCTCGGTGCCCAGATAGTCATCGTAGCCTTGCAGGGCCAGTCGTTGCTGCAATGTCGTATAACTGCGGGCCACTAAACCGAGCTGACTCTCCGCCCGTGTGCGTTGTGTCGTTACCTTATTGATCAATTCCGCGTAGTTGTTAAGCTTGACCGCTAGTTGCTCGTTATTTTTCGCCAACGCCAACAGAGCCGGATGCCCCCATTCGCCCGATAGTGACAGTTGCCGCGATTTCTCGATGACTTGCTCGGATTCACTGGTTCTTTGGCTGTTTATTTGCTCGGACAACCATTTTATTTCCTGAGTCAATACCTCAATCTGCGGCTCCAAAGCCTGGTTTTCCAGTAAGGCCAGATCCAGTTTTTTAGGTATTACCAACAACTCCAGCTCCAGCATTTGTCTGTTGGTAATCAGAGCCTGACGCCGGAATTCCCGACGTTTTTTCAAGGCTTCGATGATTTTGTCATTATCGAGATCACGGGTCAGAAGCGGTTTTGCCGCGAGCTCATTCAAAGTGATATTGACTCGGGTCAGATCATCACGGGCGGTAATCGATCTTCGCCGCAAAGCGTCAATATCGGCTGTCAATGTCTGCTGTTGAGTTTGCAGTTCCAATAATTTGGCTTTGTCGATGACCAGACGCTGCTCCATTTGGGTCAGCGACAGTCTCGACAACTTGTCGGCAGCCAAAGGCCCGGAACTTAGTTTTAGGCTTTGCAATGATTTCAATTGACCGGGATAACTTTTAAGCTGCTGGGTATAAAGCTTGGCCTTGCTTAAATAATCCTGGTTATCCTGGAGAATCCGGCGGCTGTCGAGATAGATTTCTTTCAATCTTTTCTTTTGCGCGCTGTCATCGGCATTGCCCAGCGCATCCAGCTCGCCTTGCAGCGTTGCCAAGGCATCAGTCAACTCATCGGCACCGGAAAACTGACTGTAGCCAAATAAAAAAGCAACTAAAAAAATACGCAATAAAACAATCATGAATCGGGATAGGGGCTGGGTTTGAAAAAAATTGCTGTCTCCCGTAGTGTATCATTTTAACCGGCTCGGCCAGATAACTTGCAGGCATAACTGCATAACTCATAACTGGGGTCAGGTACAATTTATTTTGCTATACTACACATCAAACACTAAACAACGTCTTATCAAAATGAAATAGTTATGGCTCGTCTTTCAAGAATATCGCCTGTTGGCGTACCAGTTCATCTAATTCAGCGTGGCAATAATAGGCAGAGTTGTTTCGCAGCCCTGGAAGATTATAGTGCTTATGTAGGCTGGCTAAAGGAATATTCAAAGCAATACGCAGTGGATATTCATGCTTGGGTGCTGATGACAAATCATGTCCACTTACTGTGTACGCCGCAACAGGAGGGGGCGATAAGCCAAATGATGCAATCGCTAGGCCGTCGTTATGTTCAATATTTCAATTGTAATGGTCAACAAAAACCGGACACCTGTTTAGGCAGCGTTTCTATGAAATTCCCGCTCGAATTCGAGCGGGGACAAATAGCCCAATGTTGAGTGTG
>PGZD01000118.1 GCA_002843155.1 Gammaproteobacteria bacterium HGW-Gammaproteobacteria-3
AACAGCAAAAAATCTGTAGTGCCAACCGACAGTAGTTAAAATTTTTAACTGATTGAAATGGCGGGGAACTTCGTTATTAGGTGACGAAGTTGGGTTAAATCAGTGCCGACAGAATGAGAGTTAACATTTTCTTAATATCTTCAGGCTAACTTTTAACTGCCGGAAAAAATCATCCCGATTTGCACCCTAACCCACTTTTGGAAGTGAGCCATGAAAAAATTATTGCCCATCGTTTTATTGACCGTGACTTCGCTCGTTCATGCCGAGTCTTACATTGACGGTTCACAGCTGACGCCATTTTCTTTAACCGATCAATTCGACCAGAAACACACGGTCGATGAAAATACCCGACTGATTATGTTCAGTAAGGACATGGATGGCAACGATGTGCTGAAACAGGCTTTGACCGGTAAAAAAGCGGATTACCTGGCTCAGCGAAAAGCCGTCTATATCAATGACATTAGCGGTATGCCGGGCGTCGTCACATTTTTATTCGCCAAACCCAAAATGCGCGATTATGAATATCCCATGCTGCTCGATGAAAAACCCCAGGCTACCAAGAACTTTCCCGCGCGGGAAAGCCAGGCTACTTTGATTCAATTGGATCATCTGAAAATCAAATCCATTCAATTCACCCAAAAACCGGAAGATGTGGTTACCGCGCTCGATGCCTTAAAGCCATAATCTCACTTGAGAGCTAGGACTTTTCAAATTTTCTCCTTAGGAACCGAATATGCGCAAACAAAACTCCGTCATTGGCCTGACTTTTCTGGGCCTGATTTTTGTGCTTGCAGGCTGTGCCACGACGGCAAGCCCTACGACAAATTCAAATGCCCAGGCTTTGACAAAATTCGATCGATTGTTGGAAAAGAAAAAAGTGACCGATGCCCGCTATCAAAAAGTCGCAGGTCATGACTATCTGAAAATCAACCTGGCACTGCGCCATAAACTGGCCGCTTACGACCGGCAAAAAGGTTTGCCGGACAAGCAAGCGTTTGTGGCCGGCATTCTCAATGAAGCCTGGCGGCTTGGCGTCGATACCGTAACGCTTTACCTGGCGCGCTTGAATTCCCTGGATCAACAACAGCTATTAGCCGCCCACCCCGACTGGATTTTAGCAAATGATCCGTATGCAGCAGGGGCGCCGGGTTTTCTGAAAACGGCCTTTAACAAAGCCGATCCCGTTCAGGAAAAGCTGGCCGAAGGCTATGCCCATGCCGCGCAGCAGCAATTAGAAAGCGACCTCAAAACAGTTAATGCCTTTACCCAAGAGCAGCAAATGGATGAATTCTGGTCCAACTTCGTAGACGCCATTGATGAGTCCATTATGACTAAAGGCCGACTCACCCGGCAGCTTATGACAGCTCCTTTCGTGCCGATCATCGATTTATGGATCGCGTATCACGAAGCCATTGATGATCGCGGCCCACAAAAAGCGGATTTTGACCATCAGGTCGTTTTTTATCCGGGCGCAGATGCGCCGCGTCCTCGCAATGTCAGTGCTGAAGACTGGGCTTTGCTGCTTTCGTTTGCTCCGGTTCTGGTGCAAGAAATCGACCCATCGGCAAAATATCCTCAACGCGCCGATCAGTTTGGCAGTATTTCGCTGACCGGCACGTCGCTCGAACAGGCCCGCCCCCTAGTCGATGCCGAACATCCCGCCCTCTATGCTTATATCGACGAGAAAATCATTCAGGGCGTTAGTACCAAACAATTGGTGTACGCTTTCTGGTATACCGAGCATCCTAAGTTAAGCGCGATTGATTTCGAAGCCGGACCGGTGGAAGGCTGGACTTTCCGGGTGTCATTGAATCAGGCTGATGAGCCTTTGCTGTTCGAATCCGTTTCCAGTTGCGGTTGTTATTACAAAGTTTTTCCCAGCGCCAAGCTGGAAGCCATGAGCCAACAAGCTTATCAACATAAATTGGCGGGCAAAAACTTTTATATCGAAAACCACCTTGACGGCCAATACGATGCCGTGGTTCCTGAAGTTGTGAACGGCATTGGCACGCAAGCGCAAAATATCGCACTGTATTATTCCGCCGGCCATCATCAACTATTAACGCTAACTTCAGCCGCCCAAATAAAACCGCAAGCGATTAAAAGCGCTTATTCCCTGCGCAGTTATAGCGAATTGGAAAACTTGCCGTTCAAAAACGCCTACGCCAGTTTGTTTGACCAAGACGGCCTGGTTCGGGGCGCTCACCGGCTCGAATCGACCGTACTGACGCCGTCAGGGCTTTATCATGCCGGCCAACCGCGTCAACGCGAAACACAGATGATTTATTTCGATGCTGCCGAGTTCGATGACCCGCAACTGCTGGAAACCTACTTACGCTTGCCGCCTAAAGCTTTCGCCGCCGATCTTCAGGCGCAAAAAGCCCTGGATAGCCAAGCTTATTTCAAGTAGTTTTATTGGCCGCCCCTAAAAGTACAAATTCAACAGCGCAAGCCATGGACATTCAAGAAGAAAACGTGTTTTTTGCCTCGGAGACACTCGCTTTGGCAGGGCGCCTTGCTTATGACGCCGGATTAGCGGCAACGAGCGCCAAGGTGCTTATTTGTCCGCCGCATCCTTTTCTGGGCGGCGACATGGAAAACAATGTCGTCAGGCAATTGCACCTTACCCTGGCGGCGGCTGGGTTCATGGCGTTTTGCTTTAATTATCGCGGTATCGGCCAGAGTGAGTCAGATCGTGACCTGCAACAAGAGCAGCGGCTATTTTGGGAAAACTCGACGTGCCCGGACTATGAAGCCTGCATTCATGACGATTGCCGGGCGGCACTGCAATGGTTGGAGCCGGCATGGACTGCGGACACGCCCGTCCATTTGGTCGGCTACTCCTTCGGCTGTTTACCGGCATTGAGCTTATCGCGGCAACAACCCATTCAAAGATTGGCGCTGATTTCCCCGCCGTTAACTCAATGGACAATAACCAAAGAACAAGTAAGCACACCATTGCCCCGTGCGCTTTTTTTCGCCACCGGTGATTTCGCCTGTCCCGAAACCGACATCGAAACGCTCTATGCACAAATGCCGGAACCAAAATCCCTGGCGCGCTTTGTCGATTCCGATCATTTTTTTATCGGCCAGGAAACGCAACTGGCAGAAGCGGTGTGTCGATTTCTGGTCAGCGCCGATGACTAAAAAACTGACCCTGGCCTATTCGCCCTGTCCCAATGACACCTTTGTTTACGGCCCGCTGGCAGTCGCTGAACGCACGATTCCCGGACTGGATTTCACCATCCGGCTGCATGATGTGGAAACCTTAACCTAACTTCGTCACCAAAACCCCTCTAAGTCATTGATATTCAGTTTTTTGGTGATATTTCGCAAAAAAAGATGTTTAAAATCAATGGCTCT
>PGZD01000005.1 GCA_002843155.1 Gammaproteobacteria bacterium HGW-Gammaproteobacteria-3
AAAAAGAGCCATTGATTTTAAACATCTTTTTTTGCGAAATATCACCAAAAAACTGAATATCAATGACTTAGAGGGGTTTTGGTGACGAAGTTAGGTTAGAGCCCATCAACAAAAAAATATAAAGTGTATGCGTAACGTTAAATTATTTAAATCCGTTGACCACCGTTTTATTTTGCTCAACGAGAGTGAGCCGGGCGAAGAGGACGGCGTTCGATCCAACCAGTATCTGATCACTCATCATAATGACGGCGTGCTGCTCGATCCGGGCGGTTTTGGCGTCATGCCCCGCGTTTTGGCGGAAATGTTGCGCTACGTGGGGCCTGAACAAATTAAAGCCATTTTCCTGTCGCACCAAGATCCCGACATCGTCGGCGGTCTTTCAACCTGGCTGGAGCTGTGTCATTCGCCAGTCTATGTTTCCAGCATCTGGCTGCGTTTTTTGCCTCATTACGGCTTGAAAAACATGGCGCGCTTTATCGGCGTACCCAATGAAGGCATGGACTGCGAACCCTCTCCCGGCTTTAAACTGAAAATCGTACCTGCACATTTTTTGCATTCCGAAGGCCAGATTAACGTTTACGATCCGATTTCTAAAATCTTGTTCACCGGCGACATCGGCGCGGCCATGCTGCCCATGGAAAAAAACGACGCTTATGTCGACCATTTTGCCGGTCACATCCCCTACATCAAGAGGTTTCATCGCCGTTATATGTGCTCCAACAAGGCCATACACTGCTGGTTGGCGACTATTGCCGATCTGGATATTGCGATGATTGCCCCGCAACACGGCCCGATTTACCGGGGCGCTGCCGTGCCCGATTTTTTAAACTGGCTCAAAGACCTGCAATGCGGCATCGATATAATGCAGCCGGGCGGACACTTTCCACAGGAAAACTGAGTATGAGCCATTTATCGCACGACTGCATGGATGCAGGAGGTAGAGCAACGCATGGAGCAGTTGCCGAGCCCAGTCATCTGGAAACTTTACGCTTAAACATTATCACTCAGATAGCCGAGATTTTAGAAAATCAAACGCGCAGCCAGCGCTCGGCAATGGATATATCCGAGCTGAACCACAATATGCATCAGGAGATTGTCAGTAAACTGACGGCGGCTATGTCCATCATGGCGACTGACGATACCGGCGCCATGATTGCGATGATTCCAACCATTACTCATGTCATTAACACCTGCACCCGCCTAGACAACAGTCTTGACCTGCTTTTCCAACATCGCAGTGAGCAATGGACAGCTAATGATATCCACATCAAAAACCTGTTGATAGGGTTTAATCAAACCTTGCACGAGCTATCCGCTGTACTGATTGAGAAAGACTTACTGGAGCGGCAAAGCCAGGTGTTGGAACGCATTATCCTGTCGCACGAACACATCTCGCAATGGAAGGAGTTTGTGCGGGAAATTTTAGTCGATTTTTATGCCATTTTCCCGTTCAGCTTTTTTTACATCGCTTTTGCCGAAGAACATGACTTATCGCTATATCTGTATTATCTGGGTCAGTGCTCGGATGAGGTGCGCGCCCAAGCGCGTGGCTTGATGAGCCAGAAAATGCTGAAAAGTATCGGACTACCTCCTGACGCGGCAGTCGATATTGAAGAGTTTCATATTAATTGCTGCGCTGTTATCAAGCCGAATTTAAACATTAAAATAATTAGCGTGCCCGTGCCCGATCACTCGACTAATTTGGCGGGGTTATTAGGGGTCGCTTACGCCGCTGAAAACACTTTATCAGCACAGGAAGCCAGCGTCATCCGCTCGATACTCGCGGTCATGGTGATGGTGGTAGGTTCCAGCAAGGTGCTGTCGCGTACGCTGCTGGAGCTCGAATACTACGCGGTGCATGATCCCCTGACCGGGCTGCATAACCGCCGCCAGTTTAACGATATTTTACAGTACGAAATCGGCCGTTCCGAGCGCCACAAGCATGAATTTAGCCTGCTCATGCTTGATCTCGACGACTTTAAAGATATTAACGATTCCTACGGGCACCCCACCGGCGACACTGCATTGTGCTCCATTGCCACCGTGCTGCTTGAACATACCCGCAACGGCGATTTGTGCGCCCGCATCGGCGGCGATGAGTTTGCCATTATCCTGACCGAAACCGACTCTGCAGGTGCAAAAATAGTCGCCGAAAAGATAGGGGCGGTACTTCGGGAAATGGCCATCACCTCAGCGCAAGGCAACCGTTTTTATTTGACCGTCTCCATCGGCGTAAGCAGTTATCCGGCCGATGGCCTAAGCGTAGATGCTTTGCTGGAAGGTGTCGATGTCGCCATGTACAAAGCCAAGGATATAGGCAAGGATAGCGTCTGTACCTTTGATACCATAGAACAGCACATCAGTGTCCGCGGGACCCGCGATAACGCCGAAAATCTGCGCGAGGCATTAAAAGAAGGCCGTATTATTCCCTATTATCAGTCGATTGTTGACTGCCAAACCGGCGAGCCGTATGCCTTTGAAACGCTGGCCCGGCTGAGAACTCCCGCAGGAGAGACCACTTCGGCGGCGACGTTTATCGAAACCATTGATAAATACGGCATGGCACGGGATCTCGATCTTGCCATGATTAACAACTCGTTTACCGCTAAACGCGCTGCCATGGATGCCAAGCGCCCGGAAGCCAATGCGAAAATATTCATCAATTTATCGGTGCAGGAAATTCAAGGGCGCGGTATTTTAGGTTATGCCGAAGAACTTTGCCAAAAACTGGAACTGCCCCCGGAAAGCATCGTCTTTGAATTACTGGAACGCGAAGCCATTGGCGATATGACCAACATGCGCCGGTTTCTGACCAACCTGCGTCGTAAAGGTTTCGCCTTTGCGCTGGACGATTTCGGCACCGGTTATAACTCGTTTCATTATTTGCGTGAGTTACATTTTGAATACGTCAAGATTGACGGCGCCTTTGTGCGCAATATACTGAACTCCAAAGTGGATTATGCCTTGGTGCATAACCTGTCCCGGTTGTGTCAGGACATCAATATTCTGACCATTGCCGAGTTTGTCGAAAATCAGCAAATTTGGGAAGCGCTGAAAGATATAGGTATCAATTACGCTCAAGGCTATCACATCGGCATGCCACAACCGCAAATGTACGATAGCCGACAATTGCATCCATTCGGCCCTTAGATTTTCTGATGGCCTGTGCACCGTCTAATTGGCACCACTGCATAATAAGCTAAATACTGTTACCGTGCCGGTAATGATCAGACCCTTCAGCTAAAATTAAACTTTTTGACCGCCTACTCACAATGGGGAAACTTCAGTATCATTTTACAAACCGCTTATACGCAAAATAAGGCAGGGCACACCCGGCTATTACCGAAAATATTAAAATCAGCCAGGTGGCATTATTCCAATCCACCGGATAACTGTCTGCCCGCACCGGCGCAGTCAAACCCGGAATGCTCGGCAAATCGGCATCGCCACCCCCGACTTTCAATTGCGCCTTCATGCCTTTTTCCATATGCTGCGGCACTTCACAATGCACCAGATAGGTTTTTTTTTGTGACGGCATGATCAAGGATGCTTTCAACTCCCCCGGCCCATAAAGTTCCAGGTGGAACATGCCATCCGGGTACAAATAACCCGGCAAGCCATGAATCATCAACTGATGCCGTATTTTGTCATCATTGACAAAAGTGATATTAATGCGCGAACAGGGCGCGACATTCCATTCCTGTTGGTCGAAGGCAAACATTTTGCCATTGAAGCGGCGCGCATATTTGTGCCCGGCACGGATGGTGATATCGACATCGCCGACAAGCTTTGGACAATCGCGCGGCAGACTGTCGTGGTTGACGTTCATGATCATGCCGGTTTGATTCATCATCATGCCGTCGTGATTCATTGCCGCCAGCGACAATCCGGCCGACCCCGGCAGCAGCCAGCACACGGCCATTACAAATCTCAGGATAGATCGGTTCATTGCCGTTGTTTCCGTTGTCCGACACGCACGATAAAAACAATCAAAGCCAGGGCCAGGCCCACCGATAAACCAAAACCTATGATGCGCAGATAATCCGGCTGCATCTGTCCTGCTTCGCCTAAAACCCCGGCAAAATCGCCCTCGCCCCAGACCGCGTGTTTTTTGGCGTAATAATTTTTATTGAAAACCTGATTGAACAGCTCGGTGTGCAGTTTCGGCATTCCCTGGTCATCGAGTAAAGCCTTATAGGCCAGAATAGCCATGTTGCCGCCGGGTTCCATGCCATCCGTGGTGGTCGCGGTTTCCACATGATCATGCAGCATCCATAGGCCGGGACCATAACTGTGCAGACCGTCATTGGCCGTTTGCAAGGCCAGATCGAGGCGTTGCGAGGGTGCGATAGCGAATACATCCCGAGTCAGTTGCAAACCGCCCGGAGCATCCACACCGTCATAAGCGGTCACGGTGGCTTTGTGGCCGTGAATATGAATGGCCACGGACGAGCGCTGGGTATTGGCGACGCGCAGTTTGATACGCTCATTTTCGGAGGCGATGATCATGCTATCGCGCAAGGTGTACGGAAAAGAATGGCCGTTGAGCAGAAAGTAGTTTTCAAACGTTTCGGTGATGTTGTAT
The DNA here is from genome assembly GCA_002843155.1 of Gammaproteobacteria bacterium HGW-Gammaproteobacteria-3. Taxonomy (GTDB): domain Bacteria; phylum Pseudomonadota; class Gammaproteobacteria; order Methylococcales; family Methylomonadaceae; genus PGZD01. The sequence continues at coordinate 4,586 of PGZD01000005.1, forward strand.
TCACGGTTCATGCGCCGGGCAATCAGCCTCGGGTCATTGGCGTCCTGGATAATTTGCGCCAGGCGTTTATCGACCGATTGATAGTGCATGTCGTATTCCTGGCTGTAGTCTTGCTTTACCGCCACGGAAGGATGGCGCACCCGGCCCGCGCCGATATTGAAAGTTTGCACCCAGTTGTCGGGGCGGTTTTCCTCGACTACAAACAGGCCCTGCAAACCCATCATAATGTGTTGCGCGGTTTGCACATGGCAATGGTAGAGCATGGTGCCCGCGTGCCTGGGCTGAATTTCGTAGGTATGGCTTTGGCCGGGCATGACCGCGTGTTCTTCGGCGCCGTCATTGTCAAGCCCCGCCGCCGTCATCCAGGGATGATCGACGCCGTGCAGATGCAGCGTATGCGGCAAATAATGCGTGTTTTCCAGCGTGATATAGACTTTATCCCCTTGCTCCACCCGGATCACCGGCGAAGGCGCGCGCAGTAAAGGATTGGCTTCAGCGGAATTGAAGTTTTTCAGCGCCATGCCGCGCGATTTCGGGGCGTACACCCACAATCCCGGCTGTATGCCCGGCGCGATAGTAAACGTGTTGATCAAAAACTCACCGTCCGGAGTCGCGCCGTTCAGTTCAATGACTTCGAGTTTGATGCGAATGACGTCCGGATCGCCGTCGCCGTCGAGATCATTTTCCTTGATCAGCGCGTCTTCGGCCCAATGCGTCTGCATCAGCGTGTGCATCGAAATATTATTGACGCCCTTGACCGAGGCGGCAATGTCATACGGGTTATCCGGTTCGCAGGCCAGCGACTCTTCGATAGCCACAGCGTCGATTTGTTGCGCCTTGCGCCACTCGGGATGATCGTTTGGGCAGGGGTTTTCGACGCCGCCCAGCGCCTCGCCATGCTGCGTGGATGGTGGCTCGATACCGGCCTTTTGAGTAAATTCAGTCGCCAACGGCGAAACGGCCAAAGCGGACAGCGGAATAAGCAAGCTCGACAACATCAGAAAGGCTTTGTTCATAGACTACAGCAGGCAAGAATGGCGCAGTGATGGGTTTGGGCATAGAGTTTGTCAGATTAAGCGCCGCTTTTCAATCACGATAACAGATGCTCTAAGTTTATTGCCTGTTTACTGAACGCAAAGAGTCCTCTTATCGGCCTTTCTCAGTTATCATTTATTGGCTATAAAAGCTTGAAATTTTAATTTTTGACATATCTAAAGGGGTACCTTTATGCTGGAATGGTTTATACTAATCCTTGTCTTTTATAGCCTTTATATCATTATGAAAAAGCCAGCGACTACTCCCAAAAAGCCCGAACCTAAAACCGAACCACTTGCTGCACCGGCAGCATCGCCTGTTACACCCGCAGCGCCTAAAGCCACGACCAAAAAATCAAGTCCCGCCCCTAAAAAACCTCAAGCAACGCCTTCTAAACCAGCCCCGACCAAGCCGGAATTGGCCATACCTGAACGTATCGGTTTAACGGCCGGCAGTATTTGGCATAGCTTGGCTGAAAATGGCGCAACACCGGTTGCAAAATTGATTCGTGAGCTTCCGGAAGAAGAAAAAATCATCCAGCGCAGTATCGGTTGGTTAGCCCAGGAAGGAAAAATAACGCTCACGACTGTTGCCCGGGCTGAAACTATCGCCTTGAAAGACTGAATAGTTACGAATTGGTAACTATTCACCCCGGGTTTCCGGGCGACGAACGGAGACAGGCCTTCTTTCGTGGCAAAAACCCCTTTTATCCGGCGCATGGCGTATTTATCCACGCTCTAAAGCCCCGTGCGCGGCAAGCTTTTTTTGCTTTTTTTATGGGGTGAGTAGTTACACGAATTGTTTTGTATGCCTTTCGCACTTCAAATTCCGGCGCCGCTTTAAGGAGGCGCAGGGGTGTCCGGCAAAGGCTGTGCCGGCATGGATGCCAGGCGCCCCGGCGCCGGATTTTGATCTACGATGAGTAGATACTTCGCGCGGTCATGTTTACGGCTTTTATAACATAAGCTATTTTGTTCGAGAGCAAGGCGCGAAAACTTAGCACTAGCCAAGCTATGTAACTGTTTTCGCAAAGCGTCGTTCTTGGCTCACGCCCCTTACCTACATCCCTGTAGGCAACGCCGCTCGCGGACAAAATAGCGAGTAAGCTTACCCGCAAATGTGGCCGCGCGAAGATAACTAAACCTCGTGTCAAAAAGAGCCCTCCAACTAAAACACCGCAGCAGGACTGATAGAGGAGAATGTTGCCGTCAATCAAGTAGCCAGGCCGCCTTGATTGACATTTTTTCCGGGTGCGCCGGGGTCTTCCGGTTTGGTTTCCGGTGCCGCTGTGACTTCAGGTTCGGGTTCCGGCGGGGCTATTTTGCCGCCGTTCATTAACACATCGATCTGGTGCTTATCGATCGTTTCCCATTGCATCAGGGCATCGGCCATGTTGTGCAAAATATCCATACGTTCGGTCAGAATGGCCCGCGCTTTTTCATAGTTGCTATTTACCAGGTTACGAATTTCTTCATCGATCAACTGTGCCATTTGTTCCGACATGGCTTTGGCTTGCGGGCCAAAATAGCCCTGATTTTGACTTTCGCCATAATCCATTGGCCCTAAGCGATCCGAAAGCCCCCATTTGGTAACCATATTTCTCGCCAACTGAGTCGCTCGCTCGATGTCATTCGAAGCACCCGTGGTGACTTTGTTTTTACCGTAGATGATTTCTTCGGCAATCCGGCCACCGAATAAACTGGCAATCTGGCTTTCGAGTTTGTCACGGCTGGCGCTGTAGGTATCGCGCTCGGGCAGGAACATGGTGATCCCCAAAGCGCCGCCTCGGGGCATGATGCTGACCTTATAGACCGGGTCGTGTTCAGGTACAATCCGTCCGACAATCGCGTGTCCGGCTTCGTGATAAGCCGTCATCAATTTATCTTCTTCGCGCATCATCATGCTGCGCCGTTCCGCGCCCATGATCATTTTGTCGCGCGCTTTATCCAGATCGTCCATATTGACTTCGCGTTTGTTTTTACGCGCCGCTAACAAAGCCGCTTCATTGATCAAATTGGCGAGATCCGCGCCGGAAAAACCCGGCGTGCCGCGCGCCAGATCTTTAATGCTGATATCTTTGGCTTGAGGAACTTTTTTAATATGGACATTCAGTATTTGCTCCCGGCCTTTGATATCGGGCAAGCTCACCGTAACCTGACGATCAAAACGTCCCGGCCGCAGCAGCGCCTTATCGAGCACGTCGGCCCGGTTAGTCGCAGCGATCACGATAATCCCTTCATTGCCGGCAAAACCATCCATTTCAACCAGTAACTGGTTTAGGGTTTGTTCGCGCTCGTCATTGCCGCCGCCGCCCATGCCGGTACCCCGATGGCGGCCGACTGCATCAATTTCATCGATGAAAATAATGCACGGGGCGCGTTTTTTGGCCTGTTCAAACATATCCCGCACCCGCGAGGCGCCGACACCGACAAACATTTCAACGAAATCGGAACCGGAAATGGAGAAAAAAGGCACGCCCGCTTCACCCGCGATGGCGCGCGCCAATAAGGTCTTACCGGTTCCGGGAGGGCCTACCATCAAGACACCGCGAGGAATCTGACCGCCTAAAAACTCATATTTTGCGGGATCTTTTAAAAAATCGACCATTTCCACAACATCTTCCTTGGCTTCCTCAACACCGGCGACATCGGCGAATTTGACTTTGATCTGATTTTCTTCCATCAACTTGGCTTTGCTTTTACCGAAATTCATTTGGCCACCGGCCCCACCTTGCTGTTTGCGGAAAAAGTAAACCCATACCGCAATCAGCAACAACATCGGCGCCCAGGAAATAAAAATCTGCATCAGCATGGATTGCTTTTGCGGGGTCGTCACTTTGATTTTGACGTTATTCGCCAAAAGCTCGTCTATCATTTTGGAGTCATTGGGATTGTAGGTGACAAAACGCTCGCCATTACGCCTGCGCCCTTGCACTTCATTACCGTCGATGATGACCTCAGCTATCGCGCCACCGCGAATATCCTCGATAAAATCCGAATATGACAGCGAATAATTACTGTCATTTTGCGGATTCATACGGGAAAATGCCGAAAACAGAGCCAAACCTACAACAATCCAGATGACAAATTTAAGTACATTGGATTTCATAAAAACTTCTCCTTAATCTCATGGATACACGAGCCTAACATTATTTCTTCGAACAATATCTGAAGAAAACTGATTTCGCTTCTTAAAGCATCGTGTCATGGGTATTTCCAAAACAAGCCGGGCAACACCTGACTTCTGATGAAAACGTAAAATCTTGCTCTTTTAACCGACCGAAGCTGAACTTAAGATACCGGTTTTTTGAGTTTTGGCAAATCAACAAAATCTGTTTGTTCATTGCTGCCCTTTCAACCGGGCTCTAAAAAATCAGTCAATTCGCCGCTGAAGTTGTTTTTTAATTTCATCAGCGCACTGTTTTGAATTTGTCTGACCCGCTCCCGGGTCAGAGACATTTTGTCGGCAATATCCTGTAACGTCATTTCATGATCGTTGTCCAGACCGAACCGGCACTTGATAATGCTCGCCTCCCTTTCCGGCAGCGTATCCACGGCTTTGCGCAGACAAGCTTTAAGTGATGAACCGATCAAGATATTGAGTGGCTGAGGAAAGTGATTTTGCTCCAGAGTCGTCATCACTTCCGGCAAATCATCGTCATCATTGATGCTGGCATCAAGCGATATAACCGGTTGATAGTTGGCCACGATGGCTTTAACTTCTTCCTCGGGCAACTTGCACAGCGCGGCAAGTTCACGGCTACTGGGCCATTTATTATTCTGTATCAGGTAGTTATTCATTATTTCGAATACCGCCGACGCTTTTGCCGCTATGTTGTAAGGCAAGCGCACCATTTTTTCCTGCCTTACCAGCGATCTGGAAATGGTTTGTCTGATCCAGTAAATGGCGTATGTTGAAAAACGTACTGCCCGGTTCAAATCATACCGGTCAACCGCCTTGATCAAGCCGATGGTTCCGTCCTGAATCAGATCGGCAAAAGGTGTCGTCTGATTGTTATATTGCTTAGCGATATAGGTCACCAGTCGGACATTACCGTTTATCATAGCTAGACGGGAAATGCTCATGCGTTGCTCTTGCTCCTGAACTCTGCGCAACCAGTATGAATCTTCACTTTTTAACGGCTGATTGCGGCCAAGCTTTGCGAGTGTTGCTGTAATTTGTTGCAAAAAATTCGGCAAAAAATGAATTTCAGACAAATACTCACGTATTTTCAGCATGTTAGCAGTATCTTTAAGGTCTTCAGGACGATTCATTATCTGCTCAAAGCAATCCCTTAGTTTGAATTCAAGCTGTTTAGCCGTATCCTGTACAAAATGGTCATTTTGTACAGGTACGAGGCTGTCGCAATGATTTTTACAGATCAGTTCGGAAATATCGCTGCCTGTCGCCAGGGCGTTCATAAAAACGTCTGCCAAAACCCAAAGGCCGTAGCTTGAATCAAGCAAGAGTCGCACCAGATTGCCTCTGGCAAGCTCCATTTTTCGGGCCTCCAAGCTAAAGTTCTCATTACTCAGCACGGGAGCATTCTGATTCAAGCCGCGCAGATCATCCAGTGGTGATGGCACGACCGCCGCCTCAGTCGCACCGGCAGCAATATCACTCGCGAGGTCATCGTCTCTTGGAGGCTCATCCGCTTGGCTGCAACCGGCATCAGCACTGGTTTTTCGCTTGAGCTTGAGAGCAATCTGCTCGCGCAGAATAGACCTTGAACGGAGTAAAACAGAGCTTTTGCCGGTTTCTGAAAAAGTGCCCGAAACAGTATCGGAATCGGAGTTGAATTGATGCGGATAAAGAAAGGCTTGAGTCATAGCGTATGGCCTCTGGTCAGGTATCTGTACAGATACTTTATTGTTTATCTAAATGAACGCTTGGATTTAAAATTACTCCTTTGTACAATATTTGTCAAATATTATCCTATACAAATTTTAAACATAATGTACACCATCAAAACCGTTACTGCTCTCACCGGCATCAGCACCGAAACATTGCGCGCCTGGGAAAGACGATATCACACGATTACTCCCGTTCGGGACGACAAAGGCCGGAGGCTGTATTCCCAGGAAGATGTCGAACGCTTGAACCTGCTTGCCAGCGCCATCCGACAAGGCTTCACTATCAGCAAAATTGCGAAATTGAACAGGGCCGAACTGCAAAAGCTTGTTTCCACGCATGAAACGGCAAACGTAAATAATCATGAACGCTATTTCGTGCAATTTCTCGATGCTCTAAAGGAATATCAAATGCAGCGCTGTGAAGAGCTGTTAAAACACGCTTTGATCGCCATGGACCCGCTCAGCTATGCACGGGATATTTTGCTGCCCTTGCTGCATAAGGTCGGCGACTTATGGCACCAGGGCGAAATTACTATTGCTCAGGAACATTTATTTTCCGCCTGTGTCAAACGCATCGTACTCAGCATGGTCAATAATATGCAGCCTTTCTCCGGTTCCAAACCCGGCATCCTGTTTGCCACTCTGAGCGGAGAAAGCCATGAGTTCGGCATTTTGCTGACGTGCCTACTGGCCGCCAGTCAAAACTGTAGCTGCTTCTATATCGGCCCTGACCTCCCGTGGACCGATCTGCATCATGCCAGCGACAAGCTTAAACCCGCAGTCATAACGCTTAGCGCCGTATATACTCCGCCTTCGTCCTTTTTACTTGAAAATCTGGCGCAATTGGCGCATGAAACCCCGCACAGCATCCAACTTTGGATAGGAGGACCCGGCGCCCTGTATTTACAAGAGCAGCAGCGCTTACCTGAGCGTTACCAGTATCTTGTGTCACTGGACGATTTCTATAACAAACTGGCGGCACTCATTGTTCGCGGCCAAGCCTGAAGATCCCTGGTATTTCAATATTTCAGCCTCCTCCGGGCAGCGTATCGATTCGCATTTAACAATCAGACTCTAAAAAACTTATAAAAGTTCTTTATTTCCAAGTCAATTAGTCAAGTTTTACCCTGACTGCTCATTATCGTTGCGTGAGGAAGGATTTCTGAGTCAGCACCCGGAACATATTCCCGAGTGCTTACTTGGCAAGTCATTCAAAAAAACACTTTCGGAAAATTCCGAAGCCTATTTTTGATGCTTTGTTTGGATTTTTGTAGATTTGTAAAAGCTCAAGAAGTGGAACATGAATAAATTCCTTTATCAAGGCGCCTTGCCGGAAAACTGAAGCTCATCTTGCGCCAGCATATAGTCCAATGCCCTGCGTAATTCCGCATCACTGCAATCAGGACAACCGCCCCGAGGCGGCATGGTTTGCTTGTAACCTTTAAGCGTATGCTCCATCAATACAACCATCCCTTGCCTGCTGCGCCGCTGCCATTCATAGCGGTCCCCCGGCATCGGCGCGCCTTGGGTGTTTTTGCCGTGACAGCCCCGGCAGCGGTATTGATAAACTTCTTCACCCGTGCGTTGTTTGCCTTCATTAATGGCTACCTGTTGGCGCATTTCCTGCCAGAAGCCGGTGGTTTTATTGTCCGGGGCACAAGCGCTGATGCTTATGGACATCAGCGCCAGACACAAGCCGTGTATCAAGGTGTTTGAGGTCATCAAAACTCATTCACACCAGGATTTAGCCGAATCGATGCTATCCGGACGCGCCAAACCTTTGCTGACCAGCGCTTGACTGAGGCTTCCCTGACTGGTGCCAATATCACCTTCGGCATTTTGCTGGGCACTGTTTTCCATTTTCATACCTTTTATTTCAATAACTTCGGCATTGGCTAAAGAATCCTGCACAAAAGCCAGAGCCTGTTTCGCCAGTTTCCGCTCACAAGGGCCTGCGGCGGGAGTATCTTGCGGCACTTCGATACCAGCCAGCGAAATATCGAATGTTCGGGTAAATCCGGGCCAGGTTTGCGCTTCGACACTGATGACCGACGCCGATTTGACTGCGACCAGTCGTGCCGGTAAATTTTCGGCAAAAGGGGTATAAGCTTCTGCAGTGGTCAGCGGTGATCCGAGCAACAGGCCCACAATAATTACAGGTTGCGCCAATTTTTTAACATTCAGGTTCATTATCAATCCTCATTAATTTAAAAGCGCGTAAAACCTGGCCCGCCAGACACAGCACAGCTGTCTGCCCGAAGCCTTTAAATTTCCCGCGCCAGTTTTTCCGCATAGCCGGTATAGCTGTGCGGCGTCAAATTCAGTAAAGCTTGCTTGGCCTCGGCCGGAATAGCCAGATTTTCGACGAAAGCCTGTATTTGTTCCTGCGTGATACGCTGCCCCCGGGTCAACTCTTTGAGCTTTTCATAGGGCTTTTCGATGCCGTAGCGACGCATCACGGTTTGAATGGGTTCCGCCAGCACTTCCCAGTTGGCGTTTAAATCGGCAGCCATTGCTTCAGGGTTGATTTGCAGCTTGGACAAACCTTTTAACGTGGACTCGATGGCGATGCTGGTATGGGCTATACCGACGCCGATATTGCGCAATACGGTCGAATCGGTCAAATCACGCTGCCAGCGCGACACCGGCAGTTTTTCGCTCAGAAAGCCGAACAAAGCGTTGGCGACGCCGAGATTGCCTTCCGAATTTTCAAAATCGATCGGATTGATTTTGTGCGGCATGGTCGATGAGCCGATTTCACCGGCGATGGATTTTTGACGAAAGTAACCCAGAGAAATATAGGACCAGATGTCACGGTCAAAATCGAGCAAAATAGTGTTGAAACGCGACAAGGCGTGAAAATATTCGGCCATGTAATCATGCGGTTCGATCTGAATCGTATAAGCATTCCAGCAAAGCCCCAGGGACTTGACGAAGTCTTGTGAAAATCCGGCCCAGTCGATAGCGGGATAAGCCACTGAATGGGCATTGTAATTGCCTACCGCGCCATTGATTTTACCCATCAATTCGACCGCTTCGAACTGCTTTTTCTGGCGTTGCATACGCGCGGCCACATTAGCGAACTCTTTACCCGCCGTGGTCGGACTGGCGGACTGGCCGTGGGTGCGCGACAGCATCGGTTGCGCTGCGGTGGCGTGGGCTATCTTTTTAATCGCGGCGATGCACTGATCGATCTGCCCTACAATCACCTCACGGCCTTGTTTCAGCATCAGTGCATAAGATAAGTTATTGATGTCTTCCGAAGTACAGGCAAAATGAATAAATTCACTGACTTTTTCCAGTTCTGCGTGACCGGCTATTTTTTCCTTGAGCAGATATTCAACCGCTTTGACATCATGATTGGTGGTTTTTTCGATAGCCTTGACCCGCTCGGCGTCGGCTTCGGAAAAATCGTTTACCAGCGTATTCAACACCTGGCTCGCTTGCCCGCTGAACGCTGGTACTTCCGCTATGCCGGGGTGGGCCGCCAAAGCCTGAAGCCAGCGGACTTCGACTTCCACGCGCAAACGGATCAAGCCGTATTCGCTGAAAACAGGGCGCAAGGCGAAGGCTTTACCGGCATAGCGGCCGTCTATGGGAGAAATAGCGGTTAAAGCAAAGTTTGTCATGGCAAATTCCGTAAAAATTTTATAGCAAAAAACTGATCACTATAAACTTTTCGCATCAAATTTTCTTGTGTTTTAATGCTGTCCCGTCCCATTGCCTACGGCGATGCGTTGTTGTTCGAGAGCAATCAAACTATCGGCCACTGCCAGCATTTTTTCCTGGGTTCCGGTGAAATATTGGGCGGTTTTATAGCGACCATTGATAATCAAGGCCGGTACGCCTCTTAACGCGTATCGGGCGGACAGCACCCGCGCCTGGCTCACTTTTTCCGCCACTTCGGGCGAGTTATACGCTTTGATAAAATCCTGCCGAGAGATACCCTGGGCCATAAAAAACTCCAACACGGCATATTCGTTATAATATTGTTTGCCTTCGTCATGAATGGACTTCAATAACGCCGGGTGAATTCTGTCCAAAACGCCTAGGGACTCGGCGACATAATAAGCTTTGGCCTGATCGACGAAAGCCGCGCCCATGATGGCCGGAACACGTTTAAAATCAATCTGCCCCTGTTTATCCTTTAACCAGTTTTTAATTTTAGGCTCCAGCGCGTTGCAGTGAGGGCAGGCATAAAAAAACACTTCGACCACTTCGATCCGGCCGTCTGTTGTCGCCACCGGCAACACCGGATTGAACGTTTGATAATACCCACCTTCCTGAAAAACTTTTGCTACAGTTGTCGCAGGCCGGCTGGCGCAACCCTCCAGAATTGATAGATAAGCCAATACCACCATTAACTTTGCCGCCTCTGATAAAGCTTTATTCATTGCCTTTAATCCTTGATGATAAGTTGTTTTTTACACCACAAAAAATACAGCACCGGCAGCACCAGCATCGATACCAGCGGCGCGCTGAACATACCGCCTATCATCGGCGCGGCAATGCGCTGCATGGCCTCCGAACCCGTGCCGCCACCAAGTAGAATCGGCAACAAGCCTAGGATAATGACAGCGGCGGTCATGGCTTTTGGCCGCACACGCAACACGGCGCCCCTGATGACGGCACGGCGCAATTCTGCTTCGGTTTCGGGCGCGGCACTGTGCACGGCCTGGCGTAAATAAATGATCATGATCACGCCAAATTCGGCCGCGACCCCGGCCAAAGCAATAAAACCCACCAGCACCGCAACCGACAGGTGATAATCCAGCAACCACAACAGCCAGACACCGCCGATCAATGCCAACGGCAGCATCGCCATTACCATCAGCGCTTCCATCAAAGTTTGAAAACACAAATACAGCAATATCATAATCACCAGCACTGTCATCGGAATGATAGTCAACATTTTTTCCTGCATTCGCGCCATCGCTTCATATTGACCCGACCAAGTCAGGGTATAGCCTGCCGGTAACGGCACTTGTTCCTGTAATGCCGCTGTTGCGGCCTTGACATAAGAACCGGGATCACCGCCATCGGTGCTGATGTACACCCAGCCATTGAGGCGGGCGTTTTCACTTTTAATCATCGGCGGACCTTTGGCTGTCCGTACTTCGGCAATATCCTGCAATTGAATGAAGGTATCCTCGGTCGCTACGATCGGCAGCTCTTTCAGTTTGGCAATCGAATCCCGCAAATCTCTTGGGTAGCGCAAATTGATCGGATAGCGTTCGCGGCCTTCCACGATATAGGTGACATCTTCCCCGCCTATGGCGATACTGGCCGCCTCTTCCACTTCGGCGATACTCAATCCGAAATGCGCGGTGGCGAAACGGTCAATCTCAATGTCAATATAGCGGGCATCGGCGACACGCTCTGAATACACCGATTGAGTTCCCTCGATAGTCTGTAAAGCCGTCTCGATGCGCCGCCCGAGTTGCTCGATGCCTTCAATCGAAGGGCCTGAGAGCTTAATTCCAAGCGCCGTGTTGATGCCGGTCGATTGCATATCGATACGCGCCCTGATCGGCATCAGCCAGGCACCGCGCACGCCTGGAATCTGCAATCTCGCATCCAGCTCCTGCTTTATTTTGGCCAATGTCATGCCTGGTCGCCATTGCGCTTCAGGCTTGAGTTTGACCAGCGTTTCCAGCATCGTCAAAGGCGCGGGGTCGGTTGCGCTATCTGCGCGCCCGGCCTTGCCGAACACCCGTTCGACTTCCGGCTGCGTCTTGATTAAACGGTCGGTCTGCTGAAGCAATTGCCGGGCCTTGCCGATGGCAATGCCCGGTAGCGTGATCGGCATATACAACAAATCGCCTTCATTCATTTCCGGCATGAATTCGCTACCCAAACGGGCCAACGGCCATGCTGCCGAAACCAGTAACAGCGCCACGATAATGAGCGTCGCTCCAGGCCGTTGCAAAACCCGCGCAAGCACAGGCCGGTAAGTCTGAATCATGCGTCGGTTCAATGGACTGGCCGCCTCTCCGGCAATGCCCCCTTTTATGAAATAAGCCATCAAGGCCGGCACCAAGGTCACCGACAAACCTGCCGCCGCCGCCATGGCATAGGTTTTGGTAAACGCCAGCGGCGTAAATAATTTGGCCTCCTGCCCTTCCATGGCCAGAATCGGCAAAAAACTCAAGGCGATGATCAACAACGAAAAAAACAGCGGCGCACCGACTTCCGCAGCGGCATTCTGTATTACCTGTAGACGGCCGCATCCATCCTGAGCCGGGCGTTCCAAGTGTTTATGGACATTTTCTATCATCACCACCGCCGCATCCACCATCGCCCCCATCGCAATGGCAATTCCGCCCAGCGACATGATATTGGCATCGATGCCTTGAAGGCGCATGACAATGAACGCAGTCAAAATGCCGACCGGAAGGCTGACGGCAATAACCAGTGCCGAACGGAAGTGGTATAAAAACAGCGTGCACACCAAGACCACGACCAGTAATTCTTCCCCCAGGCGCTGGCTGAGCGTTTTGACCGCCCGTTTAATCAAGGTGGCGCGGTTATAGGTTTCCACCAACTCAACCCCTTGCGGCAGGCTTTGCTTGAGCTTGACAAGCTTGGCCTGGACGGCTTCAATGGTGGCCAGCGCATTGGCTCCCGAACGCATCACCACAATGCCGCCCACCACTTCGCCGATCCCGTCGAGATCGGCTACACTACGGCGCTGAGCGGGCCCTAAATGAATGCTTCGGGCAATGTCATCGAGCAGCACCGATGAAATGGACAGGCGCCGTTTCAAAGTCGGCACACTGATCAGACCGACATCGTCGATACTTTTTATATAGCCTTGCAAGCGCACCGGGTACTCGGCCTCGGCCAATTCCAGCACCGAACCGCCGGCATCGGCATTGGCTTCAGCAATGGCGCGGCGGACATTAGCCAAAGTCAGATAATAGCCGCGCAATTTATCCGGATCGATTTCCACCTGATATTGCTTGACCATACCGCCAAAGCTCGCGACTTCGGCGACACCGGGTACGGTTTGTAATTCATATTTCAGAAACCAGTCCTGCAAACTTTTCAATTTGGCCAGATCATGGCTTTGAGAACGGTCAACCAAGGCATACTCATAAATCCAACCCAAACCGGTGGCATCGGGTCCCAATTTCGGCCTGGCGCCTGTCGGCAACTGTCCTGCGATCTGACTCAAATATTCCAGAACACGCGCACGCGCCCAATATAAATCGGTGCCGTCGGCAAATATCACATACACATAAGAATCACCGAAAAACGAATAGCCTCTGACTGAAGTCGCACCCGGTACCGACTGCATCGCGGTCGATAGCGGGTAGGTTATCTGATCTTCGACAATTTGCGGCGACTGGCCGTTATAAGACGTGCGAATCACCACCTGCACATCGGATAAATCGGGCAAGGCATCCAGCGGCAGCGTTGTCGCCGAATAAATTCCCCAAAGGCTTAACAGCATTGCCACCAGCAACACCAGCAAACGATGACGGATGGATGCACGAATCAGTGCGGCAATCATAGCACCCGACCTAATGCTGATGAACAGACCGGGGCATCGTCCCGGTTGCCGCCATGCGCAGCAATTCCGCTTGCAGATTGCTTTCCGAATCGATCAGAAACTGCCCGGAAGCGACCACGACCGCGCCCTCATCCAATCCCGACCGGATTTCGACCCGTCCCGCCGACGCCTCGCCTGCAAGCACCGCAACCGGCTGATACAGCCCGTCCGCACGCACCACGACCACACGTTCGCCGTCGGCCGTGCGAATTACGGCTTCTTGCGGCACCATCAACACCTTTTTGCGGGATTTGTCGAGGATTTTGATACGCGCGAACAGACTTTGCGTCAATTCCGGATTATCGGTTTTGAACTTGAGCCTGACTTCCAGTGAACGGGTGGTAAAACCTACCGGTGGCTCAACCCGAACCACCCGGCCTTCAAAAACGATACCCGGCAAACCGCGTACCGACATGAACGCACGTTGACCCTCTTCGACTTTGCCCCATTGCCGTTCAAAAATTTCCGCAGTCACCTCCACCACCCGGTAATTGCCGCCGATATTGAACACGGTAAAGCCGGTATTGACCGGCTCACCCACTGTGCCGCGCCGGGCGAATATATAACCCGCTTCCCGGGCATACACTTCAACCGGCAATTCAGGCCTGGCGCCTGCTTGCAGTTTGGCGATTTGTTCAGGATTGAGTCCTTGCCGGTTCAGCGCTGCAAGCGCAGTGTCGGCATTAGCCGTCTCTCCTGCCAAAAACGCCTCCTGAAAACGGCGCTCCTGCTCGAATAATGGTGTCGAGGCAATGCTGAACAGCAATTCACCTTGTCGCACGTCATCGCCTGGGTATTTATCGGCGAGATAGGCCAGTTGGCCGTCAATCGGCGGCGTGATGATGCGCCGCGCGGTTTGATCGACACGGGTAATCTTGCCTATCGTTTCAATGCTTTGGCTCATTTCGCCGATTTCCGCGCGCGCCGTGCGCACGCCTAAATTCTGAACTACGGACGGCTCGATGGTCACTGCCGGAAAACCGTTGTGATGATGTCTTGTAAGATGCGCCTGAGCTTGTGCCGCTATTTGGGTGCCGGTTGAATCCTGCATGGCTATCGACACCGGTTTACGCCCGGCAAAATAGCCTGCAAGCCCTGTAGTCAAGGCGGTCAGCAACAGGGTAATGATTGTTTTTTTATTTAACACCATCGTCAGAGCAAAAGCCGAATCGCCAAAATATAAACAGCCCGCCAAATCCTGGAGGGCTGTTTTCATTACCAGTTATTTAAGTTTTAATGCAATGAATAAACGGCGACATCGTGATGCAAAGGATCGAATTGATACATGCGCAGCCTGATGCTGGGTTCATAGTTAAAAGTAATATCGACTTTGTGCATTCCGGGCGTACCGTCTTCCGCGACCGGCGGTACCATGATGGCGCCCCAAGGGCCGCCTGCATTGGGCCAGGCATGATTCCGACCGAAAGTAAAGAAACAGCCCGAACCCAACTGCGGGTCGGCGTTGATATCCGGATCGCGTGGCGAGGCTTGTAAAAACTCTTCAGGACCGCCGGAGTTCATGGGCAATATTTTATCAATAGTTACAATGGACTCGCCTGTTGCCGGATCAACGAGCAGATCACGCTTGACAGGATTTGGCGAGATATCCAGCACTTCTTCGGTGATAGTGTAGCGACTGCCGACAATCGGTACCGGCTCTGTGTGCGGATGGTCCGCCAGCGCGGTTGTCGGATCGGTAAACTGGAACTGATTTTCCCAGCCGCGCGAGCCGCCAAAATCCACGTTCATGTAAGCGTGGGGAAAATGATCGCCATTATATAATGTCGCTTTAAAATTATAAGGCCTTATTTTCCAGTCATGCGCACTGGCATTGCTCACTCCTTTAAAGCTGGCGGAACCCAGTTCGCTACCTTCGCCTTGCAGTCCCATACGGCTACCATAAATGGTGTTATTGACATAAAACAGCGTCAAGGTCGCGTTCGGGTCGGCTTTAACGCCCGCAGGCAGTTTGGTGCGGTCCGTCCAGTCGAGGTAAGCGGCCCTGAGCTCCGCCACCTGGGCCGAAACCTCGTCTTTGCTCAACTGTACGCCATTGCCCAACGTCCGCAAGATATTCCACATGCGTTTAGCCGGTGCAAGATCGCCGATTTTGGCAATCGCCGCCAGTTTATTGGCTTGACTGCCCATAGGATTGGCGCCGAACACATTGATTTCATGCTGGGGCAGGGTCGTACCGTCGGGCGTGGTTTTCAGTGCGTTTTCAGTTACCTGTACGCGCGGCGGATGGATGCGCCAGCCCCAGGTATAAGTCAGGTTGTAATATTTGCCTTTGGATTCCTTGATTTTGACGGTATAGCGCGTACCTTCCTTGAGCATCGGAAAATAGCTCTGATCCATGGCCACATGGAAAGGTCCTGTGGTGTGCTCCGGCGTTTGGTCGAAGTACATCACCATCGGCGAGAAGTCTTCCATGCCGCCATGCAGGATATTGACATGATAGGTGATGGTCCACGGCACTTCCTGCACATCCGAAGGATCGATGAAAGCGGTATCGGCTTCGATGTGTTGATCCCAGAAAATCATTTCCACATCGACATTGCCGCCGATCACAATATCGTCGGGCGATAAGGGATCATGGCAGCGCCTGCCCTGACAAATCGGTTTTACTTTTTTGATTTTATTCGGGCCGTTGTAATGCAGCATCGGAAAACCGCTATAAGCACGGTCTTTAATCTTGTTGCCTTCCAGAATATCGATACCGCGCTGCGCCATCAGCTTATCGACGCCCCGGTTCCTGACATAATTACCGATATTGTTTTTCTCGAAAAAACTCTGTGCATTGTTGTGGGAGTTTTCGAAAAAATCAATCACCGCATCCAAATCTTCCGATGGATTGGTTTTATTGATGGCTTCGGTCAATACCGGACCGTCATGCAAATTGTAACGTCCATCGGGTGTCGAAGGCAGGGTGTTGGGCATTTCATCGCCATTGAAATCGCGCGCGTTTTCATAAACGGTCATCAAGAAATTGCTGCCCGGCGGCTCGTCGAAAGGATTTTGCGGCGGGAAATGGCCTTCCGGCGTAATGACCGTAGTGGTCACACCATCGGCCGACAGGGATTGGGCTGATGGCCCTGGACGGGGCTGTGTGCCCGGATGTTCGGCCAGTGCAAGCGACGCCAAACTTAAACCCAGGATAACGCCCGAAGCTTTGGCAAATTGTTTTTTACCTGTTAATTTCATCGTAATTTCCCCTCACACACTGTGCATATCAACCAGGAACGGCTTATAATGTTCCCCGGTACTCAGTCTTGCGACCGCCTCCGCGATATAAAGCGGATGTTGGCGACTGGCTTTGGATAGCCAGCGTCCGGTTTTTTCGTTGCCGATCCAGGACAGGCCATGAATTGCGCCATGCACGCCGAAAGCACGCAAAATTTCACGCACATCCTCAGGCTGCCCGGTCAGAAATTTCCACTGGGCGCCCTGTGCATCCGCCAGCGCTTTCAGTTTTTCAGGGCTATCCTGATGCGGCGCGGTGGTAATGGTGTACATATGCACATCTTTGCCCAGACGCTCTGCCAACATCGCCTGGACTTTCACCAGGTTATTGACAATGGGATAGTGTTGCTCGCCTTGCACCGAAGTAAAATTGACCAATACCAGTTTATTGTGAATCAGTTCCTCGTAAAACCAGGCTTTTTTCTTGTGTTGATCTTGCACGATAACTTGAGGAAAGCGCTGTGCCGTTTTGCCGCCAACCGCGCGCGGACAGTCTTTAATTGCAGCGGGGCTTGCCAAAACCTTCGCACCGGTCGCCGCCATGGCGGCAGTCGGCATGGCCAATGCGGCAGAGGCAAGAAATGCTCTTCTGTTTTTCATAATTGACTCCTTGGAATCCGAAATAATTGTTTTAGTCATGACTCTTGCCTGTGCATCAGCCCGGGGTAATATCCCAGCGCAACATCATGGCATTGTCCTCATGCACGTTGTTGTGGCAATGAATGACATAACGTCCGACAAAATCGTCAAAGCGGTAGAACACTTTGACATGGTCGTTCGGTCCCAAGGTGGCGACATCTTTTCTGGCGCGTAATACGCCAGTCGGCTTTTTGCCGTTCCATTCCAGTACCTGAAATTCTTCAAAATGGACATGGCAGGGATGCGCCCAGGAACTGCCGGCATTGACGAAATTCCATATTTCTGCGGTGCCTTGCTTAGGTGCTGCGGAAATAATGCTCGGATCCATGAAACTACCGTTGACCGTCCACAAGCCCATATCATGGTCGAATACCCATTCGCGTTCGGCAACCACTTCATGCAAGTTAATAGCGGGCAATTTACGCAGGAAATCGGGAATGCGGCTGTTGTCCACGACATTGCTGTCAATAATCCTGAACTGCATGACTTTCATGCGCTCAGGCCCTTCCAGGCGTCGCCCGGTGGGGCCCTGGCCGTTAATTTGCTCCATAATATTGAGGATTTCAACCGTGGAACCGGGGCTATAGCGGGAAAAGTCGATAATGACATCATGCCGGTTGGCAGGCCCCATGACCAAAGTCGAAGCTTCGACCGGCTCTTCCAGTAAATTGCCGTCGTTCGATATCACAATGAACTTGCTGTCATCGCTCAACGCCAGTTCGTAAAAACGCGACGGGCCGCCGTCATAAATGCGGAAACGGTATTTACGGCGCTCCACATTCAAGTAAGGCTGGACTTTGCGGTTGACGGTAATCAGATCACCCAAATGGCCGTCGGTATCGAAAATATTGTAGGTAGGGTTACCATTTTGCGTGAAGCGCACATCATGTAAAAGCAATGATATATCATAGCCATTGGCACTGCCGGGGGCGCCGCCAAAACGCAAGTTTCCGGGCAAGCGCAAGGCGCTCTCGTTGCTGTCGCTTTCATTGCCGCTATCGATGTGATCGTAAAAAATCGCCATACCCGACAATCCCGCATAAACATTAGTCGAAGTGAAATCGATCATGTGATCGTGATACCAAAGACTAGCCAGCGCTTCATCCGGGTTATTGCGGGCATACATCATGGCATAGTGGTGATCCCAGAATTGCCCGGGCACGGCAAAATCCATCGGATAACCGTCACTTTCAGATGCCGTATGCGCATTGTGCAGGTGCGTGGAAATGGCCGGAAAACCGATGGGCATTTCCACCTTATCCGAAGTGGGTAAAAGATTGTGCCTGCGCACGAAAACAGGCTCGCCATAACGCGCCACCAATGTTTCCCCCGGCGTACTGCCGTTATACAGCCAGGCCAGTGAACCTGTGCCTGCGGGCGCACCGGCTTGTGCAGGCGTCAGTGCCGATAATTGGCTGTGATAATTCCAGACGCCTTCGGTGATGCGCTGCTCGTAATATTTTTGCGGTCGAAATTCGTCAAAGCGCTGATGCCGGTTCGGATCCGGCGGCGTTGCCAATTGCGCCGGATTGATCGGCTGTAAAGCGTCGGGCACGAATAGAGGCTCCGTATACGGCGTCACCGGTGGACTATCCGGTTCGGTGCCGGGGCTTCTGATGCCGGTGGCCCGGCAAAGCTGCGCCTGCGCCGAGCGCGGCAGCATCACTCCGCCGAAAACGGCCGGCACCGTCAACGCCGCCGCTCCCGCTTTTAATAGCTCTCTTCTTTTCTTTAACATCCTACCTTCCTCAATTATCTTAAAAGTCAGACTTAAACGACTTGCTGAATAAACTTTACTTTGTAGCTATAATTATTAGTATCGCTAAGCGTTAGCATTAGTATTAACAAATCGCTTGGAAATCAAAAAAGCGCAGGAAGCTTGGCGCCGCATACGCTCATTCAGACTTTAACCGCTTAAAGTTGAATTCCGCGCTGCTTGACTTGGCAAACAGGCTTTCGAGAACACATCAACCTTAATTTAAGATTAAAACCTGAAGAAAAGTTTAGTCGAGATATTTCAGAGCAACCACTTTAAAATTTGAATGCCATCCATTAATATTTTAAATGCAACCTTAAATTATTCTTATGCTTAAAAAAGTATAATCTAACGCCTGTCTTCTCCTTGACTTGAACCGAGATGCCAAAACCTCATGAACATCCGCAATATCGACCTCAATTTGTTACATATTTTTGTGGTGGTTTATGACTGCAAAAGCATTACCCTGGCGGCACAGCAATTGCATTTAACCCAGTCCGCAGTCAGCAACGCTATCACCCGGTTAAACAACACACTGGAGTTGAAGCTATTTATCAAAGACAGCCGAAGTATCACACCCAGCCGCCAGGCCGACAGCCTTTATGACAATATCAAATGCTGCCTGCAAAAAATCGAATCCAGCCTCGCGCAACAAATTCACTTCGACCCGGCCACCTCTGATTACACTTTCCGCATCGCCACAACTCATTATGGCGAACTCGCGTTGTTTCCAAAGCTTATCGCTCATCTTCAACAACACGCGCCCAATATTAAAGTCGTACGCACACTTCCCCCTAAAAACGATGATGTCGACAAAGAACTGCAAAGCGGTATTATTGATTTGGCTTTGGTGGCTGACCGGAAAATTACCACAGAAACCCACAGCGAAACGGTATGCGGCGACACAATGGTTCTTATCAGCGGCCCCCAGCATCCACCCTTACCGGATAAACTGACACTTGAAGCTATCATTGGCCTGGACCTTATCTGTTCCGGCTACGAACACGAACCGTTACTGAATGCGCTAAAACAAAATCCCAATTTCCATCCGCCCCGCTATACCCTGACAACCATGTGGAGTACTTTTTACATAGTCTCCACTTCAAAGCTGGTTGCTCTTGCACCTTTGCGCTTAGTGCATATTCTGGAAAATTATCTGCCCATAAAAACCCATTATCTGCCGGCTCCTTTAAATGCAATAAAACTCAATTTGTATTGGCGCCATGTAGACACAACCGACCCTGGACATGCCTGGCTCAGGGCGCTGATTAAAAGCATTCTTGACAGTGCTGAATGATTGGGATGCGGGCGGATTTTGTTACCCCGAGAGCTTGGCGCGCCGGGTGAAATATAAAAACGGGGTCCGAAGACCCCGTTTATTTATTCCTCCTCAGCCACAGCGATTTTTTTGGGCTGAACCGCTTCCTGTTTTGGAATGGTTATCTCCAGAACGCCATGCCTGGATTTTGCCGAAATGGCCTCGGCATTGGCGCTATCCGGCAGGCTGAAACGCCGGTAAAACGAACCATAAGTCCTCTCGATGCGCTTGTAGTTTTCTTTTTCGGTTTTTGCTTCGGTGTTTTTTTCACCTTTGATCGTCAGTACGCCATTTTCCATGCTGACATCGATATCTTCGGGTTTGACGCCGGGAATATCGGCATGCAGGACAAACTTATCTTTCTCCTCCTTGATGTCCACCGTCGGCGCCCATTCCGCAGTCGCGATGGAACCTTCGCCGGAACCTTCATAAGCACGATCCAGTTCTTTTTGCAATTGGGTCAATAAACCCCAGGGTTCATAACGTGTAATAGCCATAACAACCTCCACATGAATATTGGTAGAACAACTTGTGACAAGTGGCCGCCAAAAACATTGGCCACCCATACAAACTATGGGGTTGTTTGGATTTTTTTCAAGCCACCCACACCCTCGCGTTCCTGAACAGGCGCAGCCACGGCCCGTATTCACTCCAGTCGCCCGGACGCCATGAGTTTTGCAGTGTCCGGAAGCAACGCTCAGGATGCGGCATCATGATCGTGAAACGGCCGTCGGTTGTGGTCAGGCCGGTAATACCAAACGGCGAACCATTGGGATTGGCCGGAAATTCGGTAGCCAACTCGCCGTAATTATCGACATAACACAAGGATACGGCCTCAGCCGCCAGAGCCAGAGCAGGATCTGCTGCAAATTGCGCCCGGCCTTCACCGTGCGCGATAACGACCGGTAAGCGCGAGCCGACCATGTCTTTAAACAAAATGGACGCTGATTGCTGCACTTCCACCAAAGCCACCCGGGCTTCGAATTGTTCCGACGTGTTGCGCATAAAGCGCGGCCAATATTCGCTGCCGGGAATCAGTTCCTTGAGACCTGCCATCATCTGACAGCCGTTGCAGACGCCTAAGCCGAAAGTGTCCTGGCGCTGAAAAAATGCGGCGAATTCATCGCGCGCACGCGGATTGAACAGAATCGACTTGGCCCAGCCGCCGCCCGCACCCAGCACATCGCCGTAGGAAAAACCGCCGCAGGCGGCAAGCCCCGTGAAATCACCCAGACTGACCCGGCCCTGAATAATGTCGGTCATATGCACATCGATAGCGGTAAAACCGGCGCGGTCGAACGCCGCCGCCATTTCGACATGGCCGTTGACCCCTTGTTCGCGCAAAATGGCAATTTTAGGCCGGGCTTTGTTGATAAACGGGGCACAAACATCTTCCGCATTATCGAATGTCAGACTCACATTCAAGCCCGGGTCCAGATCATCGGCGATAGCCTCGAATTGTGCTTGCGCACACGCAGGGTTATCGCGCAGCGCCTGCATCCGATAACTGACTTCAGACCAATAACCTTGCAATTGCGCGCGCGTCGCCGAATAAACCACCTGACCGCGATGGCTGAACGTCAACTGCTGCGCATCTTTAATCACACCGATTTGATGGCTGCAAGCACTCAAGCCCGCTTGCGCCAGCAACTCAAGCACCTCCCGGGTATCCTCCGTCCTGACCTGCACTACCGCGCCCAGCTCTTCGTTGAACAGGGCCGCCAACAGGTCTTCGCCCAAAGCGCTTAAATCCAGATCAACGCCGACTCTGGCGGCAAACGACATTTCCGCAACGGTGGCCAGCAGGCCGCCATCGGAACGGTCATGATAGGCTAAAAGCTTGCCCTGGCTGTTCAATGTCTGTATTGCATTAAAAAAAGCCTTGAATAACAGGGCATCGTCCAGATTCGGACAGTCATTGCCCAGTTGCCCGTAAACCTGCGCCAGCACAGACCCACCGAGCCGGTTCCGGCCTTGCCCCAAATCGATCAGCAGCAAGGCACCGGCTTCATGCCGCAACTGCGGCGTCAAGGTTTCAGCAATGTCGAGCACCGGCGCAAAAGCGGTAATAACCAGTGATACCGGCGAACTCATGGTTTTTTCCCGGCCCTCTTGGCGCCAGACGGTTTTCATCGACAACGAGTCCTTGCCGACCGGAATCGCGATACCCAGTTGCGGGCATAGCTCCTTGCCGACCGTTTTGACGGTATCGAACAGCGCGGCGTCTTCGCCCGGCGTTCCGGCCGCCGCCATCCAGTTGGCCGAGAGTTTGATTTTTTGCAGTCCGCCGATACGCGCCGCCGCCAGGTTGGTCAATGCTTCACCAATAGCCATGCGGCCCGACGCCGGGGCGTCGATGATCGCCAGCGGCGTCCTCTCCCCCAGCGCCATCGCCTCGCCGGTCAGCGCATAAAAGCCTGTGGCAGTGACTGCGACATCGGCCACCGGCACTTGCCAGGGTCCCACCATTTGATCGCGCGCCACTAATCCTGTCACCGAGCGGTCGCCGATATGAATCAAAAAACTTTTATCGGCCACGGACGGATGAGACAGCACTCGCCTGACCGCTTCTGTGATTTCGATAGCGCGGGTATCGAGGGCGCTCAAGGCAGGCTCGATGCGCTGGACATCACGCTGCATTTTAGGCGGCTTACCAAACAATAACGACATCGGCAAATCGATTGCCCGCTCGCCCAAAAGGCTGTCGTTCAATACCAGATGTTCGGCTTCGGTCGCTTCGCCAATCACGGCATAAAGGCAATGTTCGCGCTCGCAGAACGCTTTGAACAAGTCCAAAGCCTGTGGTTTAATGGCGACGACATAGCGTTCCTGCGCTTCGTTACACCAGATTTGCATCGGCGACATGCCCGGGTCGGCATTGGGCACCTCGCGCAATTCAAAACGTCCGCCTCGGGCGCAATCGTGAATGATTTCCGGCACGGCGTTCGACAGGCCGCCGGCGCCGATGTCATGTATGGAAATGATTGGCGTGTTGTCGCCCAGCGCATTGCAATGGTTGATCACTTCCTGGCAACGGCGTTCCATTTCCGGATTTTCCCGTTGCACCGAAGCGAAATCCAAAGCTTCCGAAGCTTCGCCGGAAGTCTGCGAAGAAGCCGCGCCGCCGCCCAGGCCAATCAGCATGGCAGGCCCCCCGAGTATGATGATCAGGGAACCCGGGGGAATCGGCTGTTTTTCAATCAGCATGGGGCGGATATTGCCCATGCCGCCCGCCAGCATGATAGGCTTGTGATAACCTCGAAATTGATTGCCGTCGCCGGGTGCGCTTTGTTCGAAACTGCGGAAGAAACCCGCAATATTCGGGCGTCCGAATTCATTATTAAAGGCGGCGGCGCCAATCGGGCCTTCCAGCATGATGTCCAAAGCCGAGGCCATGCGTCCGGGCTTGCCGTTGTCGGTTTCCCAGGGCTGTTCGAAGCCCGGAATTTTTAACTGGGAGACCGTAAAACCGGTCAAGCCGGCTTTCGTAGCCGAACCCCGGCCAGTCGCGCCTTCATCACGGATTTCCCCGCCGGAACCTGTAGCCGCGCCCGGATGCGGCGAAATGGCGGTCGGATGATTGTGCGTTTCGACTTTCATCAGCAAATGCGCGGCTTCTTCTTGGTAACGGTATTCGCCGGTGTGCGCATCCCGGATGAAAACTTTCGCTACCGAACCGCTCGCCACCGCCGCATTGTCGCTGTAGGCGGACAAAATGCCGTCCGGGCTTTGCTCGGCGGTATGGCGTATCATTTGAAACAATGATTCGGCCTGCTCAACCCCGTCGATGCGCCATCCGGCGTTGAAAATTTTGTGGCGGCAATGTTCCGAGTTGGCCTGTGCGAACATCATCAGCTCGACATCGGTCGGATTGCGTCCCAATTTTTGAAAACTTTCGGTCAAATAATCGATTTCATCCTCCGACAGCGCTAGCCCCAAACTACCATTGGCGGCCATCAGCGCATTGCGCCCGGATTCAAGCACACCGATGCGCCGCAAGAGTTCAGGCGGGTGCTGCGCGAACAAGTCGTCTTCGTTTATCGAATCACTGACCAGAACCACTTGCGTCATTCGATCATGCAGCAAGGCAGCGATTTTTTCGCGCTGCGTTTGAGTCAGCCCGGTTTCTGTGACCAAGTTATATTCAACGCCCCTTTCGATGCGCTTGACGGCGGTCAAACCGCAGCGCCGGGCAATTTCGGTGGCTTTACTCGACCAGGGTGAAAGCGTGCCGCGCCTTGGCACAACGGTGAGTTTTTCGCCTTGCCCGGTATTAATCACGTCCTCTGAACCATAGGTCAGCAGTCGCGTCAGAACCGCCGCCTGGTTATCGTCCAGTGCCTGTTCGAGGTCGATGAAATGAATATAGCTTGCCGACACAGCGCTGACCAGGGGAAGTGGGCCGATTGCGTTGAGTTCGGTCATTAATTTATTGATTCTAAAATCAGAAAGCGCGGCGGTTCCGGGAATTTTTAACATGGGCAAAGAAAAACAAGGTAAAAAAGTATTTTAGATCTGCTCAGCAGAGGACGGAGGATAGAGGACAGATTTTTGTGTGGCTTCGCTACGCTTTTTTTAAACGCGTCGCTTGCGCACCAACTATCTGTCTTCTGTCTTCGGTCTTCTGTCATCTGATGATGGAACGGGGACGGGCGTTGGCACAGATTCGGCCAAATCGTCTTCAATGCCTTTTTGTATTTGCAGCAACAACGATAATCCGGCGCCTTCGGATAGAGGCTTGTCGTTTTCATCCAGTACGATCACTTCGGTAAAATCTTCATATTCGGCAAGTTTGATCCGATACTCCCGTTCATTACCGCCAAGCTTATCAAAAACAAAGCGTATTTCATCCCAAAAAGATTCATCCGTTATTTTCTGCTCGCCCGGATCGTACATGACGATGTACATATTTTCCGGTTTATTGCGCGCAATGATTTCAATGGCTTCACGCGCCAAAGCTTTACCGACGATGGGCCAGGTTTTGGCAAAACTCCGATCGACTCTCAAGCGCGTGGCACCGCCGTCATAAATAACCCGCTCGACATGGATTTGCTGGTCTTCGTCCGTTGCTACCGTGGGCTCGGGTAGCGGCGATTCAACACTGACAGAGACCGGCGGTGACGGCGATTTTGCCGTTTCGTTTCGGCTCAGATCGGGGGGCAGAACAAGTTCCGGTATTTCAGTCTTGAATTGATAATCTTTTTCCTTATCCGGAAAATAACTTTTGATCTGGCTACAAGCAGAAACTGCCAGCAGCAGACAGCTCAACATTAAAGCCTTACCGATTTTGACTGGGTTCATAATTTCAGACGACTTCAGCCTGACGCAGGGCGGCCCTGACTATCTCATAACAGTCTTCGGTCAGCCACGTCAATGGCAACCGGATGCCGGGCTTGATCCAGCCCATTTCCGCCAGCGCCCATTTTATCGGAATGGGGTTCGACTGGATAAATAAATGCTTATGCAAGCCCATCAGTTTTGCATCGATGGCCAATGCTGTTTCACGGTCGCCGTTCATGGCGGCGGCGATCATTTCGTGCACCAGTCTGGGCGCGGCATTGCCGGTAACGGTAATGGAGCCATTGCCGCCCAGCAGACAAAAGTCGCAACTGGTGGCGTCGTCGCCGGTGTATAAAGCAAAATCATCGCGGCATAAATCACGAATCTGCTTGACCCTTTCAAGCTTGCCGGTCGCTTCTTTAACACCGACAATATTGTCGATATGGGACAGTCTGCCGATCGTTTCCGGCAGCATGTCACAAGCCGTACGCCCCGGCACATTATAAAGAATCTGATCAATTGCGACGGCTTCGGCGACCGCCTTGTAATGCAAATACAAGCCTTCCTGAGTTGGTTTGTTGTAATAAGGCGTCACCAGCAAACAGGCATCGGCTCCCGCCAGTTTTGCCCTATGCGTCAACTCGATCGCTTCGGTCGTGGAATTCGCCCCGGTGCCCGCGATGACAGGAATGCGCCCGGCGGCATAATCGACCGCCGCCTTGATCACTGCGCAATGTTCATCTTCATCGAGCGTCGCCGATTCGCCCGTGGTGCCAACGGCTACGATTGCATCAGTGCCTTGGTTGATGTGAAATTCTACTAAATTTTTCAGACTGGACTGGTCTATTGCCCCGTTTTCATCCATGGGCGTCACCAACGCTACGATACTACCTTGAATCATGCCAATCTCTCGATTACGTTAAAATCATTGAAAATGCCGTCTATTATAACAAGCAAAACGGCAAAACCCAGCTAATCGAGTATGAAAAGTGCAGATGAAAGATAAGTTGGGTTTACTCTCCAATGTAAACATAAAATCTATGTGAGAACAAAATCTACCGATTCAAGCGCTCAAAAAACAATCCGGGCAAATCCCCGGCATCGTGAAAGGTTCAGACTATCAGCATAACCACATCCATGTGGTTATGGATAAATCGACGTCCTGAGCAACGTTATTGTTAAACGACTTAGGCGGATGGTGTAAAACGTAACCGTCCAACCCCCCATTCCATAGATATTTCAATTGGTTATAGAGGCTAAAAATGACGTCATTAATAACGATGCAATCATAACTCATTGATAAATAATGACCGCCAACTTACAGCTTAATTTTTTCTCAAAATCAACCGAATAACTACCGTGTGCAACTCAATACGTTACGCATATGTAGAGGGGTCTGAACAGTTATAGTTAAACTATTGCGGTGGAATCCGTAGCACTTGGCCTGGATAAATCTTATCAGGATGACTCAACATGGGTTTGTTTGCCTCAAAGATCTTCATGTAGGCATTGGCGTCACCATAAAATGCTTTTGCAATTTTAGATAAGGAATCGCCACTTACAACGGTATGAAACTGTGAATCAGACGCTATACTGGCAACGCTCATTTTATCTTCTACGTTTTCCACACCTTTAACATTACCACAGCATAATAATATTTTTTCTTTTGTTTCCTGCGTATCCGCGATACCTGCAACACTCACCGTTGCGGTTGCGCCATCAAACCCGATTTCCAGGTTTTCAGCGGTTAAATTCATTTTTCCTACATAATTGGCAATTGCATCCGCCGCTGTTTTATTTGCAGTTGCCACATTCACTGGTGATGGTTCTTGTTTTGCCTTTTCATCTGCAGCTTTGACATCGTCATTTCCAAGCAACTTTTCGCCAGCACCTTTAATGAATGAAAATAAACCCATTTTTTCTCCCCTTTAATATTTTTAGTTTTTAATGACTCAAAGTGCGCACGTTTTTCCAAAAAAAAATTAATTTACCCTTGAATCATATAAGCGCCAATCAAAATGAAAATAAGCTACTGACGCCCCGATGATGCCGCCCCAGTATAAATTGCTTCTAAAACCAAGGCTATGGCGATTGTACAGCCGAACTTAAGCATGGCCAAGAAAAGGTAAATTTCCAAATGTTCGGAAAAGTCCGGTTACCGGTGTCGTTCTGGCTGATACAGAAGACACCTGGAACACGTTGTTTGCCCTGCAAGGAAAACGTTATCAGGAACCGAAGCTGGTTTTATTTACAGACAATGCAGGTTCAGCCTGTGGCCATGCACAAGCCGCCATGGGGCCCTTTTACTGTCCGGGTGACAACAAAGTTTATATTGACCTTGGATTTTATCAGCAACTTAAAAACAATCACAATGCACCGGGAGACTTTGCCCAGGCTTATGCGATAGCGCATGAAGTAGGACACCATGTTCAAACCTTGCTCGGTATTTCAGGTCAAGTACGCCGGGCGCAACAGAATTTGAGCCCTTCTGAGGCCAACAAACTGTCGGTTAGATTGGAGCTACAGGCGGATTGCTTTGCGGGGCTTTGGGCCCATCATACCGATAAGGCCAAGCAAATTCTTGAGCAGGGCGATGTGGAAGAAGCACTGCATGCAGCCAGCGCAATTGGTGATGACCGGTTACAAAAACAGGCGAGAGGCTATGCTTCCCCTGAATCATTCACTCATGGAACTTCTCGTCAACGCGTTGATTGGTTTAAAAAAGGCTTGATAGAAGGAACTTTGCAGAGCTGTAATACGTTTACATAGACAATTCGAACAAAAAACGCTTTCGGTAATTTCAGAAATGAGCGCGCTGCGCCCCACGCAGTTTTCGGACAACCCAAAAAACGGCGATCACGAACAACAACCAAACACTGACCAAAGGACCGATAACACCGTCATAAGCGCTGACCAGATAAAAATACTCGGCCCCCGAATCGACATTGAACAGCGCTTTATTCATTTTGATTTGCCACACCCAGGCTGTGTGACAGCCGATACATAAGCCAAGACTTCGGTCAATACGAGTTCTGAGCAGGGCCAAAAACACACCGACCATCAACAGCGCCGAAAAGGGCGGTATATTGTCAAATCGAAAAACATTGGCGAAAGCCTCGCCCAACAGCACAAAACCCGTGAAAAAAGTGATTTCGTCATAACTGAAGCGGCTGTGGCTGTGCAGAAAATGCAGCGACGCATAATAAATGGAGCTGATCAGCAGCACTGCGATAAGCGGCAGTTTATCTTTTAACCCGGCTACCAGCACACCCCGGAACAAGGGCTCTTCGGCGCATGAAATCAATAGCGCCAGCAACAACGATAACAGCAGTTTTTTAAACAGCCATACCGGCGTCCACTGCCCGGACACATCGATCACATTGACACCCAGGGCATAGAGCACTATCAACACGGGTAGCAAGGTGACAAGACCCAGACCTAAACCTTGCAGCAATTGCCTGAAAAATACAGGGCGCCTGGCAAAACCCAGATCGCGGACGCTCAACTTGAGAGCATACATCAGCGGCAAAATACTCAGCACCAAAAATAACTTGCCGATTTTACCGATCACTTTATCCAGCGGAAACACATCACCGCTTATCAGCACCACCCAGTAACCGACCACACAAGCCAAGGCCGAAGCCGTGATTAAAACGGCCAGAGGCGCCAGGGCATAGCCAAGATATTTCAATGCTTATTCCTGCAAATGTCCAAAACCGCAATCTGCCAAAGAAAAATGAACGCAGGACTAGACAAAATCGCCCCAGAGCATTTGCAGCGCCGATAAAGCGGCCAACGCTGCGGTTTCTGCCCGTAAAATCCGGTGCCCCAGCCTGACCGGAATAAAACCTGCCGCTTTGGCCGCTTCACGTTCATGACTGGCAAAGCCCCCCTCAGGACCCGATAATAAGGTGACACCGTCGTATGTCGGCGTTAATGTGGATAATGAAGTCTCGGCGAGGGGATCGAGAAAAATTTTAAGCCCTGCCCTTGATTCCAGCCAGCCGGATAAATCCGTAACCGGATTTAACGTCGGCAGTAAAGTCCGTCCGCATTGTTCTGTCGCATGTTGCATGATTTTGCGCCAATGGGACAGTCTTTGCTGCGCTTTATCGCCCTTTAGCTGCACCACGCAGCGCTCGGTCAATAAAGGCGTGATGGCGTTGACACCTAATTCGACCGATTTTTGCACGGCAAGATCCATTCTGTCGCCACGGGAAACAGCGAGCCCCAGCGTGACATTGAGAGGTGACTCCACACTGCGGTCAGTCCATTTGCCGAGTGTAACCTGCACTTTGTTTCGGCTCGCTTCTGTCACCGTGCCGCTATATTCGCCGCCTTTACCATCAAATAAAATGATTCCGGCCATTTTTTTGAGACGCAGAACGGTTCGGACATAATGGCTGGCCTCATCATCCAAAGTCAGTGTTTGGCAGGCCTCAAGGTTTGCCGAAACATACAATCTGGAAACGCGCATGACCGGTTTTTCTAAACGGCTAGGATCTGGCCGGTAAATCGAGATTATTCAAAATAGCCAGCGTCGGCTCAGCCTGATTCAAAGTATAAAAATGCAGACCGGGCGCGCCATTGTCGAGTAGCTGCTGGCACAAGGTTGTCACCACATCCAGACCAAAAGCGATGATCTGCTCGCGGTCATCGCCGAAACATTCGAGTTTTTTGCGCAGCCAACGGGGTATGTCGGCGCCGCACATATCCGAGAAACGGAACAGCTGTGAATAATTGGTGATCGGCATGATGCCGGGTACGATAGGAATATCGATAGCCATTTTTTCGCAGGCATCGACAAAATAATAATAACACTCGGCGTTGTAAAAATACTGGGTAATGGCGGCATTCGCCCCCGCCTCAACTTTGCGTTTGAAATTTTTCAAATCTTCGTTGGCGTTTCTGGCCTGTGGATGCGTTTCAGGATAAGCCGCCACATGGATTTGAAAATAATCGCCGGTTTCCGCGCGGATAAATTCAACCAGCTCGTTAGCATAACGGAACTGCCCTGCCGACATCATTCCGGACGGTAAATCACCCCGCAAAGCCACGATTTTTTTGATGCCGTTATCCCGGTAACCTTTGAGAATATCGAGAATATTTTCGCGGGTGGAGGCGACGCAGGATAAATGAGGCGCGGCCGGAACGCCTTGCTGTTCTATTTTTATTACCGTTTCGTAGGTTTTATCGCGGGTCGAGCCGCCCGCGCCGAAGGTCACCGAGAAAAAATCAGGCTGCAGACGCGCCAGTTTTTGATGGACTTTCTGCAAACTTTCCGTACCGGCTTCGGTTTTGGGTGGATAAAATTCAAAACTGAACAGTTGCGGGTAATGTTTTTGTGTTTGCATAAGATCAGGCACAAGGTACGGACGGATTCATCACGAGTCCGTCCGTCAGGATTAATAGCGGTAATGTTCGGGTTTAAACGGGCCTTCCACCGGAACATTGATATAGTCGGCTTGCGCCTGCGTCAAAGTGGTCAGGTTAACACCCAATTGTTGCAAATGCAGCGCGGCTACTTTTTCATCCAGTTTTTTAGGCAACACATAAACTTTGTTTTCGTATTGGTCGGCATGGTTCCATAATTCAATTTGCGCCAGTACCTGATTACAGAATGAATTGGACATGACAAAACTTGGATGGCCGGTTGCGCAACCCAGATTGACCAGGCGGCCTTCCGCCAGAATAATCAAGCGCTTACTGTCCGGAAAAATGACATGATCGACCTGGGGTTTGATATTTTCCCAGGTGTATTGCCGCAGCGCGGAAATTTCAATCTCCGAATCAAAATGCCCGATGTTGCAGACGATGGCCTGATTTTTCATCGCTTGCATGTGCTCGTGGGTAATAACATTGAAATTGCCGGTCGCAGTCACGAAAATATTGGCGATCGGCGCGGCAGCTTCCATAGTGACCACACGAAAACCTTCCATCGCGGCCTGTAACGCGCAAATGGGATCGATTTCGGTAATCCAGACAGTCGCGCCCAAGCCGCGCAATGACTGCGCGCAGCCTTTGCCGACATCGCCATAACCGCAAACGACGGCAATTTTACCCGCCACCATGACATCGGTAGCGCGCTTGATGCCGTCAACCAGCGATTCCCGGCAGCCGTACAAATTATCGAACTTTGATTTGGTGACCGAATCATTAACATTGAAGGCGGGAACTTTCAAGGTTCCTTTTGCAACCATTTCAGTCAGCCGCAATACGCCGGTCGTGGTTTCTTCCGACAAGCCTTTGACATCCTTCATAAGCTCGGGATATTTTTGGTGCATCAACAAGGTCAAATCGCCGCCGTCATCCAGAATCATATTCGGACGCCAGTTACCCGGCCCTTCGATGGTTTGCACGATACACCATTCGGCCTCCGCCTCGGTTTCGCCTTTCCAGGCAAAGACCGGAATGCCGACCGCCGCTATCGCCGCCGCCGCATGATCTTGGGTCGAGAAAATATTACAGGACGACCAGCGTACCTCAGCGCCCAAAGCGGTCAAGGTCTCGATGAGTACCGCCGTTTGAATGGTCATATGCAGGCAACCGGCAATACGAGCGCCTTTAAGTGGCTGCGATGCGCCAAATTCGGTACGCAAAGCCATCAATCCCGGCATTTCGGTTTCGGCGATGTTGATTTCCTTGCGGCCCCATTCGGCCAATGCAATATCCGCAACCTTGTAATCTTGCTGACTCATGCGTTTCTTCCGATTAATTGTTTAAAGTTTGGCGGCATCTTTCAAAGCGTCCACCTTATCGGTTTTTTCCCAACTGAAAGAATCTTCAGTCCGGCCAAAATGCCCATAGGCGGCGGTTGTCCGGTAGATAGGTTTCAATAAATCCAGCGTCGCAATAAGACCTTTGGGTCTGAGGTCGAAAGTATCACGAATGATTTGTACCATGAACCCTTCGCTGATCTTACCGGTGCCGAAAGTTTCGACACTGATGGAAGTCGGCTCGGCGACACCGATGGCATAGGAGACCTGGATTTCGCAGCGTTCGGCAAGACCTGCCGCGACGATATTCTTGGCCACATAACGCGCCATATACGTGGCAGAACGATCGACCTTGGACGGATCCTTACCGGAGAAAGCGCCACCACCGTGCCGCGCCATGCCGCCATAGGTATCGACGATAATTTTACGTCCGGTCAGGCCGCAATCGCCCACCGGGCCGCCAATGATGAATTGCCCGGTTGGGTTGATGAAATATTTCGTGCCTTTATGCAACCATTCCTTAGGCAGCACCGGTAAAATAATTTCATCCATAACGGCTTCATGCACCTGTTTTTCCGCGATGTCCGGGGCATGTTGCGTGGACAGGACGACCGCGTCGATGGCAACCGGCTTGTTATTTTCATAACGGAATGTGATCTGGCTTTTAGCGTCGGGGCGCAGCCACGGCAAAGTCCTGTTTTTACGCACTTCGGCCTGACGTTTGACCAGAAGATGCGAATAAGTGATGGGCGCCGGCATCAGTACGTCGGTTTCATTGCTGGCATAACCGAACATCAGACCTTGATCGCCCGCGCCCTGTTCATGGTCGGCCGATTCATCGACGCCCATGGCAATATCGGACGATTGCTTGCCGATAGCGTTCAGCACCGCGCAGCTCTGGCCGTCAAAGCCGATATCGCCGCTGTCGTAGCCTATTTCGCAAACGACTTTTCTGACCAGGGCTTCGGTATCGACCCAGGCGTCCGTGGTAATTTCACCGGCCAGAATGACCATGCCGGTTTTGACCATGGTTTCACAAGCGACCCGTGAACGCGGGTCTTGCTCCAGCAGAGCGTCCAATACCGCATCTGAAATTTGATCCGCGACTTTATCCGGATGGCCTTCCGAAACCGATTCCGATGTAAAAATGAAATTATTGCTCACAGGCTTGCCTTAAGGTTGTTTAACTTAAAATACTAAAAAGGCTGCTCCTTCGCAGCCTTTTAAAATTCATGGTGGGCCCTGAAGGACTTGAACCTTCGACCTGCCGATTATGAGTCGGACGCTCTAACCAACTGAGCTAAGGGCCCGGATGTCTATTCTCCATCCAGGAAGCAGCGCAATTGCTCGGATCTTGAAGGATGCCTCAGTTTTCGCAAGGCCTTGGCTTCAATCTGCCGTATGCGCTCCCGAGTCACATCAAACTGTTTGCCGACTTCTTCCAGTGTGTGATCGGTATTCATATTGATACCAAAGCGCATTCTGAGCACTTTGGCTTCCCGGGCGGTCAGCCCCGACAACACATTTTGCGTGGACTCTCTCAAGCCCGCGATGGTCGCCGATTCAATCGGGGACAATACTTTAGCATCTTCTATGAAATCACCCAAGTGCGAATCCTCATCATCGCCGATGGGGGTTTCCATCGAAATAGGCTCTTTTGCGATTTTCAGCACTTTGCGCACTTTATCTTCCGGCATTTCCATACGCTCAGCCAATTCTTCCGGCGTCGCTTCCCGCCCCATTTCCTGGAGAATCTGCCTGGAAATCCGGTTCAATTTATTGATCGTTTCGATCATATGCACCGGAATCCGGATGGTTCTGGCTTGGTCGGCGATGGATCGGGTAATCGCCTGTCTGATCCACCAGGTTGCATAAGTCGAAAATTTATAGCCGCGACGGTATTCAAACTTATCGACCGCTTTCATCAAGCCGATATTGCCTTCCTGAATCAAATCCAAAAATTGCAAGCCCCGGTTGGTGTATTTTTTGGCAATTGAAATGACCAGACGCAAATTAGCCTCGATCATTTCTTTTTTAGCTCGCCTGGACTTGGCTTCGCCGATTGACATGCGCCGGTTGATGTCCTTTATATCGCTGATCGACAAGCCGTATTCACCGGCAATATCTGCTAAGGCGGCCTGCGCCTTGCGGATATCCTTTTCATGGAGGGCAAGATCTGACAAATACTGACTGCCGGGCTTCAGGTACTGTGTCAACCATTCAGGGTCGGTTTCATGCCCTGGGAACGAGGCAATAAAGTCTGCACGGGGAATTTTGGCGACTTCCACGCATAACTTCATAATCAGATTTTCTTCCCGACGAATATTGGCTACGCCATCCGTGATGATGGCGGTCATTTTTTTAAAAAATTGCGGCGTCCATTTGAACTCAATAAAACATGTCGCCAGCCGATCTATTTTTTGGCCGACCTTGGCATTTTCATAGCCGTGTTTCTTGATTGCCGCCGAAACCGCTTTCATTTGTTTTCTGAGCTCTTCGACTTTGGTCTTGACCTCTTCGTAATCGACACCCTTAATTTCGTCTTCTTCGGTTGCTTCGACTTCAACAGAACTTACTACCGGGCTGCTTAAAGCCACTTCAGGCTCGCTCAAATCGATAAAACCGGACACCAGATCAGTCAGGCGCAATCCGCCTTCTTCAGTTGTTATGCTATCAAAGGCATTGATAAATTCTTCCACGACCCGGCAAGAGCGCGCAATCGCTCTTGCAACCTGATGATGTCCTTCTTCAATGCGTTTGGCAATTTTTAACTCATCTTCCCGATTCAGCAGCTCGACCGAACCCATTTCCCGCATGTACATGCGTACCGGATCGGTGGTTCTGCCGAATTCGCTATCGACCGAAGCCAGGGCCGCCACTTCATCATCGTCATCGTCATCATCGGTAACCGCGCTATCGGTTATCAGCGAGTCTTCATCCGGGGCCGCTTCATAAACCTTTATGCCCATATCATTGATCATGCCGATAATATCCTCAATTTGCTCGGGATCGACGATATCGCTGGGCAAATGATCATTGACTTCGGCATAAGTCAGGTATCCCTGCGCCTTGCCTTTAGCTATCAATTGTTTAAGTTGAGACTGCTGTTGTTCTTGATTCATCGCTCACTCACAGAATATTTTCAACGAATACATTCGCTTAACCAAACAGTATACTACACAATTTGATCTTATGCTTATATTAAGACTTAGGAACGTGCATTTTATAACTTGGGCAACTGACTTGTCTTTTTGTCCGTCTTCTTCGTTGCCTACAGGGATGTAGGTAGGGGCGTGAGCCAAGAGCGGCGCTTTGCGCAAACAGTTACATAGCTCACTATCGCTAAGTTTGCACGCCTTGAATCCAGCACATGAATTCCACAGGTTATTGGCTATGATTTTGCATCATAGCCAATTTAGGTGCTGGGCAAAAATCTTAGCGTCAGCTGCCCCAAGTTATTTCATGCCCATTCCTTAAGTTTTTTTAAAAGCGGCCAACATTATTTTTAACTTATCCATCTCGCCGGAGCTCAAGCCTTCGCCTTGCTTTTTTGTCAGCAACTTTGCAACACCTTCTTTTCGGGCTTGTGCCACCAATCTGTCGAGCGCGTCCACAAGTTCGGCCCGAAGACCTTCGGCTGGAATCAACAAATCCATAAAGCTTAGTTTTTTGACCCACTTTTCCTCTTTGCTTCCCCGAAACATTTCGAGTACGACAGAGGTATTTTCAGGTTCCCGCTCAAGTAATGATTTGACAAGACTATTGAAGGACCCGTAGCCGGAAAGTTCCAGCTCCTCCCAATCAATTTCTTTTTGTTCGACTGCATCGAGTAGCTCTGGATTTTGCAGTAACAGCGCGATCACGAATTGCGCCAATGACAGCCGTTGCCGGTCGCCTCTACGCTGTGCAATCCGGGTTCCAGTAGTCAGTTTAGCGGCATTTTCTGAATCGTCCAGTCGGCTTCGCCCGACCAGCCGCTCCAGCTCGTCAAACATCATATTCCTGAATTCACCAGGCGGCAATTGTTCCAGATATTTTCGGGCCTTATGTGATATTTGCGCGCGACCTTCCAGGCTTTCCAGCTCCACATTCGCCGTCAAGCGCCCGAAAAAATAATCGGATAATGCGCTGGACGTGGTGATTCTTGTTAAAAAACCTTCAACGCCTTCCGTTCTGACCAGCGAGTCGGGGTCTTCATTCTCCGGCAAAAGACAAATTTTGACCCGGCGCCCATCTTTCAGACAGGGGAAGGTCTGCTCCATTGCCCGCCAGGCCGCATCGATCCCGGCTTTGTCGCCATCGAAACACAACACCACTTCCGGACTAAAGCGAAACAGCAACTCCAGATGCACCCTGGAAATGGCCGTACCTAAAGCCGCCACGGCGTAATGAATGCCGTATTGGGCCAACGCCACCACATCCATGTAGCCCTCGACCACCAGAATACGTTCGGGCCGCGCCTCATGCTCCAGCAGCTCATACAAACCATAAACCTCCCTGCCTTTGGAAAATAAGGGAGTTTCCGGCGAATTCAAGTATTTGGGCACCGAGTCATCCAAAACCCGTGCGCCAAAGCCGACGACACGACCCCGCCTGTCGCGGATAGGGAACATGAGGCGATCACGAAAACGATCATAGCTGTTACCGTCATCCCTAACCACCAGCAGCCCTGCCGTCGCCAGGATCTTTGGATCAAACCGGCTTTTTAGTTCCGACCAGCCTTCCGGCGCATAACCCAGCTTATAGGTAAGGGCTATGTCGCCACTTACGCCGCGTGCTTTAAGATATTCGACCGCCCGGGCCCGGTCCGGGCCCGACTTCAATCGCTGCGCGTAAAACGCAGCGGCCCGGGCCATCACCTCATACAGCGCCGACAGCTCATCTTTTTTAGGCCCATCCGGCTTTGTCGCAGCCTCTCTAGGCACAGGGACGCCGACAAAGGTGGCCAAATCTTCGACCGCCTCGACAAAATCAAGATGACTGTGGTCCATCAAAAAACCGATGGCGTTACCGCTCGCGCCACAACCAAAGCAATGAAACAATTGCTTCGCGGGATTCACGGAAAAGCTCGGGGTTTTTTCGGTATGGAACGGGCAGCGCGCCATATAATTGCTACCCGTCTTTTTCAGAGGAACGTGCGTATCGATCAGATCGACAATATCGACCCGCGCCAAAAGATCATCTATAAAACTTCGGGGAATTCTACCGGCCATGACCCGCCCGGCTGAAACCGGGAAAATGGGGTTGCAAGACTACCCGGTCAACGCCGCTTTTATTTTTGCGCTGACCACCGACATATCGGCGCGCCCTTGCATTTTTTCCTTTAATAAAGCCATGACCTTGCCCATATCTTTAATCGTTTCAGCGCCTGATTGCGCTATCGCTTCCCGCACCAAGCCATCGATTTCCGCATCCGTCAGAGCCTGCGGCAGAAAATCCTGTATGACCACAATTTCAGCTTCTTCTATTTGCGCCAAATCATGGCGTTCGGCAGCCGCATACTGCCGGATCGATTCCCGGCGCTGCTTGAGCATTTTATCCAGCGTGGCGATGACCTGAGCATCATCCAGCTCTATTCTTTCATCGACTTCGCGCTGTTTGATCGCCGCCATAATCAGGCGTATAACGCCCAATCGCGGCTTATTTGCGCTTTTCATCGCGGCCTTCATATCTTCCCTGATACGGTCTTTTAACGAATCCATACTCTATCAACCTTGAAATGATTACAGTTGCGGACGGCCACGACGCAAGTTTTTCAGCGCATAACGCTCGCGCGCCAATTTTTTCAAATGCCTCTTGACTGCGGCAGCGCCTTTGCGTTTACGTTCGGCGGTGGGCTTTTCGTAAAATTCACGCCGACGCACTTCGGCCAGCACCCCGGCTTTTTCACAGGCGCGCTTAAAACGGCGAATAGCAATATCAAAAGGTTCGTTTTCTTTAACTTTAACTGACGGCATTCTCAATGATCCAAATATGTTAACATGCAAAAAAACGAGAGTTTACACTCTCTATAAATAAAGAACTCTAAATTATAACCTTCTCTTGCCGGATTTTCAAAAACCAATGTACGTTTTAGGAATAGAAACTTCCTGCGATGAAACCGGAGTCGCTATTTATCATTCGCAGAAGGGCCTATGCAGCCATCTGTTACACAGCCAGGTGGACATGCACAGTGAATACGGCGGGGTAGTGCCGGAACTGGCTTCGCGCGACCATATCCGGAAACTGGCGCCGCTCATCAAACAATGCCTGAAGCAAAGCGAACTGACTCGGCAAGACATTGGCGGCGTTGCCTACACGGCAGGCCCGGGCTTGATGGGCGCTTTGCTGGCAGGCGCCGCGACCGCCAGAAGCCTGGCCTGGGCCTGGCAGGTACCGGCCGTTGCCGTACATCACATGGAAGGGCATTTGCTGGCGCCCATGCTGGAAGACAATGCACCGGCCTTTCCTTTTATCGCCTTATTGATTTCAGGCGGCCACACTTTGCTGGTTGAAGTCGAAAAGATCGGCTGTTACAGACTGCTGGGCGAATCGCTCGACGACGCCGCCGGTGAAGCTTTCGACAAAACCGCGAAAATGCTGGGTCTGGGCTATCCGGGCGGCCCTCGTCTGGCGGAGCTGGCCGAACAAGGCTGCGCCCGTTTTAAATTTCCAAGGCCGATGACCGACCGCCCCGGACTCGATTTCAGCTTCAGCGGCCTGAAAACCTACACGATGAACACGCTGTTTGCCACAGCGCAAAACGCCCGGGACAAAGCCGATATTGCTTACGCTTTTCAAACTTCGGTAGCCGAGACTCTGAGCATAAAATGCCGACGCGCCTTACAGCAAACGGGCATGAAACGTTTGGTAATTGCCGGCGGCGTCAGCGCCAACACCCGGATTCGGGAAGCTCTGCAGAAAATGGCGCAACAGGAACGGGCTCAGGTTTTTTTCCCCCGACTGGAATTTTGCACCGATAACGGCGCCATGATTGCGTATGCCGGCTGCCAACGGCTTTTGGCGGGACAACACCAGGACGCCGAGATTTTCGCAAGACCGCGCTGGCCGCTTGCAGAGCTGCCCGGTATTTAACGCTCTTCGCCTGCCATAAGCCGCTGAATATTGCTTTTATGTCGCCACAACAGCAGCGCGGCCATAGCTATCGACACCGCCACCAGATTAATATCATCAACCAGATACCAGGCATAAACGGGCGACAGCACGGCGGCCAGCAGGGCTGCCAGCGAGGAAATTTTGCCCAGCTTGTAAATAAGCGTCCAGGTCGCCATGACGGAAAAACCCAGCGCCCAGGAAAAGCCCAGTAAAACTCCGACCGAAGTCGCCATGCCTTTGCCGCCTTTGAATTGAAAAAAAACCGGATAAAGGTGGCCAAGAAAAGCCGCAAGCCCGGTGAGCGCCAATATTTCCGAAGAAACGCCAAAAATTTTAGCCGCATAAACCGGAATCAGGCTTTTCAATAAATCCCCCAACAAAGTAATGCCCGCCGCTTTTTTTCCGCCCAATCTCATGACATTGGTGGCGCCGGGATTCCCCGAGCCCTCGCCACGAGGGTCCGGCAGCCCCATCAGGCGGCAAACTACAATCGCGCTCGAAACAGAGCCGGCTAAATAGCCTGCAAGAATAAACAACCCTTCAAACATTGATCCACCTTATATTACTCAAGACTTGTAAAGCCGGGATAATTACCCGATACTTGGTTTTTTTATCGAGCGTAATAATAGCGGAAACAACCATGGATATCATCTTTTTAGGCGGACTTGAAATAGAAACCATCATCGGCATCTACGATTGGGAAAGAATCACCAAACAAAAAGTCATACTGGATATTGAAATGGCCTTTGATATCAGTAAAGCCGCCGAAACCGATGATATAGCTCACACACTGGATTATAAAATGGTCTCCAAACGTATTATTTCTTTTGTCGAAACCAGTGAATTTTATCTGGTTGAAAAATTGATCGTGGCAATAGCGGATATTATCCGTAATGAATTTAATGTTCCCTGGGTTAAAGTCACGTTAAACAAAAAAGGAGCGATCAGAGGCGCCAGCGATGTGGGGATAACAATAGAAAGAGGTGAAAAATAACATGCCAAGATGTTATGTCAGCATAGGCAGTAATATCGATAAGGAGCTTCACATTCCCTCCTGCCTGCGGGCGCTCGAGCGCTATTTTGGCAAGCTGACACTCTCCAGCGTCTACGAGACTGAGGCCATCGGTTTTAACGGCGATAATTTTTACAATTTGGCGGTCGGCTTCGATACCGATCTACCCATCCTGCGCGTGGCTGAAATTCTTCGGCAAATCGAACTCGCCCATGGTCGCACACGAAATTGTAAAAAGTTTTCGGCGCGCACACTCGATATCGACCTCCTGCTTTATGGTGACTTGATCACTGATGACGGAACTATTCAAATTCCTCGCCACGAAATAGAGCGCTATGCTTTTGTGCTGGAACCTTTGGCCGAAATCGCACCGGATTTACAACACCC
Organism: Gammaproteobacteria bacterium HGW-Gammaproteobacteria-3; assembly: GCA_002843155.1. GTDB lineage: Bacteria > Pseudomonadota > Gammaproteobacteria > Methylococcales > Methylomonadaceae > PGZD01. The sequence continues at coordinate 45,475 of PGZD01000005.1, forward strand.
GGTCAATCATCAGAGTTATGCCGAAATATGGCAGCATTTCGACCGCTCCCAGACCCAGCAAAAGCGCATTCAGCCGCCCTGGCGTAACATGTAGGGCGAAACAGACGAAAAAGCCAAGGCAGCCTTCGCTTAAAGCCCAAACTCCCAGACAAGACACATATGACTATCAGGCCAATAAGATCGCTTCAGCGCTATCAAACCCTTCTTTCTCCTTTGGACAGGCTTTCGAAGAACTATCTTGCGCTTTAAGTTTATTTTCCTTGAAAAAACTCGGCCAGTGCAGCAGCGCGATCTTCGGCAACTTTTTGCGCGTAATGACGGCTTTCTATGCGTTTGAAATACCTTTCAACGCCGGGAATATAAATGGCAACCAAATCTTCGTCGTAAATTTTTTGGCTTGCAAAGCTTATCAATTGCAAATGCGGCCAAGCGGCGATATCGGCGGCGCTGAAGTTGTCACCCAGCGCATACGGTTTTAACGCCATCAATTTAGCCAAGGCTTTCAAACCGGTTGTCAATTTAGCTTTGACATCTTCCTTGGTCGCCGCCGAGACATTGTTACCGAAAACCGCTTCAGTATACAGGCGCCGCGCAACCTGTTCGACATTCAATTCCAGATGCAGGATAAATTCACGGCATTTAGCGCGGTCGAAAGCATCGGCAGGATACAGGGGGTGAGCCGGAAAACTCTCTTCCAGATAATCCAATATGGCCTGAGACTCCGACAAATAGCCTTCGGGCGTTTTGATAAAAGGAATTTTTCCAAGCGGCGAGCGCTTCAATACAGCTTCATCCTGGCTGGGCGCGACCCGCTCTTCAATGAAGCCGATTTCTTTTTCCATCAGCGCGAACTTGATCTTGTTGTAATAGTTGCTGATAGCAAAGCCGTATAAGGTAATCATCATTTTATCTCCTGTAGAACCCGATTTACCGGGCGATTGCAATCTGAGGTTAACGGACGCCCGGCCGGGCAGTGCGCCCGGACCTCATCCGTTTGTTGTGGCATGTTTTTCTTCAACCATGGCATCGATCAGCGCCATAACTTCGACGCTGGCATTTTCGGATTGCCGCATTTGGGCGATGATAGTATCGATAATCGCTGTATCTTGTTGCCATTTATTGCGGGAGCATGCGTAAGCTTTTTGGGTCGATTGATGGACTTGCTCATGCGGTTGCTTCAATTTGGCATAAGCTTGGGTTGACCGGAATTTTTCGTAACCGATACCTTCACAATACCATTGACCCAACCGGCAATGATGGTGATCGACATTGATCGCATCCGCTTGCGGGCACAGACGGCTGTTTTCAATGGCAATATAGCCGTTTTGTTTGTAGACAATATGATCGACTTTGGTCAACAGGGCAAAGCTTTTATCCTTGGCGTAACTGATATACTTGACCGAAGCTTGCGCCGATTGCGACAGTTCAGCGAATTGGCTGCGGAACGCATTGACTTTACCCATGATTTGCTGTGAAAGTTCGGCCGAGGTTGCGGCTTCGTCGCGCATCTGATAAACACGTTTATTGAAAGAATCCAGCGTTTTAGTGACTTCCAGAGCCGCGTTCTTGGTGTGTTCGGACAGCTTCTTGACCTCTTCGGCAACCACGGCAAAGCCGCGTCCGTGTTCGCCGGCGCGAGCCGCTTCAATCGATGCGTTCAGCGCCAGCAAGTTGGTTTGATCGGCAATGCCGGTAATCATCGACAACGATTCAGTCACTTTTTTACTGTCGTCTATTAACGCGGAAATGACTTCGGTGACGGAGTGGATATTTTCGTTGATATGGGTCAATGACCGGCTGATGGTATTAACCGTAGCCAGGCTTTCTTCAGCGTTATCGCCGGTGTTTTTGGCTATGTCTTCGACTTTTTGCATTTGCTCGCCCATGCTGAGCAAATCGGCCTGATTGGCTTTGAGATTGTCCAGTAAATTCGAGGTATTAAGCCCATGCAAACCGGCGGATAAACGGTTTTTTATAATCATGGTTTCATTTTCCGCCATAACGCGCAAAGCATCGTTGATGGATTTTGCCGAACTTTTCAGTAAGCCGGGAAAACCATCGTACAGGACATAACGATCATGATTGCCTTTGGCGACCTGTTCGAAACAGAGATTGATCTCTTTGAAATAAGACTCCATGATATCCAGCATTTCGTTAAGTTCCCAGGCCACTTTGCCCAACTCGCCCATGCCTTTTGTCCCGGTGATCCGGTGATAAAGTTCGCCCTTGTTGGTTTTCACCAACACATTCTGCATGGCCGCGACGACACTTAAATATTTTGTGGTTGAATCGAGCAGGGTGACGGCGATGGCGACCAATCCCAGGTTAACGGTCAGCAACACCCATGAAAAACTGTCGATATAACTGTGATAAGCCATATTGGCCAGCGCCAACAGGACAATGCCGGTGACGGCATAATCGATCTTGGATTTCAGAAAAGGGATATTGGCGTTGGATCGGGCAGAACTCATGTCACACTCCATTGGGTTTGAACAAATCCAGGACCAGCGCGTCGTAGCTTTTCGCGCCTGTTTGTCCGACCACATCGACCAGATAGGCTATGGATTGGTCGGGCGCTTCTTTTTTGGTGGCGGCGCGGCTTTCAATCGCGAGCATTTCCTTATAGACAGGGATGAGCACATCGAGTGCCGATTGCGGCGGTTTGCGACGGACTGAATAATAACCCTGAAGCTTACCGTCACGGTCGTAATCCGGTGTAATTTCGGCGAATACCCAGTAAAAACCGCCGTCGGAGCATAAATTTTTGGCAAAACCCAAAAACTCATTACCGGCTTTCAGGGTATCCCACATGAATTTAAAAACACCGCGCGGCATATCGGGGTGGCGGATAATATTGTGCTGGACACCTAATAACGCAGATTCGGGGTAACCGGCGATATCCATGAAAATACGGTTGGCATAAGTAATCTTGCCGAGGATGTCGGTTTTTGAAACGATAAAGTCGTTTTCACCGAGTTTTTTTTCATGACTATTGGGAGTTATATTTTTTTTCATCACTGCCTGACTTTTTTATTTTTATTAATCTTAGGCCATCTTTGTCATTTTTTTGTAGAATTTTTTAATGACTGCCTTTGAGTTTGGGCAAGTATTGCCGGGAAAAAAATTCCTTTTCAAACCCAGCATCATTGCAAGTATGATGCTATATTCTAGCTTAACTTAGCTACTTTAAAAGGCGACATGACACTCATGGAGATTAAATCGAAACTGCTCGGCAACCAACAAATCGACACTGAAACTATCATCACTTTTCCAGAAGGCATTCCGGGGTTTTGAAAAATCAAACACGATTTAAGTTGTTTCATCAGGAAAACAATCCCCATTATTCACGGGTTACAAGCAGCGGACACTGAGAAGCTGACTTTTTCAGCCGCAAGCCCTGGATTGTTCAAAACTAATTACAACTTTCTGCTGAGCAAGCGGTTGTCCGGATTCAGGGGCACACTAACACACGACTACCAAAAAGCCACTAACTGCCTTACAAACCAACAGGTTATAAATTTTAAGCAAATCGCCCATGTCTTTTGTAAGCCATTGCTTTTTAATGTCAACAACTATATTGCACTAAAAAACTTGTTCACGTAACTTATTGATTTTGCATTGTTGAAAAAAATCTGGGTAATCGTGTGGTCCAGTCCACTATACTCAATCAAAAAAACAGAATGCAAAACTATGCTAATTATTTAGAAATTACCAAAAAAGCAATCGAGGGTAGAGGTCAAAATGGCGCGCCCGAGAGGATTCGAACCTCTGACCTCGGCCTCCGGAGGGCCGCGCTCTATCCAGCTGAGCTACGGGCGCTTAAATAAATGAACAGGGATTATACCGGAATTTTCGGAAACATGCTGTGACATTTAAAGCATGCCCTTATACACAAGTCCGTGGCGGCGAAGGTGTCGAGGTCGGTGTCGGTGGCTTCGCGGTAGTAGTCGGCCAAATTCAGAAAGCGTTTGGTGTTGTGGTAGGAGCTGAAATGCAGGGTGCCGTTGCGGTAGTGGCCGGTGAGTTTGTCTTGTAGCATCAAGCCGGGTTCTTCCAGCTTTTTGTAGGTATCGCCGCTGCCGATCAGAGTAAAACCGCGCTTGAGCAGCTTGCCGGCATCAAAAACCTGAAAGTTGACGGTTTTAGTGGTGGCTGTCCAGGTACCGCTGAACAAGGTCTTGCCGAACTCTTCGTTGATGCGGGTGCCGCGCCCGATGATTTGCTTGAACTCGGTCATGGAGCCGATGTTGCTGTCGAGCACGATCAGCTTGCAGGTTTGGGCATCGACGCCGGTGGTCATCAGCTTGGAGGTGGTGGCAATCACTGGAAAACGCTCTTCCGGGTTGATGAAGTTGTCCAGTTCTCGCTTGCCTTCGTCGTTGTCGCCCGTGATCTGCATGACATACTTGGGATTCTGGGCCATCAGGTCGCTGTTGGCGTTAGCCAGTGCAGCCCGCATGCGTTGGGCATGGTCGATATCGACGCAGAAGACGATGGCTTTGTCGAAGCGATTGGTCTTGGTCAGGTATTCGGTGATCTTGCTGGCCACGGCTTCAGTGCGTTCGTCGATTACCAGGCTCTTGTCGTAATCCTTACGGTTGTAGATGAGATCATCCACCAGTTGGCCGCTCTTGTCGGTTTTGCCTGCCTCCGGTCGCCAGCCTTCCAGATCGACATTCAGGCCAACCCGCAATACCTTGTAGGGGGCGAGGAAACCGTCCTGTATACCCTGTTTGAGCGAGTAGGTATAAATGGGGTCGCCGAAGTATTCGGTGCTGGAAACCGTTTCGGTTTCCTTGGGTGTGGCGGTAAGGCCAATGTGGGTGGCAGTTTTAAAATAATCCAGAATTTCTCGCCAGGCACTGTCTTCCGAGGCGCTGCCACGGTGGCACTCGTCGATGACGATCAGATCGAAGAAGTCACGGCTGAATTCGCGATAAGCGTCCTTGTCTTCATCGTAGTTGGTCAGCCCTTGATACAGCGCCAGATAGATCTCATAGGATTTGTCGATCTTCTTCTGCTTTATGACCGTCATTTTGTCTTTGAAATGACGGAAATCGCCGCGCCGGGTCTGGTCGATCAAGGCATTACGGTCGGCCAGAAACAGGATGCGCTTCTTGGCTCCGGCCTTCCAGAGGCGGTGGATAATCTGAAAGGCGGTATAGGTCTTTCCAGTGCCGGTGGCCATAGTCAGCAGAATGCGCTGCTGGCCTTTGGCAATAGCCTCTACCGTGCGGTTGATGGCGATTTGCTGGTAGTAACGCGGGCTGCGGTTGGTGCCGTCGAAGAAGTAATCCTGGGCACTGATGCGCTCGGCTTCTTGCGTGATGATGCCTTTGTAGCGTTTATATCGCTCCCAGAGTTGTTCTGGCGTTGGGAAGTCGTGCAGCGGAAGTTCGCGCTCGACACCGCCGCTTGCGGCGGTGCGGTCATGCTCATAGAAGCCATCGCCGTTGCTGCTGAATACAGTTGGTATGTCCAGGATGGTGGCGTAATCCAGCCCCTGCTGTATGCCTGCCATGACCGAATGCTTGTTGTCCTTGGCCTCAATGATGGCGACAGGGATATTGGGTTTGTAGTAAAGGATGTAATCCGCTCGCTTGCGCTTACCTCGGGTGGTGAGATTGCCCTTTACATAGATACGGCCATCGGTGAAGCCGACTTCCTCGCGGACTTGTTTCTGCATGTCCCAGCCCGCCTGTTCCAGCGCTGGCGTGATGAACTTGGTGCAGATGTCGCGTTCTGATAGTGCTTTTTTATGGGTCATTCGCTGGTCGGGTTGCTTTGATCTGCACAGGCTGGATTAGGCATATAACGTTTGCGCACAAGGCGCGAGCTTGCTTGCCGCCGCCCCAAATTTTTCTGGCGTATAAATTAAAAATCATGCCGAATTTAACTTTATAGCACCCTTATCATACCGACGCGGGATGCTCTATTTTACCATCGACGATACGAATCCGACGCCGGGCGCGTTCGCCGATAGCCGGGTCATGACTGATGATCATCAAGGTCACGCCTTGCCGGTTGAGGCTTTCCAGCAGTTCGATGATTTCCAGACCGGCTTTGCTGTCAAGGTTTCCGGTGGGTTCATCGGCCAGCAACAGCGGCGGTTGCATGATCATGGCGCGGGCGATGGCGACGCGCTGAAGCTGGCCGCCGGACAATTGCTCAGGGCGATGCCGGGCGCGTTCGGACAGATTGACAGAAGCCAGCGCCCGGGTCACTTTTTGCCGGCGTTGCCGAACATCCATACCGGCCAGAATCATGGGCATTTCGACATTCTCCGCCGCCGTCAAGCGTGGAATCAAATGAAAAAACTGGAACACAAAGCCGATGTTTTCCCGTCGCACCCGGGCCAGTTGGTCGTCACTCAACTGTGTCACATCCTGTCCATTGAATGAATAAAAACCCGACGACGGCTGATCCAGCAAGGCAATGATATTCAGCAAGGTCGATTTACCGGAACCGGAAGGCCCCATGACCGAAACATATTCGCCCCGCTCCACCGTCAGATTGATGTCATCGAGCGCGTGCACGGTTTGTTCGCCCACCTGAAAGCTGCGGTGTATGCCACTGAGTTCAATCATGTTCAACTTCGACACGAGCGCCGGGAACCACACCTTCGCGGCCTGACGACAATACCACGCGATCGCCCGCCTTGAGCCCCGACAGCACTTCGGTAAAGTTCCAGTTGCCCAGTCCCGGTTTGAAAGTGCGCAGTGCCAGGACATTGTCAGGGCCGATCAATAACACCCGGTTATTTTCCATGATCGCCTCGGCAGGCAGACGCAGAGCCCTGTCTTTTTTCGCCAGGAGCACTTCAATGTCGGCGCTGTAGCCGGGTAACAATTCGGCCAAGTCGGAAGCTTCGCTCAATTTCACTTCGACTTCGACCGTGCGCGCCTGCTTTTCTTTTTCCAACACATAAGGCGCGATGCGCGAAACTTTGCCGGAACAGCGCTTACCGGCAAAAGCGTCGAGCGTTACGCAAGCGGTCATGCCGGTTTTGATGTGGGCAGCATCGACTTCATCGATCGGCGCGGCAACATAAAGGCAACTGAGATCGAGTAAATCAATCGCAGGAAGCGTTGGAATGCCGGGCGGCGAAGGCGTGATGAATTCGCCCAGTTCGGCGTTGATTTCAGCCACGGTGCCGTCAAACGGCGCTTTCAGCAGTGTGCGCTGCACCGCCGCCTCGGCGACGGCAAGGCTGGCGGTGCTGACTAGAACCGACGCCTCGGAAGCATGGCAAAAAGCCCGCTGCGCTTTGGCTTCGGTGACGGCTTTATCCACTTGGTCTTCCGAGGCATATTGATTGTGCTGTTGTAAGCGCGATAACCGCGAAGCTTCGCGTTCGGCGCCGCCGGCGCGCAGGCAAGCTTGCTCGGCGGTGGCGCGGTTGGCTTTGATTTGAGCTTTTTGTAAGGCGACTTGAGCCTGTAAGTCTTCATTCCAGACTTCCAGCAGCAATTGGTTTTGCCGGACTTTATCGCCTTCGCGCACATGCAGGCGGGCCACCTGGCCGCCGGTCGCGGGCGCAAGATAGGCGCGGCGACAGGCTTTGACAGTGCCGACGCGGGTGTTGGCGACAGTGGCGCTCACTTTGCCTGCGGCCACCGTGTAAGCTTTGACTTTGACCGCCTGCGGACGCTTTGAGTAGGTATAAAAGAGCGCGATAAAAGCCGCAACAGTCAACGCAAGAACTGTTTTGCGGATCATCCGGGCAGGCTTTTTTCCAGATTATTACGCAAGGTATCGAGAAAGTTTTCTGTCGTTAAATACTGTGCCTCAGTCAAGGCGTCGCCATAAATACAGAGGGCCAGGTCTTTGGTCATGGAACCTGCTTCGACGGTATCGACGCAGACTTTTTCCAGGGTTTGGCAAAATTCAAGTAAAGCTTCGTTGCCATCGAGTTTGCTTCTAAACGCCAAGCCCCGGGTCCAGGCGAAAATCGAGGCAATGGGATTGGTGGAGGTTTTTTGGCCTTGTTGGTGCATACGATAATGCCGGGTCACCGTGCCGTGGGCAGCTTCGGCTTCCATGGTTTTGCCGTCGGGCGTAATCAATGTCGATGTCATTAAGCCCAATGAACCGAAACCTTGGGCGACGGTGTCCGATTGCACGTCGCCATCGTAGTTTTTACAAGCCCAGACAAAGGCGCCACTCCATTTCAGCGCCGAAGCGACCATGTCGTCGATCAGTTTATGTTCGTAGTTGATGCCTTGGGCGGCGAATTTATCTTTATATTCATCCTGATAAATCGCCTCGAAAATATCCTTGAAACGGCCGTCGTAGTGCTTGAGGATGGTGTTTTTGGTTGAAAGGTACAACGGCCAGCCCCGGTCGAGGGCGACATTGAAACAGCTTCGGGCAAAACCGCTGATCGATTCATCGGTGTTGTACATGGCCAGCGCCACGCCGTTTCCTTCGAACCGGTAGACTTCATAGCTTTGCTCCGCGCCGCCGTCGTCCGGTGTGAAGCTGATGCGTAACTTGCCTTTGCCCTGCGTGACAAAATCGGTGGCGCGGTATTGGTCGCCGAAGGCGTGACGGCCTATGCAGATGGGCTTAGTCCAGTTGGGCACGAGGCGCGGCACGTTGCTGCAAATGATCGGCTCACGAAAAACCGTGCCATCAAGGATATTACGAATCGTGCCGTTAGGCGATTTGTACATTCTCTTTAAATTGAACTCTTTGACCCGGGTTTCATCCGGCGTGATGGTCGCGCATTTGATGCCGACACCGTATTTTTTGATGGCGTGGGCGGCGTCGATAGTGATTTGGTCGTCGCTGGCATCGCGCGCCTGAATACTCAAATCAAAATACTCGATGGGCAAATCCAGATAAGGCAAAATCAATTCCTGTTTGATGAAATGCCAGATGATTCGGGTCATTTCATCGCCATCCAGCTCAACCACAGGTGATTTAACGGATATTTTTTTCATGCTGCGCTCCAGGTTTTTAAGGATTCATGCGTGTAGGGTGGATAAGCTTAGCCGCATCCACCTTTTAGGCCAAGCGGGCTATGGTGGAGCGCAAAGCGCTTATCCACCCAACAGACGGCATCATCGGGTTGCTGTGGCTTGCCGGTAAAAACCCGGAGCCTTATCCTTTTAACTTGGCTTTCAGCAGCTTATTGACTTCACCGGGGCTGGCCTGGCCTTGTGTCGCCTTCATGACCTGACCCACGAAAAAACCGAAAACCTTGTCCTTGCCGCTCCGGTATTGCTCAACCTGGCCCGCATTGTCGGCGATAATTTTATCGATGATAGCCTCGATGGCGCCGCTGTCGGTTATTTGTTTCAAGCCTTCGCGTTCGATGATGGCATCGGCGGTGTCAGGGCTTTGCCAGAGCGCCTCGAACACCCGCTTGGCGATTTTTCCAGACAGCGTGTTGTCGGCGATACGTTTGAGCAAGCCGCCCAGGCGCTCATAATCCACCGGCGACCGGCTGATGTCCAGACCCGCTTTATTGAGCGCGCCCAGCAAATCTCCGGTTACCCAGTTGCAGGCCAATTTCGCTTCGCCACCGCTGGCTTTGACCAGAGCTTCGTAATAATCGGCCAGTTGCCGCGATGCGGTCAGTGTGGCTGCGGTTTCATCGTCCTGTCCGTAGTGTGTTTTGAAACGCTGTTTTTTGGCGTCCGGCAATTCCGGCAACATGGCTTTGACTTCTTCCTTGAAGGCTTCTTCGATCACCACCGGCAGCAAATCGGGATCGGGGAAATAGCGATAATCGTTGGCTTCTTCCTTGCCGCGCATGGATCGGGTTTCATCTTTCATCGAATCGTAGAGCCGGGTTTCCTGCACCACCTTGCCGCCGCTTTCGATGACTTCGATCTGGCGTTCGATTTCGTAATTGATCGCTTTTTCAACAAATTTGAACGAGTTGATGTTTTTGATTTCGGCGCGGGTGCCGAATTCGGCCTGGCCTCTGGGTCGTACCGACACGTTGGCGTCGCAGCGAAACGAGCCTTCCTGCATATTGCCGTCGCATATTTCCAGGTAGCGCACCAGTTCGTGCACTTTGCGCATGTAGGCTACCGCCTCGTCGGCCGAGCGCATATCCGGCTCCGACACGATTTCCAGCAGCGGGGTTCCGGCGCGGTTCAAGTCGATTCCGGTCAAGCCGTGAAAATCTTCGTGCAAGGATTTACCTGCATCTTCTTCCAGGTGGGCGCGGGTCACGCCAATGCGTTTTTTGACGCCGTCCACTTCAATATCGACATGCCCGGGACCGACGATCGGCAATTCGAACTGGCTGATTTGATAGCCTTTGGGTAAATCCGGATAAAAATAGTTCTTGCGGGCAAATACCGAGTAAGGCCCGATAGCAGCGTCAATCGCCAGACCGAATTTAACGGCCATGCGCACGGCTTCCCGGTTCAGCACCGGCAATACACCGGGCAAGCCCAAGTCCACGGAGCAAGCCTGGGTATTGGGCGCGGCGCCATAGGCCGTTGCCGCGCCCGAGAAAATTTTGGATTTTGTGGCGAGTTGGGCGTGAATTTCCAACCCGATGACGGTTTCCCATGCGGCGTTCATAAAAGCATTCCTTAAAGGTTATTCGGCGAAAATGTCGGCTAAATCGATTGCCGTTACAGCTAATCGGTTATTGACGCCATGATGGCCTTTTAATCAAAACCTTCGGGCGTTTGAAGGTGCCAATCGGTGACTTGCTGGTATTGATGGGCGCTGCTCAACAGGCGCCCTTCGGCAAAATAATCGCCGATAATCTGCAAACCGACCGGCTTGCCGTCAACAAAGCCCGCCGGGATCGACAGCGCGGGCAGCCCTGCCAGATTGACGGCGATAGTATAAATATCGGACAAATACATCTGAATCGGATCGCCGGTTTTTTCACCCTGGCCGAAAGCCGTGCTGGGTGATACGGGGCCCATCAACACATCGACTTCGGTGAGCGCGGCTTTAAAATCTTCGGTGATCAACCGGCGCACTTTTTGTGCTTTCAGATAATAAGCATCGTAATAACCGGCCGACAAGGCATAAGTGCCGATCAAAATTCGGCGTTTGACTTCCTTGCCGAAAGCTTCGCCGCGCGAACGGGTGTAGAGGTCGGTCAAATCAGCCGGATTTTCGCAGCGATAACCAAAGCGCACACCGTCAAAACGAGATAGATTGGCCGAACATTCAGCCGGTGCGATAACGTAGTAAGCCGGTATCGCATACTGCAAATGCGGCATGGAGACGGATTTGACCTGTGCGCCCAGTTTTTGAAATTGATCGATGGCGGCATCGAGTGCCTGGGCGATATCGCTGTTCAGACCGGTGCCGAAAAACTCTTCAGGCAGGCCGATTTTAAGACCGTCCAGCGGCTTGTTCAGCTCCGCCAGATAATCCGGGACGGGTTGTTCGACACTGGTCGAGTCCTTGTCATCGAAGCCTGCCATGGTTTGCAGCATGATGGCGGCATCTTCGGCGCTACGCGTCATTGGCCCGCCCTGATCCAGACTGGACGCATAAGCGATCATGCCATAGCGGGAAACCCGTCCGTAGGTTGGTTTCAGGCCGGTAATGCCGCACAAGGCGGCGGGCTGGCGAATCGAGCCGCCGGTATCGGTGCCTGTGGCAGCCGCACAAAGCCTCGCGGCAACGGCGGCGGCTGAACCGCCGGAAGAGCCTCCCGGCACGGCGGCGGTATGCCAGGGGTTTTGCACCGGCCCGTAATAACTGGTTTCATTGGACGAACCCATGGCAAACTCGTCCATATTCGATTTACCCAGCGTGACGGCGCCGGCGGCATGGAATTTTTCGATCACTGTCGCATTATAAGGCGCGATAAAATTATCCAGCATTTTAGAGCCGCAGGAAGTTTTGACGCCTTTGGTGCAGAAAATGTCTTTATGGATAACAGGAATCCCGGTCAATAACCCGGCCTGTCCTGCCGCCCGCATGTCATCGGCCGCTTGCGCCTGCATCAGTGCCTGATCGGCAGTGACGGTAATCAGGCTGTTGAGCGCTTGATGCTGTTCGATTCTTTTCAGATAAGCCTGAGTCAACTCAACGCTGGAAAATTCACCCGTGCGCAGGCTGCTTGCCAACTCGGCGATTGTGCAGTTATGCATGGCCAATAATGTCTCTCACTAAAATTTTTTTAATCTTATTCGATTACCTTGGGAACCAGATAAAGCCCCGCTTCCACCTGGGGCGCTATCGCTTGAAAAACCCGGCGCTGATCGCTTTCGGTCACGGTATCCGCCCGCAGTCTTTGCACTTGATCCATAGGATGCGCCATAGGTGTCACCGCGTCGGTATCGAGCGCATTCATTTGCGTCATTAAATCGAGGATTCCGGATAAATCTTGCGTATAATCATCGATATCCCGGGTATCGATGCCCAGGCGCGCCAAATGGGCAATTTTTTTTACCGTGTCGGCCGTTAATGACATTTTAAACTCCATTGTTATCAATTCCATAAATATAATACTTTATATCTTGCCCAATTACTCGCTTGATTGATAAAGTATTGCAATTTTATTCCCTAAGGATACAGGTTAAGATGTTCAAAAGAATTCGCGGGCTATTTTCAAATGACCTCTCAATCGATTTAGGCACCGCAAACACCTTGATATATGTTCCCGGCAAAGGCATCGTCTTGAATGAGCCCTCGGTTGTGGCCATCAAAGAAGACAAGCTTCGCGGCGCTAAAACCATCGCCGCCGTGGGGCTTGAAGCCAAACGCATGCTGGGACGCACGCCGGGCAATATTACCGCCATCCGGCCTCTGAAAGACGGCGTCATCGCGGATTTTGCCGTCACCGAACGTATGCTGCGCTATTTTATTGAAAAAGTGCATGAGAACAAACTGCTGCGGCCCAGTCCCCGTATTCTGATTTGCGTACCCTGCGGATCGACTCAAGTTGAACGCCGCGCCATCCGCGAATCGGCTTCGATGGCCGGCGCCCGGGAAGTTTATCTGATTGAGGAACCCATGTCGGCGGCAGTCGGCGCAGGCTTGCCGGTTGACGAGGCGCAAGGCTCGATGGTGCTGGATATTGGCGGCGGCACGTCCGAAGTCGCGATCATCTCCTTGAACGGCATTGTTTATTCTGCGTCGGTGCGCATCGGCGGCGACCGTTTCGATGAGGCCATTATCAATTACGTTCGCCGCAATTACGGCACTTTGATCGGCGAAGCCACCGCCGAAAGAATCAAACACGAAATCGGCGCCGCTTACCCCGGCAGTGATGTCAAGGAGATTGAAGTCAAAGGCCGCAATCTGGCGGAAGGCGTCCCCCGGAGTTTTTCATTGAACAGCAACGAAATCCTCGAAGCGCTGCAAGACCCTTTAGCCGGCATTGTCGGCTCGGTCCGGGTTGCGCTGGAGCAAACGCCGCCCGAACTGGGCTCCGATGTCGCGACACGCGGCATCGTACTGACCGGGGGCGGCGCCCTGTTAAAAGATATTGACCGGCTGATTGCCGAAGAAACCGGGCTGCCGGTCTATATTGCCGACGACCCCTTGACCTGCGTCGCGCGCGGCGGCGGCATGGTGTTGGAAATGCTGGATGAAAAAGGCGCCTCGGCATTTTCTCTGGAGTGATTCGCTAACCCAGCCGTAACAATTTATAATCCTAAGATATTGAAAAGTGTGTAAAAATAAATTTTACAGCACTATTCAAAGTTAACTTCGGCATGATTTTTAATTCTTTTATTTCAATACCATAGATCGCAGGCACTACATTTGTTAAAGCTGGGCTAACAAGTCGTGATACCGCGACCGCTCCGGCAGCGACTTATACTTGGCATGGGTATGATTAGCGGGTGCGCGTTGATTTTATCCGCAAGTCAAGCGTCGAATTTACCCGGTGTGAGTCGTTACAGTCATTGGAAAAAACTATTCGAGGCACAAGACTATCAATCTTTTATTTGCCACCGGCCCTTCCATCAATACACGTCTGTTAGTTGCCGTTCTGTTGTCCATCGCGTTTTTGGCTGTCGAACACAAAAGCACGCATCTGGATCGGCTGCGCGACGCATTATCCGTTCCGGTCTATCTTGTGCAACGTCTGATCGACTGGCCGCTGCATGAAGCGAAGGAAGCTGTCGAGACAATAAAGTCGCTGTATGCGATAAAAGAAGAAAACCAGCGCCTGAAACAGGAGCAATTGATCTATAAAACACAATTGCTCAAATTTTCCGCCGTGGAACAAGAGAATATCCGCTTGCGGGCGTTATTGGAAAAATCCTTTGAACTCGGCGAACAGGTTCTGGTAGCGGAATTGCTGTCGGTCAACCTGGCGCCTTTTGAGCATGTGGTCGTGGTCAATAAAGGATCACGTTTCGGTGTGCATCCCAAACAGCCGGTACTGGATGCTTACGGCGTGGTAGGTCAGGTATTCAGGGCCTTGCCTTTAAGCTCCGAAATCATGCTGATCACCGACCCGAGCCACGCCATCCCGGTTCAGATAAACCGTAACGGCTTGCGCACCATTGCCATAGGCAGCGGCCAGATCAATCGCTTGAGCCTGCCTTATTTACCCAACAATGCCGATATAAAAATCGGCGACTTGTTGATTACTTCCGGTCTCGGCGGTACTTTTTCGCAAGGCTATCCGGTCGCGGTCGTCGATGAAATTACCCGCCAGCCCAACAAACCGTTTGCCGAAATTTATGCAACACCCAAAGCGCAGCTCAACAGAAGCCGCGAATTATTAATCGTCTGGAGCAGCGAAGCGGCAATACCGCTGATTCCATTACAATCTGAAACCGAAACAGCCGTCGAAAACCATGTCCGATAATAGCCCTTTCGGCATGGGCCGCTATCTGTTTTCCATTATTACCGCTATGGCCCTCTCTATAGCACCCTGGCCGCAGACCATCAGCGCATTCAATCCGGACTGGATACTGCTGGTGTTAATTTACTGGAGTCTTGCCGTGCCCGAACGGGTGGGCATTTTCAATGGCTGGATCATAGGTTTGTTTACCGACGTGCTGACCGGCAGAATGCTGGGCCAACACGCCCTGACCTATTCGCTGGTCGTCTATCTGTGTTTCAAGCTGCATAAGCGCTTGCGCCAATACACCTTGCTGCAACAGGGTCTGTTCATCTTTTGTTGTCTGTTTTTGTCGCAATTGATTATTTTCTGGATTGAAAACACCCAAAGCACAACACACTTCCATATCTATTTTTGGTTTCCGATCATCACCGGCACTTTCTGTTGGCCGATGGTTTATTTCTTAACCAGGTTATTGCGACTTTACCGGCGTTTTTGATAAAAAACTCAAGCCATGCCCCACTCCGACATATTAAAAGACGCCGCAGCGGAAAACCGCATATTTGCCAGCCGCGCTTTGATTGCTTTTATTTTAATACTGGCTTTGACACTGGGATTGACTGTGCGACTGGTTTATCTGCAAATTGTGGGGCATGAACATTACGCCACTTTAGCCAAAAACAATCACATCAAAATTGCCTCCTTGCCGCCGACCCGAGGCATTATTTACGACCGGAAAGGAAGAATTCTGGCGGAAAATATTCCGACCTACAGCCTGGAACTCATCCCCGAGCAAATCAGGGATATGGATGACACCTTGGCGCGCCTGCAACAATTGCTGGCTATTCCCGACGAAAAAATCGAGCAATATCAAAAATTACGCAAGCGTGAAAAACGTTTCACCAGTACGCCGTTGTTGTTACGCATGGATGACGAGGAAGTGGCCAAGTTCGCTGCGGTTCGGCCCTTTTTTCCCGGTGTCGATATTCAGGCCCAGTTGGTCAGACATTATCCTTTCGGCTTGCTGACCTCCCATGTCGTAGGCTTTGTCGGACGCATCAACGAAAGAGAGCTCAAAACACTCCCGGCTGCCGAATACCGGAGCACGCATCATGTCGGCAAAGTGGGCATCGAGCTGGCTTACGAAGCCGAGCTGCATGGCAAATCGGGCTATGCGGAAATCGAAACCAATGCCCAGTCGCGCGCCATCAGCACCATCAAAACCACCGATCCGATTCCCGGCGCAAACCTGCATCTGACGCTTGACATAGACCTGCAAAAAACCGCTTATGAAGGTCTGGATATTTACAACGGCGCGGTTGTCGCCATCGATATTAAAACCGGCGGGGTTTTGGCGCTGGCAAGCCGACCCGGCTTTGACCCCAATCCGTTTGTCTACGGCATAGACAGAAAAACCTACCATGAACTACAGACTTCGGAAGATCAGCCGATGTTCAACCGGGCCTTGAGAGGCCAGTATCCGCCGGGCTCTACCCTCAAACCTTTCATGGCGCTGGCAGGACTGGAGTATCAGGTCATCAATGCCAATAACCGCAAATTTTGCCCGGGCTATTTCCAACTGCCCAATGTCAAGCACAAATACCGGGATTGGAAGCACGGCGGCCACGGCACGATCGCTATGAATGCCGCCATCGTACAGTCTTGTGATGTTTATTTTTACGAGCTGGCACTGTCACTGGGGATTGACAATATCCATGCGTTTTTGGCGCGCTTTGGTTTTGGCGAAAAATCCGGCATCGACCTGGTCGGTGAAAAAGAAGGTTTATTGCCTTCCAAAAAATGGAAAAGAAAAGCCCGGAACCAGTCCTGGTACCCCGGGGAAACCTTGATTACCGGCATCGGCCAGGGCTTTACCCAGGTCACACCCCTGCAATTGGCGCGGGCCACCGCGACACTCGCCAACAAAGGCGTTATCGTCAACCCGCACCTGGTTGACAGGCTTGCAGACTCTGACGACAATAACACTGCGCCTTTGCCCCAGCATCAGGCCATCATTCCGTTACAGCCCGATCACGTCAACACTGTCATTAAAGCCATGATCGATGTGGTGCACAGTTCGCGCGGCACAGCACGGGTCATCAGCAAAGGCATCGATTACAGAATCGCCGGAAAAACCGGAACCGCTCAGGTTTTTACGGTCAAACAAGAAGAGCGTTACAATGAAAATAAAATCGACTTTAAATTGCGCGATCATGCGCTGTTCATTGCGTTCGCACCGGCTGACGACCCTCAAATAGCCGTGGCCGTCATTGCTGAACACGGCGGCCATGGCGGCTCGGTCGCAGCCCCCATTGCCGGAAAAATTATACGTCAATATTTAGGAGAAACGAGCGATGCAAGTCGAGACGCGCAGTGAACAGTTCGACCGGCACTCGATTATCGGCAGGCTTTTAACCAAACTGCATCTCGATATTCCTTTATTGCTGGGACTTGTGCTCATTTCGGCGCTCAGTTATCTGATCCTTTACAGCGCCGGGGGGCAGGATATGAAGATTCTCAACCGTCAAGCAGTACGCAGCGGCATTGCCTTCATTCTGATGATGGTATTGGCGCATATCAATCCTTATCAATTTAAACGTTATTCAGTGCTGTTGTACAGCATTGGCGTTTTTCTGCTGATCGCCGTGCTGGTGATGGGTGAAATTGGCAAGGGCGCCCAACGCTGGCTTGATTTGGGCCTGTTCCGTTTTCAGCCATCGGAAATGATTAAAATCACCACACCGATGATGGTTGCCTGGTATTTATCCATTGACTCGCTACCGCCTAAATGGAAGCAATTGGGCGGCGCCGGCCTTCTGATCCTGATGCCTACACTGCTGATCGCCAAGCAGCCGGATTTGGGCACGGCATTGCTGGTCGCCAGTTCCGGCGCCGCAGCCATATTTTTTGCCGGTTTGTCATGGCGCTTCATTAGCGTCGTAGTTGTGACGCTGGCCTCGTTAACGCCGGTACTCTGGCATTTCATGCGCGACTACCAGCGTGACCGGGTGCTGACTTTTTTAAACCCCGAAGCGGACCCGATGGGACGAGGTTACCATATCATTCAGTCCAAAATTGCCATCGGTTCAGGCGGTATTTACGGCAAAGGCTGGCAGGGCAGCACCCAGGCGCAACTGGATTTTTTGCCGGAAAGCTCGACCGATTTTATTTTTGCCGTTTTCGCCGAGGAATTCGGCCTGTCAGGCTGCCTGACCTTACTCGTACTATACGTTGCCATCATCAGTCGCTGCCTGTATATTGCGGTGCAAGCACAAGATACTTATACGCGGCTACTGGCCGGCAGCCTCGGCTTTACTTTTTTTGTTTACGTTTTT
This sequence comes from Gammaproteobacteria bacterium HGW-Gammaproteobacteria-3, assembly GCA_002843155.1. Classification (GTDB taxonomy): domain Bacteria; phylum Pseudomonadota; class Gammaproteobacteria; order Methylococcales; family Methylomonadaceae; genus PGZD01. Next base: position 63,547 of record PGZD01000005.1, read on the forward strand.
GTTAACATAGGCATGGTCATCGGCATTTTGCCGGTGGTCGGCGTGCCCCTGCCGCTGATCAGCTACGGCGGCACCTCAATGGTGACGTTACTGGCAGGCTTCGGTATCTTAATGTCCATTCACACCCATAGAAAATTTTTACCGACATAAATGACTCTAAAAAACAGTTTATTAAAAACACTGCTGGGCGGCGGTTGCCTGATAGCCGCCGCTTGCTCGGCGGCGACACCGGAAACCAGCGCCACTGCACCGGCTCAAACGGTCGCCCACGCTCAGCCTGAAGCATTACAGGCTTTTATCGACAAAATGGCCGGCCAGCATCATTTTGATAAAACCCGATTGCACACGTTGTTTCAATCGGTCGAACTCAAACCCGGCATTATCAAAGCAATGACGCGCCCCGCCGAAGCCATGCCCTGGTTTAAATATCGCAAAATATTTTTGACCGAAAAGCGCATTGACGCCGGCGCCGGTTTTTGGCGAGATCACGAATCCGCGCTCACGCAAATCGAACGACAAACCGGCGTACCTGCCGCCATTGTTGTCGCCATCATTGGCGTGGAGACTTTTTACGGACAGAACACCGGCAGTCATCGCGTCATCGACGCTTTATCGACACTGGCTTTCGACTTTCCCAAACGCAGCCCTTTCTTTTTAAGCGAGCTGGAAAACTTTCTGCTGCTGTGCCGGGAGGAAGCTATCGACCCGCTCGACCCAACCGGCTCATACGCCGGCGCCATGGGTTTGCCGCAATTCATGCCCAGCAGTTACAGGGCTTATGCTGCCGATTTTGACGGCGATGGCCGCCGCGATATCTGGCATAATCCGGCCGACGTCATCGCCAGTGTCGCCAATTATTTCGTCAAGCATCATTGGCAGCCGGGAGCGGACATTGCCTTTCAGGTTGCTGCTGAAGGTCAAGATTATCAATCGGCTTTAGGCGGTGATCTTAAGCCCGATTTAACCCTCGCCCGGTTAAAATCCTTGAAAATTAAGGCACCTGAAAATCTGGATTCGAAACAAAAGGTCAAATTGCTGGCGTTTGAACAGGAACAAGGACAAGACCTTTGGTTGGGTTTGGATAATTTTTATGTCATTACCCGTTATAACCACAGCCCGTTGTATGCCATGGCGGTCTATCAACTGAGTCAGGCGATAACGGATAAAAAAGCATCGCAATCATGAAAAAATACCTGCCCCTGCTCGCCATCGCCTTGCTGACAAACTGTTCCACGGAACGGCCGCCCGAACTGGGCTTGCCGAAAGACGGTGCGCCAAGCGAAATTCCGGTCGATGTCGATTCCATCCCGGATGCCGTACCGCGCTTTGAACCGCAAACCACAGTCGGCAATCCCGAATCGTATGAAGTGATGGGTAAGACGTATCGCGTGCTAAAAAGCAGCAAAGGCTATGTCAAAAAAGGTATCGCTTCCTGGTACGGCACCAAATTTCACGGCCAGCGCACTTCCAACGGTGAACCTTACGATATGTTTGCGATGACAGCGGCGCATAAAACGCTGCCCATTCCCGCCTATGCCCGGGTCACCAACCTCGATAACCAGCGCAGTATCGTGGTCAGAATCAACGATCGGGGGCCGTTTCACGATGGACGCATTATCGATTTGTCCTATGTCGCGGCCGAAAAACTGGGCATTGCCCGGGGCGGCACCGGTTTTGTCGAAGTGCGCACAGTGGAACCTTCGCTTGCTTCGACCCTTGCCGGCAACAACGCCCGGCAAAATGACATTTATCTGCAAATCGGCGCTTTCAGCGATCTGCGCAATGCACAGCAATTAAAAAACAAGCTGGCGGCACACAGCTTACCCCAATCGCGCATCAAATCCGATACACGCAATGCCGTCACGCTGCACAAGGTTTTACTGGGGCCGCTGGCTTCAGCCGAGGACGCTGACAGCCTGATGGTGAAACTGGCCACGCTGGGCATTACGCAAACGCGCTATGTAACTGAAAACAATTAAACTCAAACCCTTGCCGTTACCTTTAACCTTTGTCCACTTGTTAAAATGACATTATCCAAGACTTACTCTGAATTATTCATTGTCTGCATGATCGGGCTTCTAATAAGCACCTGGCAATGCGCTATCGCCGCCGAAGCCATTCTGATTCCTGCCGCCCCCGTCATCGCCGCCAAAAGCTTTATTCTGCAAGATGCCTACAGCGGCAAAGTATTGGCGGAAGCCGCCGCCGATGAAAAACTGGCACCCGCCAGCCTGACCAAAATCATGTCGGTTTATGTGGTGCTCAACGAGCTGAGTAAAGGCCATCTGAGCCTTGAAGAGCCGGTTACAATCAGCCGCAAGGCCTGGCAGACGCCGGGTTCGAGAATGTTTGTCGAAGTCAACACCCAAGTCAAAATCGAGGATTTGCTCAAAGGGGTTATCATTCAATCCGGCAATGACGCCAGTGTCGCTCTCGCCGAACATATCGCCGGCAGTGAAGCGACTTTCGCTGAAATGATGAATCAGCAAGCGGCGCTTTTAGGTATGCTCAACACCCATTTCAGTAACAGCATGGGCCTGCCCGCCGATGACCACTTCACCACGGCGAGAGACCTGGCCATTCTGACACGCGCCCTGATTCGTGAATATCCCGACTATTACCGCTGGTTTTCGGAAAAAGAATTCACTTTTAACAAAATCACCCAGCGCAACCGTAACAAATTACTCTGGCGCGACGACTCGGTCGATGGCGTAAAAACCGGCCATACCGAAGCTGCGGGCTATTGTCTGGTGGCCTCGGCGGTACGCGAGGACATGCGCCTGATTTCTGTGGTCATGGGAGCGAATAGCGAGCGCAGCCGCGCCAACGAAAACCAGACCTTGCTCAATTACGGTTTCCGTTTTTATGAAACCCATCGTCTCTATAAAGGCCATGAAGCCTTGACTGAAACCCGGATATGGAACGGTGAACAGAAAATGCTTCAACTGGGTCTGGAAGAAGATTTATATGTCACGATTCCTCGGCGCCATTACGACGACCTGAAAGCCGCCATCAGTTTCGATCAGAAAATAATGGCTCCGGTCAAACAAGGCGACGCTTTCGGCACTGTCAATGTGACTCTGGCAGGTGAGCCGGTAACCGAGGAAAAACTGGTCGCGCTGACCACTGTCAACGAAGGCAATATACTGCGCAAACTGGTCGATGCCGCTTTATTGATGGTGCAATGAAACTATGGAAAATAAAACGGTTTATTTAAACGGGCATTATCTGCCGTTGAGTGACGCCAAAATTTCAGTGCTGGATCGTGGATTTCTGTTTGGCGACGGCATTTATGAAGTGATACCGGCTTATAACGGGCGTCTGTTCCGCTTGCACGAACATCTGCTGCGCCTGAAAAACAGCCTGTCCCATATTCGTCTGGCTAATCCGCATAGCGCCGGACAATGGGCGGAAATTTTACAGCCCCTGCTGACACAAGACCCGGAACAGTATATTTATCTCCAGATAACCCGGGGTGTCGCCCCCAAAAGAGACCATGCTTTTCCCGAACACACACAGCCAACGGTGTTCGCGATGTGCTCGCCGATTACGCCTTTTGCAGGGCGTAATGCCGGTATAAAAGCCGTTACTCTGGATGACAACCGCTGGGGTTTGTGCAACATCAAGGCAATCACCTTGCTCGCCAACATTTTGCTCAGACAAAGCGCGGTGGATCAGGGTGCCGCCGAAGCCATTCTGCATAAAGACGGCTATGTGACCGAAGGCGCCGCAAGCAATGTTTTTGCCGTCATCGACGGTATTCTGACGACACCGCCCAATGGCGCAGACATTCTGCCCGGAATAACCCGCGACGTGATCCTGGAGCTGGCCTCGGCCAACCATATTCCGACCCGGGAAACGGTTATTTCTCTCGAAGCCCTGCAAATGGCCAGTGAAATCTGGCTTGCCAGTTCGACCCGTGAAATCATTCCGGTAGTGCAACTGGACGCACAACTCGTAGCTGACGGCAAACCCGGCCCGGTCTGGAAAAAAATACATCAATTATTTCAGGCATTCAAACAAAACCAGACATGAGCGAACAAACATCAGCATTGCAATTCCCCTGCCAATTTCCGATCAAAGCGATGGGGGAAAATTATTTCGAACTCGACCTTCATGTGGTTGAAATTATTCGCCGTCATGTCGGCGACATTCATGAAGGTGCCGTGCAATCCAGACCCAGCAAAGGCGGCAAATACATAGCGATCACCGTCACCATCACCGCCACCAGCAAACAGCAACTGGACGCCATTTATCAGGACCTGACCGACTCACCGCTGATATTGATGGCGCTGTAACCAAAAACCGGCGTGAACAGACATCCTTTTATCCGCAATCTTGGCTTCCAGCCTTATGAGCGCGTCTGGCAAGATATGCAGCACTTCACCCGGACGCGCACCGAGGCTACAGCCGATGAACTCTGGCTGGTCGAGCACCCGCCGGTTTACACTCAAGGCCTGAGCGGCAAAGCCTTGCATCTGTTGAATACCGGCGCCATACCGGTGGTGCAAACCGACCGGGGCGGTCAGGTAACTTATCACGGCCCGGGGCAACTGGTACTTTACACCTTGCTGGATTTGCAGCGCTTGCAGTTAGGTATCCGGCCGCTGGTGAGCCTTTTGGAGCAAGCCATGATCGATGCGCTCGCACAATATGGCGTCGAGGCATACGCCAGGATCGATGCGCCCGGTGTTTATGTCGATGCCAAAAAAATCGGCTCGGTGGGATTGCGGGTTAAAAAGCATTGTTGCTATCACGGCCTGAGTCTGAACAATTACATGGATTTGACGCCGTTCACCGGCATCAATACCTGCGGCTACCCGGATCTTAAAGTCACCCAGCTTGCCGACCTGGGTGTAAACGTTCATACTCATGAACTTGCAATTCCTGTCGCTCATGCGCTCACCCTGGCCCTAACAACATGACTTATCCCGCACCTTCAAGACTTACGCCCGAATCGCATCAACGCAACGGTGAAAAACTGGCGCGCATTCCGATCAAGGTCGAAACCACGCAAACGCCCTTACGTAAACCCGAATGGATCAGAATCAAAGTTTCGGCCAGCGAAGACATCAATCGCATCAAAAAACTACTGCGTCAGAATAATTTACACAGCGTTTGCGAGGAAGCGGCCTGCCCGAATCTGGCCGAGTGTTTTAATCACGGCACCGCCACGTTCATGATTCTGGGCGATTTATGTACCCGCCGCTGTCCGTTCTGTGATGTCGCCCACGGCAAACCGCAAGCCCCCGATGCCGATGAACCGCTGCATCTGGCGCAATCGATCAAAGCCATGGCGCTTAATTATGTGGTCATCACTTCGGTCAACCGCGATGATTTGCGGGACGGCGGCGCCGGGCATTTCGCCGCGTGCGTCGCCGCCATTCGGGCGCACACGCCGTCAACCCGGATAGAAATCCTGGTTCCCGATTTTCGTGGGCGCATGGACAGAGCTATCGAAATTCTGAGCCAAGAACCCTGCGATGTGCTCAATCACAATCTTGAAACTGTGCCTAGGCTCTATCAACCAGTCCGCCCTGGTGCCGACTACCAGGGTTCATTGCAATTATTGCAGAAATACCGCGCGGCACGTCCCGAAACACCGACCAAATCCGGCCTGATGCTGGGGCTTGGGGAAAGCCTTGAAGAAGTTCATCAGGTCATGCAAGACTTGATCGATCATGGCGTGACCATGCTGACCCTGGGTCAGTATCTGGCCCCCAGCAAAGCGCATTTGCCGGTTCAGCGTTATCTCACGCCCCAGGAATTTGACGACCTGGGCGACAAGGCGCGCGAAATGGGTTTTTTGCAGGTAGCCAGCGCCCCGCTGGTCAGGTCTTCCTACCATGCCGACCGGCAGGCCATGGCTGTTATTCGATAAAAGTGACAATTCCAGCGCTAAACTGTACTGAACAATGCTAATTTGTACTCTACATCGTTAAACGCTACGGAAGGCGACTATGCGGAAAAAAATTCCAAAAATAAAGGAATTTCCAGATAATGGACGTATATGGCGAGTTGACTGGTTTGGAGCGCAATGAGCAGGTACCTTCGGAACCCAAAATCCAGCTCATCATCAGTCCTGTAGTTGATGAATCGGATTTTACAGCCTCTAAGGCTGCAAACCATGCGGAACGCCAAGTCATCAGTATTGGCGTTGGACAACTTCCTCTCGTTACCATTCAAAATCGTCGCCGTCTTCTTTCGACTGCCGGTAGAACCAAGCTTTTCAACAATTTCGAAATATCACCAGAAAAAGTCCGAGTTATTAAATCCGATGCGATTATCGATGGGACTCCCCTTATCCCAAAGCGCTATCATCAAATTGGCGCCGGATTATCCGCCAAATGCCTAGCGATTGCGTGGCAGGGCGATCACTACGGCATTATTATTCCTGTCGCCGAAATTATCCGTTAAATGACTTTTTGCACTGCTACTTAACCCAACTTCGTCACCTAATAACGAAGTTCCCCGCCATTTCAATCAGTTAAAAATTTTAACTACTGTCGGTTGGCACTACAGATTTTTTGCTG
>PGZD01000052.1:0-1197 GCA_002843155.1 Gammaproteobacteria bacterium HGW-Gammaproteobacteria-3
AAAAGAGCCATTGATTTTAAACATCTTTTTTTTGCGAAATATCACCAAAAAACTGAATATCAATGACTTAGAGGGGTTTTGGTGACGAAGTTAGGTTAAGCTATGTGCGATGCCGCACCGACTTGGTTCAGCACTGCATGTATCGTTTAACTTGAGCGATCGGAAACATCATTCCCCGCTTTGGCATGGCTAATTGGGTCATGACTAACACACCAGGAGATACTCATGAACAAAGATCAAGTGAAAGGCCGTGTTGAAGAAGTCAAAGGAAAAGTCAAGGAAGCCGCCGGCGTAATACTGGACGACAAGGGGATGGAAGTCGAAGGCAATGTTCAAAAGAACGTCGGCAAAGTTCAGTCGGGCTTGGGTGATCTCAAGCAGGATATTGAAAAAAATAGTTAAAGCGCGCAGTGCCGATCCGTGTGGCGGCGTTGACAGACGAGTGCCATACGGGCAGTTGCACTGCAATTTTTAGCGAATAGATAAATGAATCTTGACGTTCATAGTCGGGTGCGATTTTGATGTTCGGCATGACAGCATTTATTGATATTCGGTTCGTATTTTCGTCATTTGACGACCCTATTTGGAGAAACTTCCATGCTTGAAACAATTGCAATCCTGCTGATTATTGGTTGGGTGTTTGGTTTGGTCTCGTCGTACACACTGGGCGGATTTATTCACATTCTGTTGGTTATAGCGGTCGTTGTGATCGTGCTTCGTGTCATTCAAGGCCGAAGAGCACTTTAGCCGAGCTGGAATGCTCTATGAGCGCGTTGGCCCGAAAGCGGTCCGCCACGTCAGGTAGCCTGTAAATCCATATCGAAAGTTCGATCTGGCGGTTTACAGGCTTGCCATTAATCTGATGAATAGGAGATATGAGATGAGCGCAATCAAAATCATGGCAATTTTGCTGATCGTAGGCGGCCTATTAGGCTTGGTGTACGGTCAATTCAGCTATACAAAGGAAACTCAAGAAGCCAAGTTAGGCCCATTGGAGTTTTCGGTTAAAGACACCAAAACGGTTAATGTGCCTGTTTGGGCGGGTGTAATGGCAGTAGTCGCCGGAGGTGGACTGCTGCTTTTTGCGAGCAGGGAAAGCTAGGAGCCTGTCGGACAATAAACCTGGCCGCCTGATTTTGTGAGGCCGCCCGGCAAAAGAAGCCGGGGGTGCGGCTTGCAAAACAAATTATCGGATTG
>PGZD01000052.1:1329-21188 GCA_002843155.1 Gammaproteobacteria bacterium HGW-Gammaproteobacteria-3
CATCTTGAGCACCGGATCGTCGGTTTGCGGCGCGGGCGCATCGGCCGCGAGGCGTTCATCCAAAGGCAGATGATGCGAATGTCCCGCTTCGCGCTGGGCGTCGCTGGCTAAGCGATTTTGTCGGCATAGTCTTTCTGGGCTTGTTGGTCGCGCTGTTCGGCACATTCGGCGATCTTGGCTTTGGCATCGGCCAGGGCTTGCAGGCGCTGTTCGCGGCGGGCGATCTCAGCCGGTAAGTCGTGCTCGTCGTCCACTTCTTGTTGACCGGTTTCGGCGGCTTTGGCCAATAAGGCTTGGACTTCCTCGCGCAGTTGGGCTTCCAGCTTTTCGATATGACCGTGCGACAGGGCTTTGCACCCTAAAGGGCATAAATGTTTCGAGGCATTAGCCTTGAGCTTGGTGCCATCCAGGGAAATCGTTCCCAGTTTAACCAGTGAGTGACACCGAAAGTGATATGCAGTGATACGGTTAAGTTTAAATTTACCGCGTATCACTAAACGTGTCGCTGTTTTAGGCGTATGTTACTGCATTTAGTTGAACTTCTTTGGACAATAAAAAAAACCCGCTAAGCCTTGCGGCTAGCGGGTTTTTAAATTTCTTTGGACTACTCTGGAAGAGTAGATGGTGCCGAGGGTCGGAATCGAACCGACACTCCCGAAGGAACCGGATTTTGAATCCGGCGCGTCTACCAGTTTCACCACCCCGGCAAAGAGGGGTAATTATACTTAAACAGTATCTTTATGCAAAGCTAATTTTTAAGATGCCTTGTTGGCGGCAAACTGGTAACATCGCGCGCCATGAAGAAAAGTGATTTTTACTATTCATTGCCTGAGCATTTAATAGCCCAAAAGCCTCTACCGGAACGCGACGCGAGCCGCTTGTTACATCTTGATGCGGCAAACGGATACTTGTCCGATCGCCGCTTTGCCCATTTCATCGATTTGATCGATGCCGATGATTTATTGGTGTTTAACGATACCAAGGTCATTCCCGCCCGGTTATATGGCCGCAAAACGACCGGCGGTCAGGTTGAAATTCTGATCGAGCGAATAACCGGTACGCACCGTGCGATTGCCCATATCAGGGCCAGCAAAGCGCCCAAAGCCGGGACCGTGATCGATCTGGACGCGAACCTGAATTGTCAGGTATTGGGGCGGGAAGGGGATTTATTCAGTGTGCAATTCGATGGCGAAGACAGTGTTCCGGCTATTTTGGAGCGCATCGGCCACATTCCTCTGCCGCCTTATATTACCCGGGCCGACGATGCGACTGATCTGACCCGCTATCAAACCGTGTTTGCCCAGCACGCAGGTGCGGTGGCGGCGCCTACGGCCGGTCTGCATTTCAATCAGGCCATGCTGGATAAGCTCGAAGCCAAAGGCGTGCAAAAAACATTTGTCACCTTGCATGTGGGCAGCGGCACTTTTCAGCCGGTGCGGGTTGAAGATTTGGCTTCGCATGATATGCACAAAGAATATTATGCCGTTTCCGCCGCAACGGCTCTGGCCGTGCAACAAGCCCGGGCGCGGGGCGGACGGGTGATTGCCGTTGGCACCACGGCGGTTCGGGCGCTGGAGTCGGCCTCTAAAAGTGGCGCAATCAGCCAGGGTTTTGGCGATACCGATTTATTCATTACACCCGGCTACCTTTTTAAATCGGTGGATGCACTGCTGACCAATTTTCATTTGCCCGAATCGACACTGTTGATGTTGGTGGCGGCTTTTGCCGGTTACGATGCGCTTATGGACGCCTATCGTCATGCGATCGAGCAGGAATACCGGTTTTTCAGTTATGGCGATGCGATGTTTTTGACCCGTTAAAAAGCAGGCATCTGTTTTGGGTTTATAATGACTCTTTTTTAAACACCTGTTTTTAAGTGCTCATGGCAATAGCTGAAAATAAAAACTCACTGTTTTCCCCCGTAATCCCCCATAAAAAAAACCAGGCTTTAATCTGGGCCGGATTGACCGGTTGCGGCGATTCTTTGGCTTTGGCTTCGGCCATTGAAAAAGAAAACCGGCTGTTTGTCATTGTAACGCCCGACAATCAGACGGCTTTACGGCTGGAACATGAGCTTGCCTGCTTTTTGCAGAATGAGCATCCCATCCTGCATTTTCCGGATTGGGAGACGTTACCCTACGACGTATTTTCGCCGTTACCGGATATTATTTCGCAGCGGCTCAAAACCTTGGCGCTGTTGCCGCAGGTCAAGCGCGGCGCTGTGGTCGTGTCGGTGGCCACGCTCATGCACCGGCTGGCGCCCCGGGAGCATGTGTTGGCCAACAGTTTTGCCATTAGCAAGGGCGAGCAATTCAATCTGGAATTGAACCGGATAAAATTGGAAAGCGTCGGTTATCAATGCGTATCGCAAGTATATCAACACGGTGAATTTGCCGTCAGGGGCGCGGTTGTCGATTTGTTTCCGATGGGCAGCAAAACACCTTTTCGGATTGAATTGTTCGATGAGGATATTGAGTCTATTCGCACATTCGATCCTGAAACCCAGCTTTCGGTCGCTAAAATCGATACCATCCAGTTGTTTCCGGCGCGCGAATTTCCTTTTACCGACGACGCCATCAAACATTTTCGCCAGGCTTTCAGAACGCATTTTCCCGAAGTTTCACCCAAAAACACGTTGTATCTGGATGTCAGCAAAGGCATTACCCCGGGCGGAATTGAATATTATCTGCCGTTATTCGTTGAAACCACCGAAACTTTATTCGATTATTTACCCGAATCCACGGTAGTGGTGGCCACCGAATCTTTTGCCCGTACTTCAACAGCGTTTTACAGCGAAGCCGAAGAACGTTTTCAACAGCGCAAATATGATGCTCACAGACCTTTGCTGGCGCCGGAATTATTGTTTTTATCGGCCGATGAATTGGCTCGGCAGGTCGAAAAATTCGCGCGTATTACGTTAAGCTCAACTATTCCCGGCAGTGACGAAGTCATCGATTTTAACTGCCGGGCCTTGCCGGATTTGACCATAGACGCCAAATTGAAACAACCGGCGCGGGCGCTGGTGCAATTTATCGACGATTTTCCCGGGAAAGTGCTGTTTGTTTCTGAATCGGCAGGACACCGGGAAGGCTTGCTCGAACAACTGGCCAAATTTGCGCTCAAAGTCAAACCGGTCGATACCTGGGCCGCCTTCATCGAGGCCGAACAGTCGCCGTGTATGCTGGTGGCGCCAATGGATCAAGGCGTGCTGCTGGCTGAGTCGGCGATTGCCATCATCACTGAAAGCCAGTTGACCGGTGTCAAGGCCCAACAGCGGCGGCGACGCAAAAAATCGGCCGCCAAGGCGCTGGAAAATATCGTCAATAACCTCAATGAATTGACTATCGGCTCACCGGTGGTGCATCAGGAGCATGGCGTGGGGCGTTACCTGGGTTTGCAGACATTGGAATTCGGCGGTATTGCCGCAGAATTTTTGATGCTGGAATACGCCAATGACGACAAACTGTATGTGCCGGTGTCGTCATTGAATGTGATCGGCCGTTATACCGGCATCAGTCCTGAAAATGCGCCATTGCATAAACTGGGCGGCGAGCAATGGGGCAAGGCCAAGAAAAAGGCCATGGAGCGTATCCGGGATGTGGCCACCGAACTGCTGGAAATACACGCCAAGCGCGCGCTTAAAAAAGGCCATGCGTTCACCATCGATAACAGCGAATATCAGGCCTTTGCCGCCGCTTTTCCGTTTGAAGAGACGCCGGACCAGCAGACCGCCATCGATACCTTGCTGGAAGATATGGCGCGCCCGCAGCCGATGGATCGGGTCATTTGCGGCGACGTCGGTTTCGGCAAAACCGAAGTGGCGATGCGGGCGGCCTTTATCGCGGTGCAAAGCGGCAAACAGGTGGCTGTGCTGGTGCCGACCACCTTGCTGGCGCAGCAGCATTTTCAGAATTTCCGCGATCGTTTTGCCGATTGGCCGGTGCGTGTCGAAGTGCTGTCGCGCTTTATTACGCCCAAACAGCAGCAAGTCATACTGAGTGACCTTGAGCGCGGCAAGGTCGATATCATTATCGGCACGCACAAATTATTTTCCAAAGAGATTAACTACCAAGCGCTGGGACTGGTCATTATCGACGAGGAACATCGCTTCGGCGTGCGTCAGAAAGAACATTTCAAAAAACTGCGGAACGAACTGGATATGCTGACGCTGACCGCAACGCCGATTCCCAGGACTTTGAATATGGCCATGTCCGGCTTGCGCGATATTTCTATCATTGCCAGCCCGCCGCCGAACCGTCATGCGATTAAAACGTTTATCAGCGAATGGGTCGATGCGCAGATCACAGAAGCGTGCCAACGCGAAATCAAGCGCGGCGGCCAGGTGTTCTTTTTGCATAACGATGTCAAATCCATGGATAAAATGGCGCGCGAGCTTGAACAACTGGTGCCGGAGGCGCGTATCGAAATTGCTCACGGACAAATGCCGGAGCGTGATTTGGAACGCATCATGCTGGATTTTTATCATCAGCGTTTCAATTTGCTGCTCAGCACCACCATCATTGAAAGCGGTATCGACATTCCGAGCGCCAACACCATCATCATCAACCGCGCCGATAAACTGGGCCTGGCGCAATTGCATCAATTGCGCGGACGGGTAGGGCGCTCGCATCACCGCGCTTATGCCTATCTTGTCGTGCCCCCCAAAGCCATGATCAGCAAGGACGCAGCCAAGCGGCTGGAGGCGGTGGAAGCCTCCGGCGATTTGGGAGCGGGCTTCATGCTGTCATCGCATGATATGGAAATACGCGGCGCCGGTGAATTACTGGGCGATGACCAAAGCGGCCAGATTCAGGAAATCGGTTTCACCCTGTACACCGAGCTGCTGGAGCGCGCCGTCAATGCCATGAAATCGGGACGGCAACCCGAGCTGGATGCGCCGATGGATTTGGGGCCGGAAGTTGACTTGCAGGCGCCCGCTCTGATTCCCGAAGATTATCTGCCCGATATTCATGCGCGTCTGGTGCTTTACAAGCGTATCGCCAGCGCCGAGGGGGAGGCCGATTTGCGTGCGCTCCAGGTTGAGATGATCGACCGCTTCGGTTTGTTGCCCGAGCCGGTCAAAACGCTGTTCAGCGTGGCCGGACTCAAGCAAAGGGCCGAACAGCTCGGCATCAAAAAAATCGAGGCCCATGCTCAGGGCGGGCGCGTGATTTTCTCGGCTGAGCCGAAAATCAATACCGATCAATTGATTCGGCTGATTCAGACCCGGCCGCAATGCTACAAGTTCGATGGCGCGGACAAGTTGAGGTTTATCAAGGTTTTTACCACAGTGGCCGAGAAGCTGGATTTTATCGACCAACTGCTGTCCGAATTGAGCCCCGTGGCGTCGTAAATTCTGCCCCAAGCGAAAACTTGAGCGGTTGAAATAAACCGCGAGAATGGTTGAGCTCAACCATCTGCATGAATCCAGCCAAAGCCATCGGGCCGGTTTATCAGATAAACCCTGTCTGCTGAGAGTTGGCACAGCTCTCGCTTTAGATTCCTATTATCAACTTAATTTAGGAATCAGCTTATGGCTCACGACATTCATGCCGCGCCGCCTGAAACCGGCTTGTCCGGGCTTTTGGAAAACTGGCGAAGCGACTTGCTTTCAGGCCTTCTGATTTTTTTAATCGCTTTACCCTTTTGTTTGGGTATCGCCATGGCTTCGCGCTTCCCGCCGATGGCGGGGATCATTACGGCCATCATCGGCGTGTTGGTCACCGATTTACTGATCGGCGTCGGTATTGGCATCGTGGCGACACTTACCATGTCAAAGTCAGCGGCGCGGCGGCGGTGTTTTCCAACCTCATCAGTCTGGAAAGCGTTGTGACAGGCCTGCCCAAGCAGAAAAGGCTGTTTTTTGATCTGACCGATACTCATCTGATCGATCATACGGTGATGGCATTTATCGATCATTTTGCCGAAGATTACGCGCGGCTGGGCGGTCAATGTGAAATCGGTCTGGATGAACACAAAGGTTTTTCCAGTCACCCGGTGGCGGCGCGCTCAAAATAAGGGCTTAGGGTTTGGCATGAATCCTGCCGGGCCGACGCAAGAGCCCGGTTTGCCGGATGGCGGCCGGGCTTATCGGAGCCCGGCCAAAATATAATGCCCGGCATTTGCAATTAATTTGGCCGGGGTAATCCGGTTTTCCAGTGTGCCGGGATCAGAGGTTTCGCAGGCGACCCGCAGATAGTTGGGTGTGTAACCGAAAATCAGCTGCTTGCCGTTTGCCGTCTTTTCGGTTTGGCTTTCCCATAAAACGTCAAACTCACAGTCAAGATTGTCCTCGAAAAATGCCCGACGCATCGATTCTGTGAGTTGATGTAGCTGTTGACTCCGCTGTTTCTTGATGTGTTCCGCGACTTGTCCCGGCAAAGTCGCGGCATGGGTGCCCTGGCGAGGGGAATAGCTGAAAATATGGATATGTCCGAAACCGGTTTTTTGAATGAAATCGAAACTGTCCTGCCATTCCTGCTCTGTTTCACCGGGGAAGCCGACGATAATATCGGTGGTGATGTTGAAATGGGGGATTTTGGCTCTGAGCTGTTTGACCAGGGCGGCAAATTCATCGGTTTTGCAGCGCCTGGCCATACGTCGCAGCACCGAATCCGAGCCGCTTTGCAGCGGTAAATGCAGGTGCGGCAAAAGACGTGGATTGTTGAACAGCCCGAAAAAATCTTGCGGCAGATCCCAGGGTTCGAGCGAGCCTAACCGCAGCCGTGGAATGGCCGTTTGCGCAAGCAGCGTTTCAATCAGCTCGGTTAAATTGCTGTCGATATCCGAGCCGTAACCGCCCAAGTGGACACCGGTGATAATCGCTTCATGAATGCCTTGGCCGTGCAGCTTGTTGATTTCATCAACCAGCTCTTGCAACGGGCGGCTGCGCTCGGCGCCGCGCGCGACGGTGACAATGCAAAAAGTGCAGCGGTAACGGCAGCCGTCCTGCACTTTGATGAAAGCGCGCTGTCTGCCTCGGCTGAATAAAGAAACCGCGCCGGGTTCGGTGGACATAGAAGGCATGGTATCGATATTCAGCTCGGCCAGCGTTTTAGCCACCAATCGGTTTTTATCCTGATTGCCGATGACCAGATCGACGCCCATCAGGTTTTCGGCTTCTTCTTTGTCGAGCGTGGCGTAACAACCGCTGACCACCAGTTTGGCCGCAGGGTTAGTGCGGTGAATGCGCCGGATCAACCGGCGTGATTTGCGCGCCGCGTCTTGCGTGACCGCACAGGAATTGACAATAATCAGATCGGCGTTTTCAGGCGTGCGCGTGATGCCGTGGCCTGCCTGCTGAAAGGCCATGGCCCAGGTTTCCAGTTCGGCCTCGTTCAAACGGCAGCCGAGTGTTTTAAGATGTACCCACATTAGCCAAAAAACCAGTATGCGACAAAGATAGCGGCGATAATGCCGGCAAAATCCGCCATTATGCCACACGCGGCGGCGTGACGGATATTTTTGATGCCGACCGCGCCAAAATACACGGCCAGCACATAAAAGGTGGTTTCGGTGCTGCCCTGCACAATCGAGGCAAGGCGGCCTGCGAATGAATCCGCGCCCAAAGTTTGCAAGGTATCGACCATCATCGCCCGGGCGCCGCTGCCGCTGAAAGGTTTCATCAACGCCGTCGGCAGGGCGTCGATGAAACGTTCGTCCAGCGCCATGGCGCGAACCCCATAACGCACACCGCCCGCAATCAAATCCAGCGCACCGCTGGCGCGAAATACACCGATGGCCACCAGCATCGCAACCAGATAAGGAATAATGGTCACGGCCGTCTGAAAACCTTCCCGGGCGCCCTCGACAAAAGCGTCATAGGCGTCGATACGCCGGTACAGCGCCCCGGCAATGAACACGATGACCAGGGAAAACAGGATGACGTTGCTGACCAGCGCGGATTGTTCGAGCATTTGTTGCTGGGACAGGCTATGAAAATAGGCCACGATCGCGGCGATCAGCAAACTGAAGCCGCCGAGATAACTCAGAATGATTTTATCGAGCAGATTGATTTTCTGAACGGCCGCGACCGCGATAACGCCGGCCAGGGTCGAAAAATAAGTGGCGATCAATATCGGAATGAAGACATCGGTCGGGTTGGCCGCGCCCAATTGCGCGCGGTAAGTGAAGATGGTGACCGGAAATAAGGTTACCGCCGATGTATTGATCACCAAAAACAGAATCTGGGCGTTGCTGGCCGTATCGGGCGTCGGGTTGAGTGTCTGTAATTCCCGCATGGCTTTAATGCCCAGCGGCGTCGCGGCATTGTCCAGGCCCAGCGCATTGGCCGAAATATTCATGACGATGGCGCCAAGGGCCGGGTGGTTTGCTGGTACTTCCGGCATCAAGCGGCTGAATAAGGGCGTAAGGCCACGGGTCAACAGCAAAATAAAGCCGCTGCGCTCACCAATACGCATGATGCCCAGCCATAATGCCAAAACGCCGGTCAGCCCCAGTGAGATTTCAAAAGCGGTTTTGGACAGACTGAACATCGCGCTGATGATGAGTGTGAAAACTTCATGGTCGCCGAGCACCACTAATTTGATCAGAGCAGTGATAAATGCCGCTGAAAAGAAAAAAATCCAGATGAAATTAAGCACAGGCGGTTTAAAAAGGTGTTGTCGATAGGATGCTGTTGGTGCGATAGGCATGGCCAACAAAGGATACAGGCAACGGGTGCGCGGGACACCGGGCTTTGCAAAATATACAAGTCGGCCATTATACTGCAAAAGAAGCGGATGTTTTTAAACAGTGCGTATGTGCTTTGGAGATAAGGTGCGGATACTATTTTTGATCGCCCCGCAAGGCCTCGATGAATGCGTTGAAATCCGGATTCCGGTATGGATGATTACATTTGAAAAAAGCCACGGCGCTTACCAGCGCCGTGGATCAGTCAATGTGTTATTTATGATCGCGGGAGTGATTTTTGTCCTTATTGTCGTTCTTGTGATTGCTGTCGTCCTTGTCATTTTTGTGATCAGCGTTGTCGTGATCTTCCTGATGCGTTTTCAAAGACGTGATGATCATGGTTTTATCGTTGCCGGTGGCTGAATGCTGTACGTTTACGAACAAGGTATTGGAGTTTTTACCGAAGTAAATGCCGGTGCCTTCCGCGCCGTTATCTTTCATCGAAGCGAACAAGTTGACGTTATCGGCAGCGCCGTCGCCATTTTGATCGGCGTCGGCTACCCAGATGTCGCTAGGGACATTGTCTTCAACGATCCACAGTTTGCCGTCGGGGCCCTTGGCCAGATTATCGGGTCTGAAAAAGCCGGTAACACCATTGGCAGGGTCTTCAGCGCCGATATTTTTACCCACTTCGACAAAATAATTAACGACCGGGGCACCGCCCAGTGCGACGGAAAGCACGGCGCCGGGGCCGTCAACGCCGTTTACCCGGGGTTCGCAAGTCAGTGCCGCATATAACACGTTACCGATACGTTCCAGATCTTCAGGGCGGCAGAAAGCGGTTGCGCCGACATCATCAGCCGCTTGATGAGCATCGAAAGTAACCGGGTCAAGGGTCAGTTCAAGCCATTCGGCAGCACCGGTCTGGGCGCCATTGGCGACTTTCAAGGCAAACAGTTTGCCTTGGCTCAAATCGCCGTAAGTGTCCGGTACAAATTTATAAACAGAACCGGAGCGGTCTTCATCGATAACATAAATGTTGCCTTCGTCATCGAATTCTATGCCTTCATGCGACAATGAACCCAGTAGTGGCCGAACGTCAACTTTTTCCGCTTGTGACGGATCTTTTTTGTTCGGTGTCAATTCATAAAGCAATCCGCGTGGCGCTGAAGGAATTTCCGGGTCGGGATAAACGGTTGCGGTGGTTTCTTCCGCAAACAGCAGGGTTTGCCAAGGTGTCCAGACCAGTCCGTCCAATGCTTCCAGATCGTCGCGATGATATAATTCTTTAGCATCGCCTGTTTTTAAGTCCACTACACTGAGTGAGCCGCCCAGGCCGCCATCGTTACGTTGATCGTTACCGGGACGGACTTCATGGGTGCGATATAAAAAACGACCGGCTTTTTTGCCGGTTTCGTTCATGGTATTCATATCAGGCCAGTCATTTGAACTGTAGATGTCCAGATTGAACTCATCAGAAATGATGGTTTGCTTAAAGCCTTCAGGAATAATCCAGGTGGCTTCATTCAAAATTGCAGCGTCATCGGTCAGTTCGTTATAGGCGGAAGCGGCTATGGGTTTGAAATTCAGTGTGCCGCGAACGGCATCGGAATCGGCATGGCTGATTGCCGGTGTTAAATTACCCGCCAATAAAAAGGGCAGGGAAAGCAGCATTCTTTTGTGCATCGTTAACTCCGTAAAGTGTTGTAGAGAAGCACAAGATTAAGATTTATATGTAACGATGCGATGACAAAATGATGAAGATTTGAAGACAAAGCTTAAGGGGTGCCGTCGTTGGCTGAATTATTCAAGGCATAACCCGATAAAAATGGGTATGATGCCCGGTCAGGTACAAACTCAAGAACCTGGCACATAAGGCAAACCGGCTGGATTGAAGATTATGGGCTGACGAGCCGGTTTTGCCGGTCTTAAATTGATAATGGGAATTTACATGCTGAAACAAGATTTGATAGATGAGCTCAATATTTTGCTGCACTATAATCTGACTACGACGCTCGAAGGCGTCAAAATACATCATGACGCTGAAGCCTCCGTGGTAGAGGCCGTCAAGCGTTTGCATGACAAAGGACTGGTGACGCAAGTGGACGGCGGTTATCTGACCGACCTGGGACGCACCGCTGCCGAACACGCTCAGGCTTGTCATACTATTTTAACTTCGGGATAAGGGACGTGCATTTTATAACTTGAGCAACTGACTTGTCTTTTTGTCCGTCTTCTGCGTTGCCTACAGGGATGTAGGTAAGGGGCGTGAGCCAAGAGCGGCGCTTTGCGCAAACAGTTACAGAGTTCACTATCGCTAAGTTTGCACGCCTTGAACCCAACACCTAAATTGACTATGATTTTGAATCATAGTCAATTTAGGTGTTGGGCAAAAATCTTGGCATCAGTTGCCCAAGTTATTTCATGCCCATTCCTAAGCGCCGTTTTATCGCCCGTTTGCCGGACAAATGGAGCGATTTCCCCTCATTTTTTGGGAGATTGACGTTGAAAACGTTTTTATTGTTCTCAGGCAGCGGCACTATAGTGGTGTTATCGCCGAGTGAAGACATTGAGAATCAACGGTTTCTTGAAAAGCTGGCGACAAAGGGCATTTATAAATTCATTGCTTATGAAATTCCTTCCGTCCTGGCCCAAGAACGCTACGGTCATCACTTTGACTGCGCTGCTCACGATGTGTCACAAACGAAACAGTTACAGGTGCTCGATTATAATGGCGAGAGGGCGATGAGATTGTTCAGGTTTGACGAGCTGGGCGCAGAGTTTCGCCACGACCCCGAAGGTTATACCGAACAGAAAAGTTTTTGAGGGTATTATGCTTTGCCTGCTGAATTTATGGGTGTGAATAAGAGCGGAAGCTTTGGCCGGTCGCTTGTCGTGGCATTAGTTTCTCTGTTTTATTTTTTAGCAAACAATGAAAAAAATTTTCAATAAAAGTGTTGTCACCAACCTGGTCGCGGCTTTGATTATCGTGACGGGTTATATTTGTCCGGTTCAGCAGGCGCTGATGAAATCGATTGGTTTTTTTGCCTTGTCGGGCGCGGTGACCAATTGGCTGGCAGTTTATATGCTGTTTGAAAAAGTACCGCTTTTGTACGGTTCCGGTGTCATTCCCAGCCGCTTCGAAGAATTCAAGGATTCCATCAAGCACCTGATGATGCAGCAGTTTTTTACGCCTGAAAATATCGAGCAATTTATCGAGACTGAAGAGCGCGAAGGCAGCAAGGTTTTAAATTTGCAGCCTATTTTAAACGCTGTCGATTATGAAAAGGTTTATGATGCTTTGGTGTCTTCGATTATGAATTCTTCCTTCGGTGCCATGTTGACGATGATGGGCGGGCAAGAGGCCTTGGCGCCCTTAAAAGATCCGTTCGTCAGGAAAATGCAACTGACTCTGGCTGAAATGGTCGAGTCGGAACGCTTCAAGGAAGCTTTGCAGCAGGGTCTTGACGCCCATAAAATCGGCGCCGATATTATCGGAAAAATAGAAACCGTTATCGACAAACGATTGAATGAACTGACGCCGCAACTGGTTAAAGAAATGGTGCAGACCATTATTCGTCAGCATTTAGGCTGGTTGGTGGTTTGGGGCGGTGTGTTCGGCGGCTTACTCGGCGCTGTGTTCAGTTTTGCCTGATGTCC
Source organism: Gammaproteobacteria bacterium HGW-Gammaproteobacteria-3 (assembly GCA_002843155.1). Classification (GTDB taxonomy): domain Bacteria; phylum Pseudomonadota; class Gammaproteobacteria; order Methylococcales; family Methylomonadaceae; genus PGZD01. Next base: position 13,621 of record PGZD01000052.1, read on the forward strand.
CCTCAAACGCTGGTTTTTGAAGAATTTGGTCAGGCCGATAAGCCGCCATTGGTGATCTTGCATGGTTTTTTGGCATCAGCGCGCAACTGGCGCCGGATTGCCGGACAACTGGCTTCCGAATTTCATGTTTATGCGCCGGATTTGCGCAATCACGGCGCCTCGCCGCATGATCCGGTATTGGATTATCCGGCCATGGCCTGTGATCTGCTGGCTTTTCTGGATGCCCGAAAAATCGCTTCGACGGCTTTGCTTGGACATAGCATGGGCGGTAAAGTCAGCATGTGGTTTGCGCTGCATTATCCTGAACGGGTGGCGCGTCTGGTAGTGGCGGATATTGCGCCCATCACTTATACACAAGGTTTCGATACTATTATTGGCGCGTTGAAAAATTTGCCGTTGACGCAGATCAGCAGCCGCCAACACGCGGATGATTTATTGGCTCAAACGCTGCCCGAACAAAGCTTCAGGCAATTTTTATTGCAAAACATGATTTTGACCGACGGCCGGTACCGGTGGCGGATCGATCTGGATATTATCGGACGCGCGGCTCATGCCATTACCGGCTTTCCCGATACGGAAACATTGTTGCCCTTTAGTGATAACGCGCTGTTTATTGCCGGAGCAAATTCCGATTATCTCGACGAGAGGGCTATCCGGCCTTTATTTCCGAAGGCATCGGTAATAACGATTGCCGATGCCGGACATTGGCTGCATGTAGAGCAGCCTGCGGAGTTTATTCAATCCGTTGCGGCATTTTGCCGCAGGTACGATGAATGACTCTCTCTGTCCGTCCTTGAATTCGTTCATAAATCAACAAAAATCAAAAAACGCGTTAAAATGGAACTCATCGTAAGGTAAGGTTAGACTTGTCTTTTGGTAATGGTTTAGTATATTGCCAGGTTTAGTGTTAAGACTTATAAATTAAAGAATAATAAGGAGAAAGCGGATGTCGAAAGGGCAAAATTTGCAGGATAATTTTCTTAATGCACTCAGAAAAGAACATACGCCTGTGTCTATTTTTTTAGTCAATGGAATCAAGCTCCAGGGGCGGGTTGATTCATTCGATCAATATGTCGTGATGCTGAAAAATACCATAAGCCAAATGGTCTATAAACATGCCATTTCAACCATCGTGCCCAGCAAGCCCGTTAAATTGACGCGCGAAGACGACGAAACCGTTGAGGATTAAAACTATTTATTATTATTTCACCAAGGAGCATTTCTTTGTTTGATCGCCCCGATTCCGGCGCGCGGGCCGTATTGGTTCATTTGTCGCTAAACGCTCATCCTGAAGATTTGTCTGAATTGAAAGAACTGTCCAAATCAGCCGGCGCCGAGCCTGTTTATGTAGTGACCGGCAGCCGCTCCCGCCCGGATCCGAAATACTTCATCGGCACCGGCAAGCTGGCGGAGCTCAAGCAGATTATCGAAGATTATGCCGCCGATATTGTGTTGTTCAATCATCCCTTGTCACCCAGTCAGGAACGGAATCTTGAAAAGGCGCTGGAAGTCCGGGTGGTGGACCGAAACGGCTTGATTCTGGATATTTTTGCGCAACGCGCACACACTTTTGAAGGTAAGTTACAGGTCGAACTCGCGCAATTGCGGCATTTATCGACACGTTTAGTACGCGGCTGGACGCATCTGGAGCGGCAAAAAGGCGGTATCGGTTTGCGCGGTCCGGGGGAAACACAGTTGGAAACGGATCGGCGGTTGTTGGGTGTGCGTATCAAGCAAATTCAAGGCCGTCTCAAAAAAGTCGAACAACAGCGTCACCAGGGCAGAAGCAAAAGAAAAAAAGCGGAAGTGCCGTCGGTGTCGCTGGTCGGCTATACCAATGCCGGTAAATCGACGTTGTTCAATGTTTTGACCGGCGCCCATATTTATGCGGCTAATCAATTGTTTGCGACATTGGATCCAACATTGCGGCAATGTGTATTACCCAACGATGCTGAAATTGTGTTGGCCGATACCGTTGGCTTCATCCGGCATTTACCGCATGAGTTGGTGGCCGCGTTCAGATCCACGTTGCAGGAAGCCAGCGAAGCGGATTTGTTGTTGCATGTGATCGATGCCAATAGCGATGATCGAGACGATACTATTTTTCAGGTCAATCAGGTGCTGGAAGCGATAGACGCGCACGAGATAAGGCAGTTGCAGATATTCAATAAAATTGATTTGTTACCCGAAATCACACCTCATATCGATCGGGATGAAGCGGGTCATGCGGTCAGAGTTTGGTTATCGGCTGAAACCGGAGCCGGTATCGAGCTTCTTTATCAAGCCTTGTCCGAACTGTTCGCCTCGACCCGGGTGAAGCGTTATTGTCACTTATTGCCCGAACAAGGCGGGATTCGCGCCAAATTATTCAAATCGGGCAAAATTCTGGAAGAAAAGGCCGACGATCAGGGCGGCTGGGATTTATTGGTCGAGCTTGATAAAAAGCATTTGGGCTTGCTCAAATCCATCGAAATCAAGGAAATATAACCCTGTTGTCATAAGTGCAATACGCCTGGAATTGTAAAATTTGAATTTACCTTTGCAATAACAGCGAAGGGGTCGAAAAAATTTTTTCCTGTGTTAATTCGTTAGGCATCCATTAAATACGATAGAATAAGACGATGAATAATGACGAGTCCCTGGTTGTTTTTTTTAAAGCGCACGATAGAATGATTTTATTGACTTGCAAAACAATGGTCTGGCGTTGGTCTTAACGATGCCTTGTAAGTTAATGAAGAAATAAGCGTTACTGCCGAAGTTTTAAGAATCGGTTAGTGCATCAATTTGAGAATCCCTATGGAGCATAAATATGTCCTGGAATGAACCTGGCGGCGGAAAAAAAGACCCTTGGAGTGGTCGCAACGACGAAAAAAATCCTCCTGATTTAGATGAAGCGATTCGTTCATTGCAAGATAAATTGGGTGGCCTTTTTGGCGGCGGAGGCGGTGGCGGCAACAAAAGTCCCGGCAATACCATGAAAACTTTTGGTTTTCTTGTCGGCGGCGCTGTCATTTTATGGGGCTTAAGCGGTTTCTATATCGTCGATGAAGGTAATAACGGCGTGGTTACTCGTTTTGGCAAATATACCGAAACGACTCAGGCCGGTTTGAACTGGCATCTACCCGCGCCCATCGAGCAGGTCAGTATTGTCAACATCATGAAAAACCGGACTATTGAAGTCGGTTACCGGGGTGGCGGCGGCGGTGATCTGATAGCAGGATCGGTACCCAGAGAGGCGTTAATGCTGACCAAGGATGAAAACATTGTCGATGTCCGTCTGGCGGTGCAATATCAGGTCAAAGACGCCAAGCAGTTCTTGTTTAATGTGGTCAATCCGGCCGAGACTTTGAAACAAGTCACCGAAAGCGCCGAGCGCGGCGTGGTCGGTTCGAGCAAAATGGACTTTGTGTTGACCGAAGGCCGCAGTGAAGTCGTGGCCCAAATCAAACAGGAAGTTCAGCAAGTGATGGATGCCTACGGAGCCGGCATTCTTGTCACCAGCGTCAATCTTCAGGATGCACAGCCGCCGGAGCCGGTACAAGCCGCCTTCGAAGACGCCATTAAGGCGCGCGAAGACGAACAGCGTCTGATCAATGAAGCCGAAGCCTACTCGAATGATGTCGTGCCTAAAGCCCGAGGTGCCGCCGCTCGAAAATCACAGGAAGCGGAAGGTTACAAAGAGCAGGTCATCGCGCGGGCGCAAGGTGAGGCGAGCCGTTTCACCAATTTATGGACAGAATACAAGAAGGCGCCGGAAGTCACCCGGAAACGTTTATACATTGAAACCATTCAAAGTGTTTTGAGTAAAACCAACACCGTCATGGTCGATGTCAAAGGCGGCAATAATTTACTTTATCTGCCATTGGATAAAATATCTAAACAGGCGATTGATATTGATGTTGCCAATGAATCTCAACCCGGCACAACACAAACACATCAACCGGATCCGGTATTTCGGTCTACAGCTCGCGGCCGCGACGTAAGGGGACGCTAAATGATTCAGAATAAACTATTTGTTGGCATTGCCGCAGTATTGATTTTCGGCATGATGTGTATTTTTACCGTGACCGAAACCGAAAAAGCCATCAAATTCAGGCTCGGTGAAATTGTAAGGGATGACTACACTCCGGGTCTTTATTTTAAATGGCCTTTTATCAACAATGTCAAAAAGTTTGATAAACGTATTCAAACCATGGATACCAGTCCCGAACGCTTTTTGACGGCTGAAAAGAAAAACGTTATCGTCGATTCCTTTGTGAAATGGCGTATCGGCGACATCCGGAAATTTTACACGGTGGTGGCGGGTGACGTTAACCAGGCCAATTTGCGTCTGGATCAGATTATCAAAGATGCCTTCCGTAGCGAATTCGGTAAACGCGATATCAAGCAATTGGTATCGACCGACCGTAGCGACATCCGTGAAATTCTGATCAAAAAAACCAAACTGGCCGCTGCCGACTTGGGTCTCGATATCCTTGACGTTCAAGTCAAACGTATTGACTTGCCCAGTGAAGTCAGCAGCTCCGTGTATCGAAGAATGGAAGCCGAGCGGGAAAGGGTGGCGCGCGAATTCCGGTCCCAAGGTGCTGAAGCGGCTGAGCGTATCCGCGCCGATGCCGACCGGCAACGAGTGGTTATTCTGGCCGATGCTTTCCGGGATGCGGAAAAATTACGCGGTGAAGGCGATGCCAAAGCGACTGAAATTTACGCCAAGGCTTACTCGTCCGATGTTGAATTTTATGCTTTTTATCGCAGTTTGAATGCTTATCGGGAAACCTTTGACAAGCCCGAACAAATGATGGTCATCGATCCGGATTCTGATTTTTTCAAGTATTTTAAATCGCAAAAGTAATTAATTCTTTCTGTATATATTGTTTTTACTCCTTAAACGCTCCGCTTCGTCGGGGCGTTTTGTTTGAGCGGATATAAAAAATGCGACAAAAAAATTCGTGGCTGTTACCCGATGGCATCGAAGAGGTTTTACCCGAAGACGCCAGATATCTGGAAAACCTGAGACGCACGCTTCTGGATGTTTTTGCCTGTTGGGGTTATGAATTGGTCATACCGCCTTTTATCGACTATCTCGATTCCTTGTTGACAGGTTCGGGCCATGACCTGGAATTGCAAACTTTCAAACTGACCGACCAGCTCAGCGGTGAAATGTTGGGCGTACGCGCTGACATGACGCCTCAAGTCGCGCGCATCGATGCGCATAATCTTAAACATTCGGCCCCAACCCGGCTGTGCTATGTCGGTACAACGCTGCACACCCTCGGCGATAGTCTGGAAAAAACCCGAAGCCCGATGCAGATTGGCGCGGAATTGTACGGGCATAAAGGGCTGGAAAGCGACCTGGAAGTCATCAGTCTGATGCTGGAAATGCTGGCCATGGCCGGATTGCAGCAAGTCCATCTCGACTTGGGCCATGTCGGTATTTTTCGCGCACTATCCGAACAGGCGGGCCTATCCGCTGGCGAAGAAGCAGCGATTTTCGATATATTACAGCGCAAAGCCCGGCCTGAACTAAAAGAACGGGTTGATAGCCTATCTATTGATAACACGCTAAAAACGCTGTTACTGAAATTGCCGGAATTGAACGGCGGCCGCGACACGCTTAAAAAAGCCGCCGACATTCTGGCTCCCGCCAATAGCCGGGTTAAACAGGCCTTAGCTGAACTGGAAGCGATTGCAGGCAAGCTGGAGCTTGCCTTTCCGGATCTGCCCCTCAGTTTTGATTTGGCCGAGTTGCGCGGCTATCATTATCACACGGGCGTCGTTTTTGCGGCATTTGTCCCGACTGTAGGGCGGGAGATCGCACGCGGCGGGCGCTACGATAATATCGGCGCGGTGTTTGGGAGAGCTCGTCCTGCGACCGGCTTCAGTGCCGATTTAAAGGTTTTATCGATGCTGGTTAAAGATAGTTTGCCTCTGGAGCCGAGACAACTTATTTTTGCCCCGGCCTCGGACGATTTGGCCTTGGCCGAGACCATCCGGGATTTACGCGCGCGCGGGTGCTGCGTACTGCAAGCATTGCCGGGTCAGGCCGACAATAGCGCCGACAGCATGGGCTGCACATCGGCATTGGAACAAGATAATAAAACCTGGGTTGTTAAAGCGCTCGCTTAATTTGGAATCATTATGGGAAAAAATGTAGTTGTCATCGGCACTCAATGGGGTGACGAAGGAAAAGGTAAGCTGGTCGATTTATTGACCGATCAGGCCGATGTCGTGGTGCGTTTTCAGGGTGGCCATAACGCCGGTCACACGCTGGTTATCGAAGGTAAAAAAACGGTATTGCATCTGATTCCTTCCGGCATACTTAGGACAAGCGTGCACTGCATGATTGGCAATGGCGTGGTGCTGTCGCCCCAGGCCTTACTACAAGAAATTGAATTATTGGAACAATCCGGCATTTCAATCCGAAACCGGTTGTTGATCAGCGAAGCCTGCGCGTTAATTTTGCCCATTCATATCGCTATCGATCAGGCGCGGGAAAAAGCGCGCGGCAATAAAGCGATCGGCACTACGGGACGCGGCATTGGCCCGGCTTACGAAGACAAAGTAGCGCGCAGAGGCTTGAGAGCCGGTGATTTCACTGATACGGCGGGTTTCACCGAAAAACTTAAAGAACTGGTCGCTTACCATAATTTCATGCTGACCGAATATTATAAAACCGACGCCGTGGATTTTCAGCAAACACTCGATGAAGCCTTGGCGCTGGGCGAACAAATCAAACCCATGCTGGCGGATGTAGGTGAAGAGCTGGCAGGCTACCAGGCAAGGGGCAAGAATATTTTGTTCGAAGGCGCGCAAGGTGCATTATTGGATATCGACCACGGCACCTACCCTTATGTCACTTCATCCAATACCACGGCAGGCGGCGCTGCTACCGGAACAGGTATGGGCCCTCTTGATCTTGATTATGTTCTGGGCATTACCAAAGCCTACTCCACGCGCGTCGGCAACGGCCCGTTTCCGACCGAATTGTTGAATGATATTGGCGAGCATCTGGGCATAAAAGGCCATGAGTTCGGTGCCACCACCGGCAGAAAGCGGCGAACCGGCTGGTTTGATGCCGTCTCGATGCGTAAATCCGCACAATTGAACAGTCTCAGCGGCATTTGTTTAACCAAGCTCGATGTGCTGGATGGCCTTGAAAGCATAGGAATTTGCACCGCCTACAAACTGAACGGCAAAATAACCGAAGTGGCGCCCTTGGGTGCCGAGCAATATCAGGCCTGCGAAGCCATTTTTGAAGAACTGCCGGGCTGGACTGAATCGACCGTCGGCGTCACCGACTATGACGCGTTGCCGGAAAATGCCAAAGCCTATATCAAAAGAATCGAAGCCTTGGTCGGTGTCAAAGTCGTGATTTTATCGACAGGACCCGATCGGGATGAGACCATCATGCTGGAACATCCTTTTGCATGACATCATGTCGCTACATGTTCATCATTGAAGCCCGTAGAATGATGACATGGACTCCTCCCCACCCCTAGCGGTGTCATAATGCACCTGAGAAATTAAACGGGACAAAGAGGAGTCCAAAATGAATCGTAACGTAGTGG
>PGZD01000119.1 GCA_002843155.1 Gammaproteobacteria bacterium HGW-Gammaproteobacteria-3
GTGTTCAGCTTGAAACCAGAATCAGTGTTCAAGTTAAATCAGAATAGGTGTTCAGATTGGATCAGAATAGGTGTTCAGGTTGAGCCAGAATATGCAATAAGACCCGGATCCGACAGCGCCGCCCATAATGGCCTGTTTGACCGTTTGCAGCGTCGCATCCGTCGCGCGGCACATCGCCATGCGGCCGGTACCGCCGATATAAGGCATCGCAAGGCCCGCCAGGACAACCAAAACCAATAACACAACAGCCAATTCCAGCAGTGTAAAACCTTTTTGCAGATAATCAACAGATTTCATTATTCCTCCACGTCGTGCGAAGTCGGCAATTTTTTACCAATTTATTACCGGCAAGCTCATATGCGGAACAAACTGCACCGGTATCGGCGTTGTCCGGTCATTAGGATATAAAGTGTTCGAAGTAGCGCAAGACGAGCCATCATATTCATAGACACCGACAGCATTGATTCCCAGTGGAATCTGAACATCCTGAAAATCCGTATTCGCGTGATCCGAATCAAACGTGAAAGTTAACGATTGAATCCCGCCATCCTCATTAACTTGAATCGGGCTGGCGTTGTTTACCGTGTCAGTTGCATCACTGGCAATAAAACCCGGCGAAGAACCGTCCCGGTAAATTACTTTCAAGCAGATATTTTTTTGCGAATATGCAACGCTTGCCCTGTTGGTAATGATTTCATGAGGCGCATCGAACCAGATACCATTGGCTTTTTCACATTCGACTTTACTCTTATAACAGGCAGGCTGAGCGCAAGAGGCATAACCCGTGTCATTATCAGCAGTAGTGTTCAAGTTGCACTGATACCAGTTATGCCCGGCACCTGTACAAGCTGCATTGGATAAAAAGCCCGAATTATCGCAGTCCCCATACCAGGTTGTTGCACAGGCCGCTTTCGTGCCCGTCGGGGGATTTGCGCTGCCGTCAGCGCAAAATGATACCGGCGGGAGCGTTATAGCGTTTTTATTTAAAGGCTTTCTGAAAACAACAACCAGCGTATTGAAGCTGATTGAATAATCGGTGTTATTTATAAACAGGGAGCAATCGCCATTATAGCCATCATCGCCACAATCAATGCCCGGACTGAAAATGTGATCTCTTCCATAACTCGAAACGGTCAGGTTACCGGGGGTTAGCTGGTTAAAATACCACCCGTAGTTATTAAATCCTGCCGATGGCGTCAGCCAATCCGATTGAGAAATATCAGGACAAGCATTGGCATCGGTTACCTCGGAAGTCGTGCAATAACTTTCAATTTCACGCCCCCAGCCATCCGTGTAAGTGTCGCTGTTGCTCGGATTGTCCGAAACTGTCAAATATGGCCCGTTCCAGCCGTATCTGAGTAAAGACCCCGGGTCAACTGAAACACCCGGGTTATCGGCCCATTCAGGCACGGCTGGTGTTATGCAATTTTTCGGACTGGCGCCTGCCGGATTGACACAATCATAGCGTTGCAACAATTCCCGCAGATTATCCGGCAGCCGCCCCATGTCCGCGACAAAGCCCGAAATATCAGGTTGTCCGTTGACCGACCTGTTCGGGTTGCCGACAATCGCTTGCCGGATGCTATCCCTACGTTGACGAGTTTGCTCATGGCGCGCCGAATACGCGATGTCGATCGAGGAACGAATGGCAACGGTCGAAAGTACCGTGATAATCAACAGCACAACCACCAGTTCGACCAGCGAAAAGCCGGACTGTCGAGAAAAAAAAACAGCCTTCCTGCCGCCAAACTTTGATGGCGACAAAAAATCATTCAGCACAATATCGGATGATCTGTCGATAGCAAGCCGATATGGAGAAGCCTCGCCTGATCTTGATTGACTAATATTCACTTGCCCATTCTCCCCTTTTTTACTTTTTGGAGTCGCCTTTGCCATGAAAAGCGTCCATCGAATCCTGAGCCGGATATTCCTTGTACGGCTGTTCCAGCTGATAACCTTTATGGCGCCGGTCATGATTACTGTAAATATCCATATTGCTCGCGTCAGGCGCATTCGGATGCTGACTGTTTTGCCAAAGAAACTCACGGCTGGTCTGTGCCGCCTCACTCGGTGTTGACGTAATATAGGGGCGAATAATCACCACCAGTTCTGTGCGGGAACGCAGATTGCCCTGATCTTTAAAAAAGAAGCCAAGGCCGGGTATATCGCCCAGAATCGGTACTTTTGATTCGCCGTCTGCGGCCCTTTCTTCGATCAACCCACCTACCGCTATAGCGGTTCCATCTCCGGCAACCACTGTGCCGCTGAAAGTTTTTGCTTGCACGACATCAATATCCGCCGGCACCAGTTGATCGCCTATGGATACCGGAATGGTCGCTTTTACCGCCGCCAAACCCGACTGCTCAATCAAAACCCGGATACTGACGGTGCGATCCGCATTGATATTAGGCGTTAACAGCAGCGTCGTGCCGATATTTCTCACCTCAGTTTGGGGCACTAAAAACGAATTAACGATAACATTGCCCAAGCCGTTAGCGTTGGCGGCCGCCGCCGTCGATGCTTCATAACCGCTGACAATGGGCCGTTCCTCGCCGATAAACACCCGGCTCACTTCTTGATTGGTCGTCATCAACACAGGTGTCGCCAGCTCTGTTACCCGGTTCTCCTGTTCCAATAATTGCAGTCGCGCTTCAAAGTTTTTGCTGACCATAGTAGCCAGCAATGCCGGGTTGAACGCCGAAGCCACGGTTTCAAGGCTTTGACCTAAAGCATTGGTGGCATTGGTGCCCTGGGTAATGGCAACATCACCGGCTTTGATTTTAAAATCGAACAGAGAATCAAAACCATCGGATAAATCAATCGACAGGATTTTAACTTCCATCAATAACATCGAGCTTTCCACATCGAGCTTATGATAAAGATTTCGAATATCATCCATTGCCGCCCGGTCGCGGGTACGCACCAACACGCGGTTCTGGCGCTTGATCACGCTGACATAAATCGGCGCCTGATGCACCAACGCCCGATTCAGCATGGCATCGCTCTGCCCCGCATCACCGGCCAGAATATTTTGCAAGTCGGAATTTCGCTTTTGCAGTTCGGTAATCGTCGATTCAACCGGATCGAGTGTCTCCTTGAGCTGATTTTGATCACGGCCCTGATTATTGCGGTTATTGCCGCCTCTACTTCTTGAAGTATTTCCGAAATTACCGCCTCCGCCAGGGGTATTAACCCAACTTCGTCACCTAATAACGAAGTTCCCCGCCATTTCAATCAGTTAAAAATTTTAACTACTGTCGGTTGGCACTACGGATTTTTTGCTGTT
>PGZD01000053.1 GCA_002843155.1 Gammaproteobacteria bacterium HGW-Gammaproteobacteria-3
AAGAGCCATTGATTTTAAACATCTTTTTTTGCGAAATATCACCAAAAAACTGAATATCAATGACTTAGAGGGGTTTTGGTGACGAAGTTAGGCTAAGGTTTGACTTTGGCCATTCTCAAATCCTGTTCTGCTCGGTTATTGGTGAAGGCCGCATGTGAGTCTTTGGCGAACAGCGGCACGGCGGCCTCATGTTTCTTGAGGCGCTCCCACAGATTGTGGGCATCGGATGCAAGCCGGTTTGCCGGGTTTTCCGCTGAATTTGGGCGGGATCGTCGGCAATTCTTTTTCGCCGCGTGTCGGGATGGCCCGGTAACGCTTTTGCAGGTTGGCCAACTCGATGGCCTTGAGTTTCTTGTCGGTACTCTTCGAGACGCGAATGCAGGTCAGCTGCAATAAGCGTTTCATATGCTTTGCCCAGCGATAATCGTGAGCATCCACGATAAAGGTCAGTTCGCGCAATAAGTGCGAACCGCATTTACGCCCTTGAGGGCACAGATCATGTCGGCAGTCAGAATAGGCAAAACAGGATGACCAACAGTCATGGATAATGACCCCTCCGTAACGCGGAATCAGATTAATCGACTCGATCGCGGCCTTGCCGCGCTTTTTCGATGACAAAACTTGAGCGTGGCATCGCCGACGGAATAGAGATAGAGCCAATGGTTACGCTGATCGACCCTTAGCGAGGTTTTATCCACATGAATCGCAGGTGCTAGTAACAGGTGCTCTTTGGCTTGAAGTTCCCAGGTTTCCAAGGCCAGATGTAAAGGAAATCACCCGGCCGAGTATAGAAGCCCGGTTTACCGGGCGATTCGGAGTTAAATCAGGATGAGAGGATCAAAAATAAGGGACACATCATTTGGGCTAACGATGTAAAAAACGCTGGTAAGTTTCAGCCGTGATAATGTAAAATAGTTCACTTTACTGATTCACCTTATGCCTCGGTGGCGAAATTGGTAGACGCAAGGGACTTAAAATCCCTCGGTGGTAACACCGTGCCAGTTCGATTCTGGCCCGAGGCACCAGAAAAACCATTGGATTAGCTCCTTTGACTTCCAATTACCGATGCGGTAATTTCAGCTCGCCGCCTGGCAACTCGTCCTAAGTAGCAGTGCAAAAGTCATTTAACATTTCCTCAAGCAAATTGGATACAGTATTTTTTGCCAATGTCGGCGAGAATATCGAACAGGATTTGCTTGAATGCCGATAAGGAGCTGTAAGCGGAAAAAGGCATTCATTCGAGGGACTTGCAAAACTCATAAAAGCGAGTTGAATTAGTAGCCGGAACGGCTAAAAAAAGAAAATGACCGCGCCCGTGATGATAAAATGGAGATCTCTAAAACTAATGTTATCAATGACATGAGCGTGTTAAGAAAAACTTGATCACAATATTGGCTGAACATGCAAAGCTCTTTATTTCCCTGGCTGGCAGAAGAGCTGGGGCCGCTGACAGCGAAGCAACAAGAATGGGGCGGCACCTTAGAAATGCTGCACATCGAAGAATTTATCTATTCCAGCCGCAGCTTTCCGGGCCGCCCTGCTCAAGACCGTACGGCCATCGCCAGAGCGTTTGTACCCAAAGGGCATAAATGGCGAAAAGGGTTTATAACCTGTCAACGTACGCGCGCTGCTGGATCGGCTCGAAACCGACACAGCCTTAAGACGGATATGCGGCTGGGAGCGTAAAAACGATGTCCCCGATGAGTGGACATTTTCGCGGGCATTTGCCGAGTTCGCACAATTTCGTTTGCCTGAGCGCGTTCATGAAGCCTTTATCAAAAAAAAGCTATGCGGGCGAGATCGTCGGGCATAACTCTCGCGATGCCACTGCGATCAATGCCTGCGAAAAACCGCTCAAAAAGACACATGTCGAGAAAATTGCCGCCAAAAGAGGTCGCCCTAAACAAGGCGAAGAGCGCATTAACCCGTTGACCCGTATTGAGAAACAAGCCGGTGGCATGAGCCTGACCGATATGCTGGCTGATTTACCGACAGCGTGTGACGTTGGCTACCCGAGAAAAATACCACGGGCTGTAAAGAAAGCTGGATAGGTTGCCAATTACACTTGGATGTGGCAGACGGCGGCATCCCCATTAGCGCGATATTAACCTCAGCCTCTACCCATGACAGTCAGGTCGCGATTCCTTTGGCCAGCATGAGTCGTGAACGTGTGGTCAATCTTTATGATGTCATGGATGCTGCCTACGATGTGCCGCAGATTCATGAAATCAGTCGCCAAATGGGACACATCCCCTTGATTGATGTTAATCCACGCGCCATTCAAGCCTTGAAAAAAGAAAAAGCTGCCGAAAGCAAGCGCTGTCAAAGAGTGAGGCATCAATATGCCGAAAACATACGCTATAACGAGCGGAGCACCGTTGAGCGTGTTAATGCCCGACTGAAAGATGAATTGGGCGGGTTGTTCGTGTGCGCGGACAGGCTAAAGTTATGTGTCATTTGATGTTTGGCATTTCGGCGCTCACCGCGAAGCAGATGCTGATTTTAGTCACATAGATAGACACAGAACGGCTTTAAAAATTAGATTTTCCTGGTTCACAGTGGCCGCTATGCCCTCAAATTTATAAAAACGACGAAATTTCCGGCGACTGACCGAAATAGCACTATCTGTTCAAAAAAACAGGCTCAGAAAGGGTCAAATTTAATTTTGTCCGATGGCTGCGCGATAGTTTTGCAAGTTCCTCAACATATAGGCAATTCCAAGGTCTGCCTGTTCATTTTGATTTTGTAAGTGAAGCGCGTCCGTTAATACCTAAATTAAGGGACAAAACCAACATGAAAGGATTATCGACGGCGGGCATTCATCGGATTCTTTTTATTGTTTTAAAGAAATGCTTGATATGACGTTCGACATGTTGGGCTGTCAGTTTTTATCATTAGCGCAATCAGTTTATGTGCTCGTTTTTTTAGTTTTTGTTACCCAAAAAAGTGATGAAACGTTATTCGAAATCCCTGTTCATTTTTCGCCGTGATTTGCGCCTGATTGATAATACCGCGTTCAATGCTGCGTTAGCGCAATCAACACGGGTCATGGTAGCTTTTATTTTTGACCCAAGACAAATTGAAGCGCACCCTTATCAAAGTTCGCCAGCTTTACAATTTATGCTGGAGGCACTGAAAGAGTTGAGGTCACAGCTAAGCGAGCGGGGTGGGGAGCTGTTTTCATTCAACGACTTTCCGGAAAACGTAATTGCACAAATACACCAAGATGAAGCTATCGAAGCGGTGTTCATCAATCGTGATTACACGCCGTTCAGTCGTCAGCGCGATTGCCGGATTCAGCAGCAATGTCAACAATTGAATCTTGATTTTCACTCTTTCAGCGATGTTTTGTTGACCGAACCGAATCAGGTGCTTAAAGCGGATCACAAGCCTTATCAAGTCTTCACTCCATTTTATAACCGCGCGAGGCAATACCCGGTAGCACTACCGCAACCTTTGATTTCTGAGGATTTTATTAAACGGGCAAAAACCAACCACGATCCACAATTAATCGATGCCTTTAAAAAACCCCATACCAACATCTTGTCTGGTGGTCGTAATGCCGCATTGGCCGTTTTGACGCAATTGGAACGGCAGAAAGATTATTCGACACAACGCGATTTCCCGGCATTAGCAGCCACAACAGGTTTATCGGCCTATTTAAAATTTGGCTGCTGTTCGGTGAGGGAAGTTTTTTATGCCATAGTGACCAATTTAGGTTGTGAACATACTTTATTAAAACAACTCTATTGGCGAGATTTTTTTACCCATATTGCGTGGCATTTTCCGCATGTTTTCAAGACTGCCTTTCACCGTCAATACGATAACTTACCTTGGTTGAATAAACAGGATGACTTTTGGGCTTGGGCTGAGGGCCGCACAGGTTTTCCGATTGTTGACGCCGGATTGCGCGAATTGAATCAGACTGGATTTATGCACAATCGGGTTAGAATGGTCACCGCATCTTTTCTGATTAAAGATTTGCATATCAGTTGGCGTTGGGGAGAACGTTATTTTGCCCGGCATCTTGTTGATTATGACCCCTGCATCAATAACGGCAACTGGCAATGGGCCGCATCCACCGGTTGCGATGCGCAGCCGTATTTCCGCGTTTTCAATCCCTGGTTACAGCAAAAGAAATTTGATGCCGATGCGCTTTACATTAAAAAATGGCTCCCGGAATTACGGTCTTTTCCCGCCGCCATTATTCATCAGTGGTACAAAAAACCTCAACCGTGTGATTATCCGGCGCCTATGCTCGATCATGGTGAACGCAGTCGGCAAATCAAGGCTGTGTTTAAAAACATGAATTCATAAATAAAAATTCTCGAACCTTTAATTTCATTCCGGGTCGAAACGTGACTTTTTTTGCCCCTAACGACTACTTATTCCCTATAACCTATGTCAGAACCACAAATTTCGAATCCTGGAGTCTTATTACCCCGGTACTGGCGACTTTGGCTGGATCGCAATGTTTACGATCTGGCTCGTCAGATGCGCCTCAGTTATATACCGCCGCTGATGGTTTATCTGGCTGCGGGTGTATCCGGCCTGACCGGCATTGTCGGGACTTTTTTCGTCAAGGAATACCTGGGGCTGTCGGCCGAGTTTCTGGCCACTTTGAGTTTTTGGGTGATGCTGCCCTGGGCTATGAAAATGCCGCTCGGCCATCTGGTGGATTTATTTTGGCGGCACAAGGCCGGATTGGTCTACTTAGGGGCGGCATTGATCGCCGCCGGTTTGCTGATCATGGCTAACCTTCTGTCTGACCCCGATTACATGGCTCAATGGTTGCCTGCGGAAACCTGGTTTGTGTTGGCAACACTACTGGCGCCTATTGGTTATGTCATGCAGGATACCGTAGCCGATGCGATGACTGTGGAAGCCGTACCGCATTTTAATGAGCAGGGCGAGCCACTGACAAAAGAGCAGATTATGCTGGCGCACACCACCATGCAAACTCTGGGGCGCGTGGCTATTATCGGTGGTACGCTGTTAGTGGCGGCGGCCAATGTTTATTTGTTTAATGGCGTGGAGCAAATGAATGCCGTGCAAAAGGCGGCGGTTTATCTGTCCGTTTATCACTGGGCTTTAGTGATTCCCGTCATCTCGATTTTTGGTGTATTGCTGGCGTCTTATATTCGGTTTCAGAAAATAGGCAGACTGGCCGCCCAAGGTTATGAGCAGGATGCGATTGACCGGTTATTGGCGAGGCCCGAAACGGAACTGACCGAAGTCAATTGGTGGATTTTGGCCGGTGGCTTGGGCTTTACTCTGTTCGCCGTCGGCATGGGTTTGGCCGATACCGCCAATAACGAGGAGATCGTGTTCGCCGGTTCGCTCGGCATTGTGCTGTTTTTGATTTGGCGCTTGACGCAAGAACTCAATAAACACGACCGAAATCAATTGTACGGTATCGCTTTCGTGATTTTTGCCTTTCGGGCCGCACCGACAGCAGGAGCCGGAGAAACCTGGTGGATGATCGATGTGTTGAAATTTGACCAGCAGTTTCTGGCGCAGCTTTCGTTGATAACCAGCGCGTTGACATTATTTGGTATGTTCCTGTTTCGTCGTTTCATGGCCGAGCGTCCCATCACTTATATCATTGCCGCGCTCACGGTGGCATTGACGCTTCTTTATGTGCCCAATATCGCTCTGTTTTATGGCCTGCACGAATGGACGGCGGCACATACCGGGGGCATCGTGGACGCCCGGTTTATAGCTTTGATCGATACTGCGCTGGAATCACCCTTGGGGCAAATCGCCATGATTCCGATGCTGGCCTGGATCGCTAATTCGGCGCCGCAGCGATTGAAAGCGACGTATTTTGCGGTCATGGCCGCTTTTGTCAATCTGGCGTTGTCACTGTCGCAACTTTTGACCAAAGTGCTCAATCAGTCGTTTGTAATCACGCGCGAAGTCAAAGACGCCACCGGTGTGGTGACAGTAGCGGCCGATTACAACCAGATGGGTGGTTTGTTGATTACCGTCATGTTAATTGGCTTTGCGCTACCGATGCTGGCGATATTAATCGCCCGGCGTACTTTTTTGGCCGAGCGTTAATATTGGGGGCGGGGTATACTGTGAGCGGCGGACGGCTACGTTCAATGAAACATAACCTTTAAAAGTGTAGCGCAAATTATGAGCTTGTCTCCCATTTTGCTTCAAGCCAGCGAGCTTGGAATTCGTCTTGAAATTGTCAATGGTCTCCCCCTTTGGGAGGCTCAGCCTGTGTATCGGCATCAGAAACATATAGAGCGCATTGTGCGAGGAATTTCCAAGCCGGATGATCAATCAACATGTAACTGTATTCATGCCGTGGATGTCTATATCCAATTTCCTAATGGATTAAAACGCCCTGATATTTCGATTTTTTGCCGAGAGCCTGACGAAGAAGAGCAGGATTCAGCCTTGACCATGATTCCCGAAGCGGTCATCGAGGTAGTCAGCAAAGGCTTTGAGGCCAAAGACTTGGAAATCGGCCCACCTTTTTATTTATCGCAAGGTGTCAAGGATGTTATTGTGTTCGATCCACTGACTTTGCTGGTGCTCCATGTCCGCAAAAATAGCGCAACGCGTCAGGTATCGCCTGTTGTCATAGATTTGGTGTGCGGCTGCCGACTTTTAGTTTGAGTAATAGGCCGTAATGTTGAATCAAATCATGTCTGGCCGGTTTGTCGGGTTATTAAGGACTGGCGAGCTTTGCCGCATTATTTTGAAGTTCCAAACTATCTTGTTCACGGCGCAGCAATTGCGCCTTGCGCTCAATGCCCCAGCGGTAACCGGACAAGCTGCCGTCACGGTGTATCACACGATGACAGGGAATCACCACCGCTAAATTATTGGCAGCACAAGCGCCTGCCACTGCGCGCGCCGATTTAGGTGCGCCAATGCGCTGGGCTATCTCGCTGTAACTTGTGGTTGAACCTACAGGAATCGCGCGCAACGCCTGCCAGACCCGTTGCTGAAAAGCGGTGCCTCGACTATCCAGCGGCAAGTCAAAATTCAAAGCCGGGTTTTCCACAAAATCAATTACTTTGACTATGAGTTGTGCAAATGTTTTATCTGCTGTCTGCAACTGCGCTTGCGTAAATCTATCCTGTACATCCCGTGCCAACGTAGTCGATTCATCACCCAGGGTAATCGCACACACTCCGTATCTACTGACAGCTACCAAAATAGCGCCTAAGACGCAGTGACCCATGGCAAAATCTATTGGTGAATGCTTGTCGGGTATAGGGCAATTCGATGGCATTGCTTATTTCAGATAGTTAACTATGAAAATAGCGGAAGAGATTGTCACGCCTAAAGACCAGAACATAAAACGATCCAGGCGTCGTCCCATTTCCGTAAAACGCTGATTGGAATCGGCCTGAATCTGTTCAAAACGCTTGTCTACCTGTTCAAAGCGTTTGTTCATATCCAATTGAATTTGCTCAAAACGCTTGTCTACCTGTTCAAAGCGTTTGTTCATATCCAATTGAATTTGCTCAAAACGCTTGTCCACCTGTTCAAAGCGTTTGTTCATATCCAATTGAATTTGCTCAAAGCGTTTATCCATATCCAATTGAATTTGTTCAAAGCGCTTGTCCACCTGTTCAAAGCGTTTAGCCATATCCAATTGAATTTGTTCAAAGTGCTTATCCATTTGCTTGAAGCCTTCGATCATCAGTTCGCGCTGATGTTTCAATTCTTCTTCAACGCGTATCGTGCGCTCGCGTAAATCGATTTCATAACGGACATTGGCGTTTTTCAGCTCGGGAGTATTATTGATCGCTTGCTGGACAATGCTTTGTATCAGGTCGATATCTTCTTGTGCTAAGGCCATAAAAAAACCGAAAAGTTAAACGATGAACGCAGTGAATTATACCAGACAAGCTATAGAAGCCTGGTAATAATGAGTTTTGCCCCGATCTTTATTAATTTTTAATCGTTATGGATTTGATTGCGGTCAATGCTGAGTGCCCTACTTTTTTAATGACCACCGGTCTCGAAAAATAAGGAAAGAAAAACGCTTGCTGGAGTTTATTGATCAGCCATAAAGACACCCCGAGACTTGCCAGCGCCGCTCCTGCAATCATCAAATCGGCTTTGCCGAAGCCATCCGGCAGTAGCCCTTGCGCCAGCGCGCCACCCGCCATCATCGCCAATAACGGCAATAAATACAACAACAGCGAAGCCCGGATTAGAGTACCTTCCTCGATACCGATCAACACTTCGTCACCCGGGTTGAGGTCAATAGCGCAATCGACCGCGACAGCGCGTTTATGAAGCCATTGATCAAGCACTGAGGTGGAGCAGGCGCTTTTTTGCCGACAGCCGCCACAACCTTGTGAAGTTGCGGTCTCGACCCAGACTTGATTGTTTTCTATTTTAGAAACTACCGCTACTTCTTCAATCATTATGGCTACTCCATTGTTTTTGCAGGATTCAACCGTTGACATTTTAAGCTAACTCGCTCGATTTGAACATCTGCGTGCTGTACCTGGATACTGTGAGCGTGTCGGACCAATAGTCCGGCATAAGCCCCGCTTTTTGTTTCAAGTGCGCCAGAAATTGAGCGGGTTCGGGCAAAGAATCCCAGACCGAAGGTAAAAAAGTGCCGCGTCTTGCCCCTGCTTCGATGATCAGGCCGTCAACGCCCGGACGCAGTTGAGCAATCAAGGCCTGTTCCGAGTCGAAGCTGAGTGCTTCGGCCGGGCTTAAAACCGAAATATGCAGTTCGAGGCCATCGAGTTCGTCTCTGCCAAGCGCGGGGAAGCGGGGGTCTCTGAACGCCGCTGAAAAAGCATTTTCGGCGACATCTTCAACCAAAGGCCGAATCGCTTCGAGCATACCGATGCAGCCGCGTAATTGCAGCCGACGTTCAAGGGTTACAAAAGTCGCGCGCTTTACCCATAGCTCGGGCGGATAATGCCCGCGCTGGGGTTTTACAGGTTTACCGGTTGCAAAACCCTGTTCGATAGACGCTTTGGCCAGTGCCAACAATAACTTACCTTGTGATTTAGTCAACGACATAAGCGCCATACCCCACGACTCGGTTTTTGTCGCCTGCGGTATCGCCGGAGTTACGCAGATCGATGGTTTTAATAGGCAAGGACTTTTGCCGCAGCAGCTTTAACAAACCCGTAACCGGGACTTTGCCGCAAGCGGCATCAGATGTCAGTTGCTCAAACTGCAAGCGTTCGATCGCCTCGCTGGTGGCTTGGTCGAGGCGTTGCGCCGTTGCATAACTGTGATAATGACTGAGATCGGAGCTGATGACAATAAGCGTTTCATCGCCGCCCCAAAGCAATTCGAGCGCTTCGCTGACTTGCTTTGGGGTGGCATCGCCCGCCACAATCGGCACCAGCTTGAAGTCGGCCAATGCCGCTTGCAAAAAGGGCAGGTGAACTTCAAGACTATGTTCCAGCGCGTGCGCCGGTTGGTTGTAGTCAACAAAAGGCAGCGCCAGCAATGCCGATACTGCGGCTTGATCGACTTCGACAGCACCCAGCGGCGTGTTGAAAACTTCAGCCCGGCTTACTGCCAGTCCGTTAAATGCGACCCGGTGCGAGGGTCCCATCAACACCACCCGGTTGATGCGCCGGCGGGCGTTTTTTAATCGCGCGTAAGCGCTGGCCGCAATCGGACCGGAATAGATATAACCGGCATGAGGCGCGATGATGGCTTTGGGAACTTTTGTATCGGTTTGAGCCTCATTAAGATAATGATCAAGCATTGTGCGTAACTCGATCGGATCGGCAGGATAAAACGAGCCTGCTACAGCGGGATTTCTGTTCATGGTAAGTTATCCTGATCATGAGATTCAAAACCATTCGACTCGTTTTTTTAGAGAGGGTTCCGGGAGGAGAAATGCCCGATTTTATTACCCAAGATACCGTCACAACCCGTTATTGGCATGATTTAGACGACGGTCGCGTTCAATGCGACCTGTGCCCCAGGTTTTGTAAATTACACGAAGGTCAGCGCGGTTTGTGTTTTGTCAGACAAAACCTGAATAAGCAGGTGGTGATGACCAGCTATGGCCGTTCCAGCGGATTCGCCATCGATCCTATCGAAAAAAAGCCGCTTAATCATTTTCTACCCGGAACCTCGGTGCTTTCTTTCGGCACCGCCGGTTGCAATCTGGCCTGCAAATTCTGCCAAAACTGGGACATCAGTAAATCCCGGGAAATGGACTCGTTAATGAGTCTGGCAGCGCCTGAAGTTATCGCCAAGGCCGCTTTGGCCGAAGCTTGCCGCAGCGTCGCCTATACTTATAACGACCCGGTGATTTTCCATGAATACGCCATCGCTACCGCACAAGCTTGTAAAGCGCTCGGTATCAAATCGGTCGCCGTGACCGCCGGTTATGTTTGCCCCGAGCCCAGGGCGGAGTTTTATCAATATATGGATGCGGCCAATATCGATTTAAAAGCCTTCAGCGAAAAGTTTTATCACAGCATCACCGGCAGTCATCTGGCGCCCGTTTTGGACACGCTCAAATATCTGAAACATGAAACTTCGGTCTGGTTTGAACTCACCACCTTGTTGATTCCCGGTGAAAACGACTCGCGGCAGGAACTGGAAGCAATGACGCAATGGGTGGTGGAAAATTTAGGCCCGGATGTACCGATGCATTTTACCGCCTTCCACCCGGACTGGAAAATGCGGGACAAGGCGCATACGCCGACCGAAACATTATTGATGGCCCGGGACATAGCTCTGCGCAATGGCGTCCGTCACGCCTATGTCGGTAATGTTCATGACAAAGCTGCGGAAAGCACTTATTGCCATCAGTGCGAGGAAGTATTGATCGGCCGGAATTGGTATGCGTTATCGGACTGGAATCTCGATGCTTCAGGTCATTGCCGCTACTGCGGCAGCCCCTGCGCGGGCGTATTTGAAGCCAACCCCGGTACCTGGGGAGCGAAGCGCCGCGCCATCAGACTTTAGGCCTTATTCGGGAGCCTGCCAGTCAACGCGCCAGCGCCCCCGGTCATCGCCAAGGCATTGATCGAGCCACGGCAGCAATGCCTTGGCCTTTACATCGAGCTGCCAGGGCGGATTGATAAACACCAGTCCGGAGCCGGTCATGCCTAAATCCGGGGCATCCGGTGCAAGGCAATGCTCGATGCGCAATTGTCTGGGGATGCCGGTAGCTACCAGCCTGCGCATCAAGTCTTCGGTTGTTTCCCGCTCGATAACCGGATACCACAGGCAATAAACACCGGTGGTGAAGCGCCGGTAAGCTTGAGCCAGCGTCGTCACCACCTGCACATAATCGGTTTTGATTTCATAGCTGGGGTCGATCAGTATCAAGCCGCGTTTTTGTATGGGCGGCAGTTTTTTGGGCAGATTTTTCAAACCGTCTTCTTCGGCTACTGCAACCTGTTTATCGTTTTTATACAGATTGTTCAGAACCGCAAAATCGCTGCCGTGCAATTCAGAAAGCTGCATCCGGTCTTGCGGCCTGATCTGCGCACGCACCAAAGCCGGTGATCCCGGATAATAAATAAGCTTGCCTGGATTGTCTCGACGCACTACGGACAGATATTCCCGCGCTTCTGAAGGCACTGTCTGACTGGGCCACAAGCGTCCGATGCCCTGCCGATATTCGCCGGTTTTTTCGGCAAAAGCGCTGGTCAAGGCATAGCGCCCGGCTCCGGCATGGGTGTCGATATAAACGAAAGGGGAGTCTTTTTTCTTGAGCGCGGCGATAGCCAGACTGAGTAGGGCGTGTTTTAAAACATCGGCAAAATTGCCGGCATGAAAACCGTGGCGATAACTGAGCATCGAAAACCTTGCTGACTAAACCAGCATTATCCCGGTTTAAATGCGTTATCACAAGCGCCACCAGCCGTAATCCGGGCGATGGCACAGATGAAATTAACCAAAGCTTAATATTTTTTATAAGATATTGAAATATATTTAAAAATTGAATTTTATGGCATTATAAAAATAAAATTGGGTTAATCTTCCAGTTGCTGGATGCCATCCAGAAACCAGGTGGGCTGGATGCTGTTTTTGGCTTTGGTGAAATGCCAGACTTCCCGCACTTGCCGGGCCTGTGCGTGCTCATCTTCGCGCAGGAGCGTATCGAACATCACCACCGCTTCGAGGTTGGCGCCGATTTCCCTGACTTCGAGCAGTTCGGCTTCAACTTTCAACACGTCGGTATGATTGTCGTCATTGTCTGCGCTGAGCTGTTCTTTGATTTCGGCAAATACTTTATCCGTAGTCAAACCCCGGATTTCGGCTAAATCCCTGTTATCCCAGGCGACTTGCAAATCTTTGAACGCCGCTTTGGCGCCTGCCAGAAAAGCTGGCTCGTCAAAGCCTTGAGGAATACTGGCCGTATTGAAATGGGCGTCCTCATCCGGTTGAGATTGAGCGCTGCCGGTTTTTTTATCTTTATCAAACAAAATGTCGGTATCGAAACCGGCACTGGAATAGGACTCAGGTGTCTTATACGCGCTATAAGAGTCCGATGTATCGGAAGCCCGATAGTCATCATTGCTTTTGTTATAAGCGGCTTGAGGAGCGGAACCGGCCTTGGCTCTGGCTGCAAATAATTTGTATAAGACAAAGGCAATACCGCCGAACATCAGCAAATCCATGAAATTCAAACCCTCAAAAGCACCGCCGAAGAACATCGCGCCCAAAAGGCCGCCTAAAGCCAGGCCGCCTAACATACCCATCAGGCCGCCCCTATTGGCAAGACCCTGTCTGGCCGTCTGGTTTTTGTTATAAGCTTGTTGCTGGCTGGCGCTGCGTGTCGGCGATATGGCTGAACGTTTATACGGGGAGCTGAATGAAGATTTGCCGCCAAATGAGCCGCCGCCGCCGAAACGCTTGGCCTCTGCGTCATCAATGCCGCCCAGACTCAACGATAGACCGATTAATGCTGTCGCGATAATACCTGTATATTTATTCATAAGTTTTATATGTGATCGGAAGAGGGAAATCAATAAAGTTATAGAGATAATGCGGGTCAATCATTGTATAGTCAAGACCCACTTGCACGGCGGCGGTTCATTTTTTTATGGCGTTCGGCAAAAGTTGGATTCGGCCACACAATTCGTTCACAATGAAAAATCCTGAAACTTAACGTAAACAGGGGGAAAAATGCACAAGGTGAAAATACTTACCGGTATCGCCATGCTGTTTTACAGCGCCGTCAATAGCGCGGAAATCATCGGTCATGTCGATACGCATTTCAAATGGCTCGGCCCGGATGACAAAATTGTTATCGAAGCATTCGATGACCCGGATGTGTCGGGTGTTACCTGCTATTTAAGCCGGGCGAAAACAGGTGGTTTATCCGGCGCTGTCGGCGTGGCCGAGGATACTTCGGATGCTTCGCTAACCTGCCGTCAGACGGGGCCTGTCAAATTAAACCCAAACATCGAGAGCGGCAAGCAAAACGGTGAGAGCGTGTTTAAAAAACGCACATCGCTGCTTTTCAAATCGATGCAGGTCGTCCGTTTTTATGACCAAAAACGCAATACACTGGTTTATCTGGTCTACAGCGACAAAGTGATAGAGGGATCGCCTAAAAACAGCATTTCGGCAGTACCGCTGATGCCTTGGTATTAACCGATTTGTGTATTGGTTTTGGAATCAACAGACATCAAGGCCACAGTGAAGACCGATAAAGCCATCCGGCCAGGCCCGCAGATGCTCCGAATGGAACTGTCAAGTTTTTTGTCGTATTTTTAATAGTTTATATGCAGTATACTGCCGGTATTTTTTTGTTAAAAATACGACAGGAGAAACATGCTTTTACTATCGAAAAAACAGGACTGGCTCGGCAATATTCGCGGTGACATTCTGTCCAGCCTGGTGGTGGCGTTGGCGCTCATTCCTGAAGCGATCGCTTTTTCCATTATTGCCGGACTCGACCCCAAAGTAGGGCTTTATGCCTCTTTTGCGATTGCTGTGGTGACGGCCCTGACAGGCGGTCGCCCCGGTATGATCAGCGCCGCGACCGGGGCCATGGCGCTGTTGATGGTGACTCTGGTCAAAGAGCATGGCTTGCAGTATTTATTGGTAGCTACCATGCTGACCGGCGTCTTGCAGATTTTTTCAGGTTATCTGAAAGTAGGCCGGTTAATGAGTTTTGTTTCCCGTTCAGTTGTGACAGGCTTCGTCAATGCCCTGGCCATTCTCATTTTCATGGCGCAACTACCGGAATTAACCCATGTCAGTTGGCATGTTTATGCCATGACAGCCGGAGGACTCGGAATTATTTATTTATTTCCCTACCTGCCCTTTATAGGCAAAACCATTCCTTCCCCTTTGGTTTGCATCATCGTGCTGACCGGACTTTCCATGTATTTGCATCTGGATATTCGCACGGTAGGCGATATGGGGCAATTGCCGGATACCTTGCCGGTGTTTTTGTGGCCGCAAGTGCCGTTAAACCTTGAAACCCTGCAAATTGTCCTGCCTTATGCCATTTCACTGGCAGTGGTGGGCTTGCTGGAATCCTTGATGACGGCAACGATCATCGACGACCTGACGGATACAAAAAGCGACAAGAACCGCGAATGCAAAGGCCAGGGACTTGCCAATATCTGCTCGGGACTGCTGGGCGGCATGGCTGGTTGCGCGATGATCGGCCAATCGGTAATCAATATCAAATCAGGTGGGCGCGGGCGTTTATCGACGCTGCTGGCCGGAATTTTTTTGTTGCTGATGGTGGTATTTCTGGATGAATGGATCAAACAGATTCCGATGGCGGCGCTGGTCGCGGTGATGATTATGGTATCAATCGGTACATTTAGTTGGGGCTCGATTCGTGATTTGAAACAACATCCGTTATCAACCAGCACCGTGATGATCTCGACCGTGGTAGTAGTGGTCTGGAGTCATAATCTGGCTTTGGGCGTGTTGGTCGGCGTTTTGCTGGCTGCCTTGTTTTTTGCCAATAAACTCAGCCACTTCATGTTTGTTGAATCGGAACTGGATGCGGAAAACGCTACTCGAATCTACCATGTTATTGGTCAGGTATTTTTTAATTCAGCCGACAAATTTACCGCCGCTTTCGATTTTAAGGAAGCCGTTGAAACAGTGGTGATCGATTTGAAACGGGCGCATTTTTGGGACATATCCTCGGTAAGTGCTTTGGATAAAGTCGTGATCAAATTCCGCAGAGAAGGCGCGGAAGTCGAATTGATCGGTTTGAACGAAGCCAGTTCGACTATTATCGATCGCTTTGGTGTCCACGACAAACCGGAAGAAATAGAAAAAATTATGGGAGGTCACTGATATGAATGACAATAATAAAAAAGTTCTGGCATGTATCGATGGCGCAGCGCTCAGCGGAGCTGTTGGCGATTATGCCGCATGGCTTGCCGGGCGCGTCGAGGTGCCTTTGAAACTGCTCAATACCATCGATCATCATCACGAAATGGCGGCAAAAACCGATTTGTCCGGTAATATCGGCCTCAATAGCCGGGAGCATTTGCTCGAAGACATGACAACTCTTGAACAGCAACAGAGCAAGGCGCGGCTACAGCAAGGCAAAGCCATTTTAGCTACGGCAAAACAGCGGGCCATTGACGCCGGTATTGCCGAACCGCTTACTTGTCTGCAACACGGCGGCCTGATCGAAACCCTGGTCGAAATTCAGGACAATATCCGTGTTCTGGTGATCGGAGCACGGGGAAAAATACACCAGGATCGCAGCGATCAAATCGGCGCTAAACTTGAAGCCATGATTCGTTCCCTGCATCTTCCTGTGCTCGTGGTCTATGGCGAATTCAAAACGCCCCAAAACTTCATGATCGCTTACGATGGCAGTGAAGGGTCAGAAAAAGCGCTCACTATGGTAGTCAGCAGCCCGTTATATAAAGGCTTGGTTTGTCATCTGGTTTGTGTCGGTAAAAAAGATGCGAATACTTTGCTTGAAACGGCCGCCAACAAACTGAAAACCGCAGGCGGCATCGAGATTATCAGCGCCAGCTTGACGGGCAAGGCCGAACAAGCCTTGTACGACTATCAGAGTCAACAGTCTATCGATATGATGGTCATGGGGGCATTCAGCCACAGCCGTTTGCACGATATACTGGTGGGCAGTTTTACCCATAAAATGCTGATCAACAGCAAAAAACCGTTGCTTTTGCTGCGCTAGTTTTTAAACGGCGCAGGGAAGCGCCCAATAAATTGGCCAATGAACAAAGACGCTTCGGGACTTGCTCGGACACACCGGTTTGGAGAGCGGTTTCCGCTATCGCCTGCAAACCTTGCGCGACAACCTCAGGCTGTTCAATCCGGAGCTGATGGCCCGTATTAATGCCGAAGTGGTACGGGCTGGTCATCTGGCCTTGGGCCTAAACGCACAGGCGCCGCTACACAGCCGTTGCGATTCGATCGTAGTCGAAAACGCAGGTGCATTTTCCGACCGATCTCAATCTGTTTCACGATGCCATCCGCAAACTGATCCAAGGCTGCGGCCAATGGAATGACACCTATCCGTTACTCGGCTGGCGGCACATGCTTTCAACCTTCGACAGTTCGAGCGACTTTACCGGACCGTACAAACACTCAAGCACTCAACCTCCAAAGACGAGGTCAATCAAGCGGCCCGGCAAGAGTAAATCCATCAGGCCTATCAGAATTGCCTCGGCCTTGCGCAAACCTTAGAGGTTTTCGGTCGGGATGCCGAACGCCAGATCGACCCAATCCGGCGGCGCATTCTGCACGGTGAAACCATCCCGCATGACGAAAAAGTATTTTCCCTGTTTCAGCGGCATACCGAATGGATCAGCAAAGGCAAGGCTGGCGTGCCGGTCGAGCGGGGCCTGCGCGTCTGTATCCTGGAAGACCAGCAGGGCTTCATCCTGCACAGTCAGGTCATGTCGAAGCTCACCGACGATCAAGTCGCGGTACCGATGATTAAGGGTGCGCAACAGGCGTTTCCCAATTTGAAAGCGTGCAGTTATGACAAAGGCTTCCATAGTAAAGTAACCAAGAGGGCTTGAAAGACTTACTGGACACCGTGGCGTTGCCCAAAAAAGGCCGACTATCGAAAGCCGGTCAAGCCCGCGAACACGCCCCGAATTCAAGCGCCTGAGGCGGCAACATTCGGCGGTCGAATCCGCTATTAATGCCCTCGAAGTCCATGGCTTGAACGTCTGCCGCGATCATGGCCTTGACGGCTTTGAGCGCTACATGGCATTAGCCGTGTTATCGCGCAACATTCAACAGCTGGCGCCATCAAGCGAGAGCGAGCACGGCAGCGTTTAACCGAACAGCAAAAGTGCGCCGCGTAATACCGCGCCACCTCGAGAAGAACAGCAAGTTGCTCGGTAGAGAGGCGGATACGCCTAAAATTCACAGTAAATAAGAATAATTCTTATTTAATTAGATAATATAAGATCCATTGCCGCAATTGCCCTCCCTCTGCCGGTTCTTGGAATGGAATTTCAAACAACCTGGTAGGGGGTTTTTGGGGATAGTGGCTTTTTCGTTCAAGCACCAATTAAAGTTATTAATTTTTGCGTTTTGCGTGAATTCAAATAAAATCAATGTTTTATTGCTTTAAGTCTGACAGGCTTCTAGGTCGAGCCATTGCCGCAATCAATCTCCTCTTTATCTTTGCCAAATTGTTCAATCGCTTCCTAGCCTTCTGCTCCACTGATCACCGCGCAAATCGCTCGATATGATGATGCCGAGTAGCTTGTGTCGTTTATGTCGCTCTACTCGGGGGTCTTCCGGCGTTGAAAAGGCTTCCTGTAAACTTAAGACCACTGTGTGCTCTCCAAAAGACACTGTATCCCTGATTTTTTACTAAATTTATATGTGCTTGCCCTGGACTCCTATACCCGACTGGATGTTTTCCTGTTTGAAGGTTTATCTTCGTTTATTGTTTGGGTTTGGCAGGGTTGTAAGGCCTGCAATCCGTAGGAGCCCGATTTATCGGGCGACGGGCGGGGATGCAAAATGCGCCATATCCCTTATAAAAAATAATATAATAGAAAGGTGCGGAAAATAATTAATCAATTATTTCAATGTATTAAAATTTAAAAAACACAGAAGAAAGGTGTCGGCTCGAAAAAATAGGCGATATAGCCCGCTCAATATGCGTCATATAACGTAGTTTTTTCCAAAAGGGGTAAATTTGAACTCCGTCTCAAAAAGCGCATAAGAAAAGCCTGGTAAACTCAATAATATAAAGTACTGGCACGCCTATTGCTTATGTAATTTTGATCTAACTGAGTTGGCTCCGGCCAGGGAAGAGTAAAACTATTGACCCGTTCAATAGCGACTATCCGGAGCATAAGGGGAAGGGCTTCCCCCCCACTGCCTGAAAGCTCTGCACAGCCGAAGGCAGCGACTTTGTTAGTGACCTGTAAAACACTGACTAACAAACTTTGGGAGAAACCCTAACATGAAACATTATAGACAAATGACTCGCCAGGCGGGTATGACATTAATTGAATTAACCGTTGTCCTGCTGGTCCTGGTTGGCCTGGCAGGCTTGTTGATTCCATTTGTAACCGGCTTTGTGGGAAGAACTCACGACAGCACAGGGACTTTCAACTCGGCGGCACTGGATAACAATATTCAGCGTTATGTCGCCGAAAAAACAAGCTTGCCGAATCGTCTGGAAGCGCTGGTCAATGTGGCCGCCGGCTCTGCGTCGGCAACTGATCCTGTTTGCGCGGCCGCAGCGATTGATACCGTGTACTGTAAAATGATGGAGCCCAATTTCTTCGCAACCGCCGTAGCCGATACAGGTACTCCTGGACCTACCACTATGAGAGCCAATTCTTTGGCGATGGCAGGCATCACCAATGTTTTTTATAACGATCCGGATACCGATAATGCGACCTTTGCGTCGATTACAGGTAACCCGGTCACACTGAATGACGGTGCTGCGCATACTTTGGCTATTGTAGCGGATGTTGATCAAGATGGCACCGTCACCCCCGGTGCTGTCGATACTCAAGAGCATCTAGCCGCTGCCTTTGAGCGCCCGATCGATACTTTTGATGCAACTTGCTATGACTATGTTGTCATGGGTATTGGCGATCAATCTGACTTAATCGGCTCGACCATGAGTACCGCGCCCGTGCATTTTGCCCAACAAGGAGCTATGGGCCCTGCCAACAAATACAACCGTTTTGTCGCTATTTTTCAGGTTGATAAAACCAACGCGGCCGTTGCTCCGGTCGCAGGTACTAATGCCGGTTGTGCCGCTGGCATGGAGCCTGCCAAATTTATCGGCGCGGCCATGGCCATGGGTGCTTCAGCCGGTCACTTGTGGGGCACCAGCCACAGTCTGGCGCATACCTGGGAGAACATAGCCGCCAACTAATCTTTAACGCGTAACCTAAGGGATGGGTTGAGCCTAACCTAACTTCGTCACCAAAACCCCTCTAAGTCATTGATATTCAGTTTTTTGGTGATATTTCGCAAAAAAAGATGTTTAAAATCAACGGCTCTTTTTT
>PGZD01000120.1 GCA_002843155.1 Gammaproteobacteria bacterium HGW-Gammaproteobacteria-3
TGAACACTTAGAGTAAAAATTAACTTCCACCGATGCGTTAGGTTTTAGGTGTTCAAGTTCGGCCAGAATCACTGTTCAAATTAATCAGAATACGCATCTTGGACGATACAGGCTCAACCAGGAAGCGCAATAGGCCCATTCCACTGGAAAAATCGGAGACTATCTACGCGTGAACTTTGCCGCCTTCAAACATTTCCTGATGAATATGAAATATTAGGCGGTAGAACCGAGATTCAGCGACAGCTGGGTAATGCAGTCCCAAGTTTGATTGGAGAAATCCTGGGAAGAGAAATCAAGCGGCAATTTTTTGGTATTAACGATAAAGATCCGTTAAAGCTTCTACCAAAAGTAAATACAACTCCGTACAGAAGGCAGCCAGTAAAAGCTGTGCATGAAAAATATCATGACTTATTGGGAGAACATCTTGATCACCCTGGAACTGGAAAGGGGCCACAAGCTTTGAAATCGGGGGGCACCTAACGCTCCGCATAACCCGACTGAGCCGCATCGCGGCGAAGGTCGGAGTTAATGCGGTTGTTAGCCATTTTTTACGCTGATGTGGGTAGGAATACCATCAATACTCACGCGGTTCTTTTCCTCCCAATACTGTTTTAAACCTTCATCGCCTTTTTTTGCTGCCCAATCAGAGAGTAGTTCGCGGTCACCAACATAAGAGTAATATGGGACAGCCATTCCGCAGGAGCTTTGCACGAGTTCAATTGTAATATCGAAAATTTGCCGTGCGCCTGGCAATGGTTTAAATAAAGGAAAGAGGTCGCTCCACTCCGGATCACGCTTATGAACGACCTTCGTTGAGCCATAAAGTCTAAGAATTAAGGGCTTACCTTCAAAGGCACAGAACATCAGTGTCATGCGTGGGTCTTGCTGAACATGAGCGGATGTTTCATTGCCACTACCGGTAACGTTTAGCCAAGCAACACGAGAATTACCGAGAACACTCAACGAATCCATGCCCTTTGGAGAAACATTCACACGGCCACCTGCCGCAGCCGTCCCGACAAAGAAAATTTTCTGTTCAGAGATGAACTGGATATGTTTCTCTGATAGTTCGCTAAATCGCTGACCCATTGGGTTCTCCGAGTTTATTCAAGGCTAACGTAGAGCTAACCGGCGCTGCGCGGCTTTATCGCGCAGCGTCCAGCGACTGAAAGGAGCGAGGTTGAGCGCCGGGTTAGAACTGGCTGGCCGATGCACGCGGGTTTTATGGCTTTGATTATTTGCACCATTGCTTCTCGCAGGGAATGCCATCGTTGTTTCCATCCATCTTGACCCCCGGGCAATTTTGCAAGAAGAAAGTAGCTTCTTGGCAGGATGTCATTTGGGAACAGTATGTTCGGCCGTCGCACTTGAACTGCTGTGAAGGGATTGTTTCTGCGATGGGACTACGCGGACGTGTGGGTTCGGCCGAGCCCTGGGTGCTAGCCAAAGCGACGTGTCGGCCTTGATATTTTGCGTAGCCCTGCCAACCGACAGCGACAAGGATTGCGATAAGAATGAGCTTTTTCATGGATCGGGTGCCCCGAAAGTTCTAACGCTCAAGCTGTGGGGCGCGAGCCGCGTCGCGGCGCAGCGTCCCACACGAGCGAATTGTTAGGCCTCATATTACAGTTTCATGCCGCCACATTTTTCGATGGCGCTGCCGAAACGAGAGGGAAATGCTCGTATGTGCATTTCAGAAACCTCTGATTCTTTTCCTTGAGATATCTTTTCCGAAACCCTTCGCTCCCAAGAACCAAGATTTTTCCATATGCACGCGCACAAAGCCACCTGTTGCACTTTGGTGGGATTCGATTTTTCGCCGAGCGTGAAAACGGGAATGGGCTCGGAACAGTGGGCTTCGAAAGGTGTACCGTCAGCGGGCGGAGGTGAAGTTGACTCGCTGTTGCTACACCCACATAGAGCGAGGGCAACAAGTACATATTGTATTTTCACGATGGTTTGCCCCCTTCCTTTTCTTTAAGCTTCTCGGCCCAAACAAAAGCGCCATATCCCGGAGCAAAAGTGATTGCGGTTACGACAAAGTTGGCGATATTAAACGGACTCAACAAGTCTTGCACAGCCGAGAATCCACCTTTCATCCATGTGCCCACGATGCCAGCGAGAACTAATAGCGTCGCAACAGTGAACCAAATGTAAGCAAACCCTTTCAAGAGAATGATCCATACTTTCATGCGCTTCTCCCTGAGGCCTAACGTAAAGCTAAGGGGCGCGCCTGTCACGGAAGACTGGCGAAGCCACCGAAGCCGAAAAAACACAAACCTTCAAAACCGCCACGAAAAGGCGCGTCCCACTTGAGCGTAATGTTAGGCTTGGTTTTCGGAGAGCCAAGCCATCACCTCAAGAACATTTTTATCCGGCGGAAACACAGGATAAAAGCACTTTTTAATCATGCCATTTTTTAGAATGAGCGTCAGTCTTTTGATTAATTTTAAACCGCCAACCTCAAGTAGGGGCAACTTCAAAGCCGAAGAAAAAGAATGACCAGCATCGCTCAGAAGCGGGTAAGACAACTCCAAGCGATTTACAGCTTCTTTTTGTGCTTCCGGTGTTTGGGCGCTCAGTCCGTAAACCCCTACGCCATTACGTTTGAGTTCAGCGTGATTTTCACGATACGAACATACTTGGGGGGTACACCCAGCGGCACCAGGAATCTGCACCCAACCTTCGGGGATTGCAAACCCTGGGCGGCCTGTCATGGGATAGCAGAAAATCACATTCCAACCAGACAAACGGGATAGATTGATTTCTTGATCATCAGTTGACCATAGAGAAACATCGGGCAGCAACATGTTTTCCAGATGCCCACACGCCCCGTCATTTAAAGGAATTGGTAAATCCTTTGGAATAGAGCGGAGTAAATCTGGAGGCTGAGCATTTTGCACGGTAAGTTTCCAATAGAGCCTAACGTAAAGCTAAGGGGCGCGCCTTTCACGGAAGATTGGCGAAGCCCCAGAAGCTGGAAAAACAACAAACCTTCAAAACCGCCAAGAAAAGGCGCGTCCCGCTTGAGCGCAATGTTAGGCTGAATGTGACTTGCCCTATACCGCACTAGGAGCCTGTCGGACTTCCGCCAGCTAACGTGGCTTTCTGGTAAAATAGCGACCTAACCAACATAACAATCCAGAATCCCCATGGCCCGTTTCAT
>PGZD01000121.1 GCA_002843155.1 Gammaproteobacteria bacterium HGW-Gammaproteobacteria-3
ACAGCAAAAAATCTGTAGTGCCAACCGACAGTAGTTAAAATTTTTAACTGATTGAAATGGCGGGGAACTTCGTTATTAGGTGACGAAGTTGGGTTAAGAATAAGTGTGGCATATCACCTGTTTTTCGCGTGGAAGTGTGTGAAAACACGTAATCGCTCTGGCGACAGCAATGAAATCAATTTTCTGAGCCGTTTGTTTGACAGAGATTACAGACAATAAAAAGCCCTCTAATATCTTTACAGATAAAACAGGGCTTTAAAGCTATACAACTAACTAATTTATATTAACTTTATTCTATTTATTAGAAACAAAGAGTTTACAAATTAATATTTATCAGAGTTAGAACGGAATATCGTCATCAAAATCTTCATAAGCCGGAGGCGCAGATTGCATCGGCGGTTCCGAGCTTGAAGCGCCGGAAGCTCTGGACGCAGAGCTTGCCGGTTGATTATCGGAATAATTGGCGGTACCGCCGCTACGGCTTCCCAGCATGTGCATTTCTTCTGCGACAATTTCAGTTGTATAGCGGTCTTGCCCGTCTTGTCCTTGCCACTTATTAGTTCGAAGGCGACCCTCTACATATACTTGGCTGCCTTTTTTCAAATATTCGCCTGCTACTTCGGCAAGTCTTCTAAAAAAAACTACGCGATGCCATTCGGTGGATGTTTTCCGCTCGCCGGTTTGTTTATCTTTCCAGCGCATAGTTGTAGCCAGCCTTATCGAGGCTACTGCTTCGCCGTTTGGCATGTAACGAACTTCGGGGTCAGCACCGAGATTGCCGATTAATGTAACTTTGTTCAGCATGTTTTCTCCTAAATTTAATTCAACAGGTTCAAAGGCTATCTCGCCCAAAACAAATTTTTGTATTACGCCTGTAAAAAAACAGGAACATTATCTTGCTATTCTACACGAGAACAACACCAATTCATCCCGTAAAAATAACGGCGCCAATTTACTCACATGCTCTGTCTGTAACAAAGCGCAGGAAACCACTCGGCGCATCATGAAAAAAAGCATTGTCATAAAGCAATTTGCAGCGTATGTCAGCGCCCGATAAAGCAGATGTCATTCTTTATGACACATCAGCCGACGCAAAAAATTTAAAAACAGCCCAAACAACTAAAAGACTTTTGCGGCATTAACTCTGTAAAATAATGCCTTTAAATTTATTCTGAAGTAATGACACTTATGCGAACTTCCCAATTCCCACTCAATACCGTCAAAGAAACCCCTGCCGATGCGGAAATTGCCAGTCATAAACTGATGCTGCGCGCGGGTCTTATCCGTAAACTTGCCGCCGGCCTTTATACCTGGTTGCCGCTGGGGCTGCGCGTATTACGCAAAGTCGAAACCTTCACCCGCGTCGAAATGGAAAAGGCCGGGGCTTTGGAAGTTTTGATGCCGGCTTTGCAACCGGCGGAATTGTGGCAGGAAACAGGCCGCTGGGAGCAGTACGGGCCGGAATTGGCGCGCTTGAAAGACCGGCACGAACGTGATTTCTGTTTGGGCCCGACGCATGAGGAAATCATCACCGATCTCGCGCGTAACGAAATCAAAAGCTACAAGCAACTGCCGATTACCTACTACCAGATTCAGAGTAAATTCCGCGATGAAATCCGCCCCCGCTTCGGCGTCATGCGTTCGCGTGAATTCATTATGAAAGACGCCTATTCCTTTCATATGGATCAGGATTCCTTGCAGCAAACCTATGACCTCATGTATCAGGCCTACAGCAATATTTTCAACCGTCTTGGCTTGAAGTTTCGTGCCGTCATTGCCGATTCCGGCTCGATCGGCGGCGCGGTTTCCCACGAATTTCATGTGTTGGCCGACGCCGGTGAAGACGCCATCGCGTTTTCGACCGAAAGTGCCTACGCGGCCAACGTCGAAAAAGCCGAAGTCCCGATGCCGACCGGCACACGGCCTGTAGCCCGGCAGGATTTACAACAGGTCGATACACCCGATCAGCACAGCATCGAGGAAGTCAGCCGGTTTTTTGCCGTACCGTCATCGCAATGCCTTAAAACCTTGATTGTCCAGGGCGAGGAAGACAGTTTGGTGGCGTTACTGTTAAGAGGCGATCATGCGCTGAACACCCTGAAAGCCGAAAAAATAGCCGGGGTTGCAGCGCCCTTGATGTTTGCCGGCGATGAACAGATCAGCGCGGCTTGCCATTGTAAGCCGGGGTCGCTTGGGCCGATCGATTTGCCGATGAAAATCATCGCCGATCGCAGCGTTACTCTAATGTCCGATTTTATTTGCGGCGCCAACCGGGACGGCAAACATTTCCAAGGCGTCAACTGGGTACGGGATCTGCCTTTACCCGAGCATGTCGAAGACCTGCGCATGATTGCAGAAGGCGACCCCAGCCCTGACGGACACGGCCAAATCACTTTGGCGCGCGGCATCGAAGTCGGCCATATCTTTCAATTGGGCGACAAATACAGCGCCGCGATGAAGGCCGCCGTCATCAATGAAGCCGGAAAAAACCATACTCTGCTCATGGGCTGCTACGGCATCGGCATTTCCCGCGTCGTCGCTGCCGCCATCGAGCAAAACCACGACGACAAAGGCATTATCTGGCCCGCCAATTTGGCGCCGTTCCAGCTTGCCTTGTGCCCGATGAATATGCATAAATCCGTGCGCCTGACGGAAGCTGCGGAAAAGCTTTATCAGGAGCTTTTGGCTGCCGGTATCGACGTATTGTTTGACGACCGCAAGGTCAGGGCCGGTTTCATGTTCTCGGACATGGAATTGATCGGCATACCGCACCGTATCGTGTTGAGCGATAACAGCCTCGATAGCGGCCGGGTGGAATATCGGGCAAGAAGCGCTCAGACTAACGAAGATCTGCCGCTGGCCGACATCGTGTCCTTGCTTAAAGAAAAATTGAAAAACTAATGATTAAGGAACATGCATTTTATAACTTGCGCAACTGACTTGTTTTTTTGTCCGTCTTCTGCGTTGCCTACAGGGATGTAGGTAAGGGGCGTGAGCCAAGAGCGGCGCTTTGCGCAAACAGTTACAGAGTTCACTATCGCTAACCCAACTTCGTCACCTAATAACGAAGTTCCCCGCCATTTCAATCAGTTAAAAATTTTAACTACTGTCGGTTGGCACTACAGATTTTTTGCTGTT
>PGZD01000054.1 GCA_002843155.1 Gammaproteobacteria bacterium HGW-Gammaproteobacteria-3
ATTTGGGGCGTTTGTGTTTTTTCTCGTTTGTCATGGTCACCTCTACTGACAGTATAAAGTCTGCCTTTAGAAGTGTCCGGGATCATTAAACCATTACAAATCCCGCCGGCCCAGCCAATGGCGATACTGCTCGCAAAACCAGCTGTATTGATAGCCTGCCGGGTGTCGTTCGCGGTATTCCTGCCACAGCAAGAACAGCGTGACATTTTTTTGCTGCAAGCTCTGATGCACGATCAACCAATCCGGCAGCACTCGGTCGCGCTCCACCGCCTTGCGGGGTGCCGGAAATAGCAACTGCTCCAACGCAGCGTCCGTCAAATGATCCGGCAAGGGCCACGACAAGCCAGCCAACGTGGCGCGTTCCACATAGCTGGCCACGGCAGGCCGTGAAATATGACAACTTTGCGCAATCTTGCGATCGCTCAAATGATGCGCCCATTTCAGGCGTAAGACTTCCTTTATTTTTCGCATGGATAACCTATTCGCTGGCATCTGCTTCCTCTGATGATTAAAAAAGAGGCGGCAGAGTACGTTGAGTTATCCCGCGTCGATAGCGCTAAAACGTGTCCGTCACAGGGTGGTAACCTTCACCGGAATCGGTGGCAGCTTTCGCCTGGATTAGGTAGCAACGTTGGACCGGAATACGCAAACTGTGCATCGGTTTTCGCCAATTGTGTATCGATTTTGGTTTGTGACAGCGCTAAAGCAACAACAATTTCGCGCAATTCATCATCAGTCATCGTCGTGATCCTGTCTTTTCTGGAAATATCGATCAATCCAGATGAACCTATTCTACTCTATTTCATACAGAAAAATCGTTAGACTTTGTTGAATGCGCGGGGGGCGTGACGGAGAAGTCGTTCGAATTAAGCGTCGTAGCCGTAGAATGCACGCTTTTCGCAACCGAACCTGCCTACCGCGTAGCGGGTAGACAGGATTGTTGGGTTGCAAACAACCTTACTTACGCCTCAATCATTGAATAAACCTTCAAACAAGACCGAGCTTAAATAGCGCTCGCCGGAATCCGGCAATATCACGACAAGGGTTTTACCGGTATTTTCCGGGCGCTGGGCAATCCTGACCGCAGCCGCCGTCGCGGCGCCTGAGGAAATGCCGGAAATGATGCCTTCTTCACGCGCCAGACGCAGGGCGTAAGCAATGGCCTCTTCATTACTGACCTGCTCGATGGCATCGACCAGCGCCAGATCCAGAACTTCGGGCACGAAGCCCGCGCCGATGCCTTGAATTTTATGCGGGCCAGGTTCAAGCGGCGCGCCACTGATAAATTGCGTCAATACCGGACTGGCAGACGGCTCCACGGCAATGGACTCGATGGCTTTGCCCCGGGTGTTCTTGATATAACGTGATACGCCGGTAATAGTGCCGCCGGTACCGACACCCGACACCAAAATATCGATGGCGCCGTCAGTGTCATCCCAGATTTCAGGGCCTGTCGTTTGCTCGTGAATCTCAGGATTTGCAGGATTTTTAAATTGTTGCAATAAAACATAACGCTCCCAATCGGAGTCGGCAATTTCCTCGGCTCTGGCAATCGCGCCGGGCATACCTTTGGCGCCTTCGGTCAGAACCAGTTTTGCACCGAAGGCCGTTAGCAGCTTGCGGCGTTCAAGACTCATGGTATCCGGCATGGTCAAGGTCAAAGGGATACCCTGAGCCGCCGCGACAAAGGCCAGCGCGATGCCGGTATTGCCGCTGGTTGGTTCGATAATTTCCTTGCCGGGGCCGAGCCGTCCTTGTGCTTGGGCAGATGCGATCATCGCCGCGCCAATCCGGCATTTGACCGAATAAGCCGGATTGCGGCCTTCGATTTTAGCCAGTACGGTCGCCTTGGCGCCCTCTGTAATGCGATTCAACCGGATTAATGGCGTATGGCCGATAGACTCGGCATTGTTTGCGTACCAATGTGACATAAATATAACCTGAAATGAGATGGAATAATGCACTGAAAATCAAAGCATAGGCGCTTTCATCAGCGCTGAAAAGCACTATAATCAGATTAATTTATCGAATGATGAAATATACTTGCGGCCTGTTCTGTTATCTGCAACAGAAAATGTATCCGGTAACATTAGGAAGGTGCATTTTATAACGTGTGCAACTGACTTGTCTTTTTGTCCGTCTTCTGCGTTGCCTACAGGGATGTAGGTAAGGGGCGTGAGCCAAGAGCGGCGCTTTTCATAGCCAATTTAGGTGCTGGGCAAAAATCTCAGCATCTGTTGCCCAAGTTATTTCATGCCCATTCTTTAGTGTCGAGCGCGTTAAGTTGGGTTACGCAATAGGCAGAGGGATTGTATGAATTGTCGAGTTGATATGTGCCGATCAAGGCACATATCTATTTTAAAAAATAGCCGATAAACCTTGCACTCAGCCGCAATGACTCAGCATTTTATAAACTCCGCCCAGTACCGCGCCAAAAATGACATGCAACATAAGAGTTGCGACCGGGGCCATCATGCCCAAACCTAAACCGGCGCCGAAGAAGCCTACGCCCATCATCGGCATGACTGCGACCATCATCATTAACCATCCGGCAATCCCCAGAATGATACCGCCGATAACAGCACCACCCGGTAATTTTCCTTGAATGAGTGCGAATACCAGTCCGTAAATGATGCCGATCATGAAATGCCCCATCCAGCCCAAGGCGGCGACTCCGCCCATCATGCCCGATAACATTTTGATGACGTCGAGTTCGGGCATCACGCCCATCGCACCTTTTACGACCATCAGGATAGATAAAACAACCGTCGCCGCCACGCCGGCGATTACTCCAATCAAAAATTTGCTCATAATTTAAGTACCTCTATATTGTTAAGTCAGAAAAAGTTCCGTCATGGGTCGGGCTTTGGGAATAAGCCTTACAAAATTAAACATAAAGTCTGAGGCTGGCGGCCAAGTTTTGGTTTGAACACGAAAACAGTGCTAAATTAGAATACTCATTGCAATGACGGGTTGAGCAAAACGGATATGAGTTTGTCGGATGTTTCCAGGGCTCTGGCTCAGCCAGTGCGCTATCGGGTATTAACGCGTCATCTCGCCCGTATCGGCTTGGTGGTGATTGTGCTCAGATTGGTGCCCACGCTGGTCGCCTGGTTCAGTGGCGACTGGACATTCATGACCTGCGAGCTGGCGGCGCTGGGCGTGCTTAGCGGAATTTGCCTGCCGTTGTCACAAATTCAGGCGCCTGAAGATATCAGGGACAATGAAGTGCTGGTGATTCTGGCGCTGTCATTTTTTCTGTCGGCGCTGTCCGGCGCCGTGCCTTTTATCGGCGCCGGTTTAAGCGGCATCGACGCCCTCTTTGAAGCGGTGTCGGGAGTTACGACGACGGGCTTGAGTACGGTCAGTGGTATCGAACGGCAGACACCGGGTTTTTTGTTTGCCCGCGCCTGGATGCAATGGTATGGGGGCTTGGGCGTGGCGGTTTTTTCGGTGGCCTGGCTGTTTTTGGATAAAGGCATAGCGGCGCGGCGTCTGGCGATGGGCGACATGAATGATAGCCGGGATATTTTGGGCAACGCGCGCAACCATTCGGTCAAATTGCTGGGCGTTTATGCTGCGTTGACCGTGTTGATCATCGCGGTGTTATTAATTTTTGGCGTGGCGCCTTTTAGCGC
This sequence comes from Gammaproteobacteria bacterium HGW-Gammaproteobacteria-3, assembly GCA_002843155.1. Lineage (GTDB taxonomy): Bacteria > Pseudomonadota > Gammaproteobacteria > Methylococcales > Methylomonadaceae > PGZD01. Next base: position 3,639 of record PGZD01000054.1, read on the forward strand.
GGTGACCCATGCCTTGAGCGGTCTATCAACCGGCGGTTTTTCCATTTATGATGCCAGCCTTGAAGCGGTCGAACCCGTGTCGATGCAGTTTCTTATCATGTTGAGCGGTGTGCTGGGCGCAGTTTCGCTGCCGTTTTATTATCGCTTGCTGCGTAACGGTATCAAGGAATTGGCTTTCAATCCCGAGTTTTTGGGTTTACTGGTATTAGCGTCGGTTGTGATTGGCTTGCTGTTTGTGAGCATGGAGGGTGTCGATGTCCTGGCGCGGCTTAAAAATGCCGTGATTATGGGTTTGTCGGCGCAAACGACCACAGGTTTCGCCACAGTCGAAGTGGCGGCTTTGGACGATGCCGCCAAATTGATTCTGATTTTTTCGATGCTGGTCGGCGGCTCTGTGGGTTCTACGGCGGGCGGCATTAAAATTCTCAGGTTTCTGATAATACTACGTTTGTTGCAGTTTTTTATCGAGCGCACGGCGCTGCCGGAACATGCCGTTTTGGAGCGGCAATTGCACGGCGATAAACTGGAAGCCGATGAAATCGAAAAAGCTTTGATGCTGGTCTTGATATTCCTGGGTACGGTGCTGTGTTCCTGGCTGCCTTTTTTGGTGGCGGGTTATTTACCGCTTGACGCTTTGTTCGAGGTAGTGTCGGCTTGTTCGACGACCGGCTTGTCGGCCGACATTACCGAAACCGGATTGGCGACGGGGCTGAAAGCGGTGTTGATAGTTGATATGTTGCTGGGGCGGGTCGAGTTTTTGGCTTTTCTGGTGTTTTTGTACCCGCGTACCTGGGTCAGGTTGGGAGTCAAGACGTGAAAGTGGTATTCATAGGCGCTTCGTCGTTGGCGGTGGCGACCGCGCAATTATTGCTGCGGGCGGATCATGAAGTCATCATAATAGAAAATGACAAAGCGGTGATCGATGCGCTGATAGAAAAAATCGATTGCGTGTTTGTGCATGGCAATGGCAGTAAACCGGCTATTTTGAAAGAAACGGAACCGGCTACCATCGATATTCTGTTTTGTCTGACCAAAAGCGATGAAGCCAATATTATCGCCAGTCTGGTAGCGCGTTCACTGGGCGTCAAACGAGTCGTCACCCGCATCGAAGACCCGGAAATAGAACACATCTGTATCGAACTGGGACTGGAAGACACCATTATTCCGACCCTGACCAATGCCCGTTATTTGGCGAATATCGCCGCCGGTAGAAATATTCTGGAGCTGTCCGCAGCGTTTCGGGGCAATGTCAGGCTGTTCAGTTTTATCGCCGATGCCGACTGTGAAGGTGCTGTTGACGATCTGGATTTGCCGAAACAGTCGCGGGTGATATTTTTTTACCGCGACAATGTTTTTCATCCGGTTGACGCCGATACGCAACTTAAAAAAGACGACGAAGTGGTGGTTGTGACAACAACAGACGAATATGAAAAATTGTACGCCAAATGGTCCAACGGCAAGGCAAAGTAGGGCGCCTTCGCGGCGGTAAATCGGCGGGTACTATCAATGTCCTGCTATTGGCGGCATCGATGCTGGTGTCGGGCTGTGCCCAGCAGAAACTCGATTTGACTGAAAATGCCGATAGCCGGTCATTGCGACAAGCACTGTACAGGCAATTCGACGCATGGCGGTCGGTGCGTTACCGATGGGGCGGATTATCCCAAGCCGGTGTTGATTGTTCAGGTCTTGTCTATCTGACCTACAGGGATTTGTTCGACCTGACCTTGCCCAGAACGACCGCTCAACAAGCAGCACACGGTGTAGAGGTAACGCAACTCGAAGCGGGTGATTTAGTGTTTTTCAAGACCGGTCACAGACGCAGGCACGTCGGTATTTATCTCGAACAAGGGCGCTTTTTGCATGTTTCCAGCCGCCGGGGCGTGGTCATATCGAGCCTGGATAATCCGTACTGGTCAAAAAAATACTGGAAGGCCGTGCGCGTATTCAATGCTTCGACACAAAAGCTGATCAGTCGGCGCTAGCGTTCAAACCGATACCGATTTTCATAGATGTGCCAGCGGCTTCGACGGCTCAGCCGGTGCAGGGCCGTATCGACAGCAGCTATTCGTCAGCCATCACATCGACCATCAGCAAGCGATGATCATCCAGTCGTAACGGCAAGGTTTTGCAAAGTATTTCGCTGCCGAAATCACGGTAGCGCTCGGATGTAACGATGCGCCGGCAATCGCCAGCCGCTTCCAGGGCCAGCAATTGAAAAAAATACGGGCGCCAGGACCAGTTATTGCCAACATGGCGGTCGTCGGCCGACCACTTTTTGCCGAGAAAATTAAAATTCGGCGAAATCTGATAGCCTGGATTGTCGCATAAATAAAACCTAAGTATCCGGCTTTGAATGAAATCCCATCTTGGTATAATTTCAACAGTTTCCTTCGGACGTTTAAGCGTGACCAATACTGTATCGATTTCAATTAGGCTCATGCCGTTTTAAGTAACTGTGGATGTACCTGCGTTACAAACTCCAGACAGAGCAGATACGGAGCGATTATCGATCATAAGCTTTCATGCCCATGTTGTTTTGGCAGACTGGATAGCCAGCTTGACTAATAATGATGTCGTATAAGGTGCCGCCCCGGTGTTTTTTTGGCGCACAGGTATTACGATGCGCTGCCGGATTTTTAACACCTTCATCAGTAACTCAACCTGAAACTTATCTCCGCGCCACGTCCGGGTTCCGGTGCAAAGTTACGCAAGTAAGAGGTCGCATTGCGTATATTTTCATCCAATAAGTTGTTACCTTTGGCAAACACCAGCAATTCGGTATCCTTGTAGGCCTTTATTTTGTATTGCGCGCCTATATTCAGCAAAAAATAGCCGTCGGTCGGTGTTTCAAAATCCCCGGCATGGGTCTGACGTTCGGCGCGGGTAAAGCGCAGGAAACTGGTCAGATCGTTTTTGCCATAATCCAGTTGCAAACCGTAGCGTAAAGGCGGCATACGCGGCACGTCGCTACCGTTGTTAAACTCGCCGCGAGTGTAATCGCTGAATAAGGTCAGATCCAGAAAGCCGTAGTTGTTTTCCATCATCGGAAAAATCAGCTTGGCTTCGTAACCCTTGAATATCGCGTCATTTTGGGTGGAAAACACCAATGGGACACAATCGACAACGCAGGGGTTGCCGTCTTCGTCCACGAATTGCCCGTTGCGTTCCTGGGCGATGTAATCGTTGGCCCAATTATGGAACAGGTCGAATTCGGCACGCACCCACTGTGATTTAAAACGGTAACCCAGATCGAGATTGTATGAGGTTTCTTTCTTTAAATTGGGGTTGCCCACTTCAAAGCTCCGGGTAGCATCGTGGAAGCCATTGGACAGCAATTCCTGGACATTGGGCGCCCGTGAAGAGCGGGTAACGGCCAGGTTCAGGCTGTTGCTGTCATTGAGTTGCCACAAAGCCGAAACCGACGCGCTGACCGGGGTATAACTTAAACTGGCAAAGCCATCCGGATCAATGTCGGTTTGTTCAACGCGCACACCTATTTGATATTTCACGTTGCCGATGTCGAACGATTCAACGCCAAACACACCATAACTGTTGATGTCGGAACGCGGGACAATGGAATCTCCTGCGAGTTTTTCGATAGCATTGAAATCGCTGGCCTGCGCCTGAAAGCCGACAACCCCGCGAAAGATGCCAATATCCTGATGCGTCAGCTCGATTCGGCCTTCAAAAGTATCATTGGTGAAAAACGCCCCGGGTTGGCCGTTGGCGATTTCGGTATGCTCATAATCCGTGTAACCCAGGCGGGTACGCAGATTTTTTGCAAAGCGAAACGGGTTTTTTAATTCGCTTCTGAAGTCGTATTTATTTTGTCTGAGCTTTATCCCGACTATTTCTTCACCGGTGCCGTCCGGGGCGATGCCGTAATCATTATTCAAATGGTTGTATGAAACACCCGCAAATCCGGGTTCTCCGATCCAGGACAGGCCTGCCGAGCCACTGATCGCTTCGGCATCGGTGTTTTTCAAAAAGCCTTTGGGGTTGTCAATCACGGTCAATGTTGGATCGGTAATGGCAACGGCCGTTGTGTCGATAGCGCGACCGCCAATATCCAGATTGTTGCGATTGCGGTAAAAACCGTCGAGGTGATAGGCGATATTGCCGTGACCACCTTCCAGTTTCATCGTTGTGCTGGTTTCATCGGAAGTGGAATCGTAACGTTGCTCCAGCGCGCCGCCGAGCAATTTATCCGGCATCAGAGTAGGGATGCGGTTATCAATAACATTGACTACGCCGCCTATTGCACCACTTCCATACAATAACGTAGCAGGACCGCGCAGCACCTCGATTCGATCCGCCAGCAAAGGCTCGACGCTGCTGGCATGGTCCGGGCTAATTGCAGAAACGTCATTGCTGCCGATGCCGTTGTTCAAAACCCGCACTCTTGGGCCGGCTTGCCCTCGGATAACAGGCGTACCGACACCCGGCCCGAACGACTGGCTGCTGATGCCCAGCTCGTTTTTCAAGGTATCGCCGATGCTGTGGCCGACTTTCATCCGCAATTCCTCATCGCTTAAAACAGTGACTGGTACAGCGGACTCGGAGACTTTTTCTTGCAAGGGTGCAGTGACAACCATTTCGTCTAATTCCACAAGGTTCTGCCGCTCGGCTGCATAAGCGGTCGGTGCTATCATCGCGGCCGCTAAGAGGTAGAAATAAAGATCGGCTTTTCGTTTCATAATAATGCTCATTCCTGATTTAAGGAGAAAAGAGTAAGTAGTGGAATAAATGATATTAAATTAATATGTTATAACATATCATTATATAGCCATTATTTTACGGGTCAAAAAGCTTTTTATACGCTCTTGGCAATAACAGCCCGGAGATTTTGTTGCGTCCGTTTTGATTGTTCTAAAACTCGCTACATTTTACGCACACACCCTGAGCTTCTATGGCTTTACTATGGGCCACAAAACCGGCTTGAGAAAACTCGGCTGACAGGGCTTTCATCACTTTCGGTGCGGGGGCGTTCCTCGACCTCATTGCAGCGCTTACAAATTAACAGTAACAGTTCAGATGTTGCCCGGAACAACTGCACCCGACAAAGGCATTGAGGCTTTCTACTCGATGGATCAGGCCTTGTTCAATCAGAAAATCCAGTGCGCGATAAATGGTCGCAGGCTTTGCGGCATGTTGCAGCGGTTTGATACGGTCCAGCAACTCATAGGCTTTGACTGCTTTGTGGCTGTCCTAAATCAGTTCCAGCACTTGGTGACGAATCGGTGTTAATTGTACGCCACGAACCACACACAAATGCTCGGCAGTGTCCAGCGCCTCGCTGACACATTTTTTGTGATCATGTTCTGAGCAATGAAGATTGCTTTGGCTTGCTTCGGCAGAAGGCATGGGGACAGGCCGCTTATTAAAAAGTAATGTTATATTATAATAATTTTTGTTCGGCGTCAACTCCCTTCGCCGGTTCCCATCATTGCCGCCAAGGCATCTTTTTCGCTCACAACAGGAAGTCGTTCACGAGCTACCTGATTGGCAGCCTGCCAATCAGTTTCACCCATTTCGCGAATATTGCGTTTTCTTCCGCTCAATCAGTCGGTAACTCAAGACTTTGCCGGTATTGGAAAATTTCGCAGGCTCAAATCCCATAACGGATTCAGCCGAATGTTCTTCTGGTGTCAACATTGCATTCGTGCGTTGGTAAGCAAGTTCATGGGCCGCCTCCCAAAATGCCTTGCGAGCAGTCACGATTTCAGCATTCCAGATCGTGAACCGATCCAGGCCTGGAAAATAAAAGTCAAACCACTGATTGTACAAGTCTGATCGTCCAGGTTCATCGAGAACCAAGTGGCTGGTGAACAGTCCGCCATATTCGTCAGCGTCGCGCTTAATTTGTCCTATGAGTCGGATGACTTCATCGCTACGTTTATGCCGAGGCAGAGAAATGAACGGAGGGCGCTTTTTTTGAATCGATGGGGCATGAATATCCTGGATGGTTATTTACATAGTGTAAGTGCGCTTAGAATACATCGAACAAAACCACATGCCAAACTGATACTCACTGAGAGAGTGAATTCGAGGGGTTGGGTAAAAATAGCCATTTTTGTGCCCAGGTAAAAGTTCTTCGCGAGTCAACTTGTTCGGTTTGACTTGACATTCAGCCCTAAAAATTCAGAATATGGAGAATTAATATCGTCCGCTTTGGGCTGTTTCCAAGGGACTGGTCTCAAATGATTATGGATTTTGGAAAAATACTTGTTTTTTCTGGCTAGGCGATAGCCCAGCCCATGCGTTTCAACATTGAACTAATACCATGAATTATCAGGAAAAAGCGGATCATAAAAAGTTCTTACTATCGAGGATGTTTCAGTTAAGTCAGAAATGACCCTGTTGCTGAAAAAGCACGATTACGAATAAAAACTTGGCGTTTAAGGCTGAATACCTGTAATCATGCTGTCACAATTGGGTTTTATCATGGGCCAACATAGAATTTGGTGTAATCAATTGAAGGTACTTTTATTATGAGAAAAAAAATCGGCGTATCCGCAGTCACATTATCGGTGCTTTTAAGTGGTATGGCTTTGGCTGATAGTGCGCGCGACTATGTCACCATCGTCGGCTCATCGACCGTTTATCCCTTTTCCACTGTGGTCGCGGAGCAGTTTGGCAAAACCAGCCAATTTAAATCGCCCAAAGTAGAATCGACCGGTACCGGCGGCGGCTTTAAATTATTTTGCGGCGGTGTAGGGGTCCAGCATCCTGACATCAGCAACGCTTCGCGCAGGATCAAGGCTTCCGAATTTGATATGTGCCAAAAAAATGGTGTCAAGGACATCGTGGAAGTCAAAATCGGCTATGACGGCATCGTCATTGCCCACGCGGCGCAAGATGCGGCCATGGAATTATCGTTAAAAGAAATATTTTTAGCCTTGGCAAAACAGATTCCCGACCCGCAAGGCGCTGAAAAATTGATTCCAAACCCTTATGTCACCTGGAATCAAATCAATCCGCAACTCCCCGCCGATAAAATAGAAGTGCTGGGGCCTCCGCCGACTTCAGGTACACGCGATGCTTTTGTCGAACTGGCGATGGAAGGCGGCTGTAAAACTTTTCCCTGGATCGGCGCTTTAAAAGCGAAAGATGAAAATGCTTACAAAGGTATTTGTCATTCCATTCGCGAAGACGGCGCTTATGTCGAGGCGGGTGAAAACGACAACCTGATTGTGCAAAAACTCGAAGCCAATCCAAAAGCCTTGGGCATTTTCGGATTCAGTTTCCTCGAGCAGAACAGCGACAAGGTTTCCGGCGTTAAAGTTCAAGGTGTCGCGCCAGAATTCGAGGCGATTGCTTCAGGGGAATATTCAATTTCAAGACCCTTGTACTTTTATGTCAAAAAAGCGCATGTCGGCGTCATTCCCGGTATCAGCGAATTTCTGGCAGAATTCAGCAGCGAAAAAGCCTGGGGCGATGAGGGTTACCTGAGTGATAAAGGTCTGATTCCTATGCCCGAAGCGGAACGGCAGCAATTTGCCAAAGATATTAAGGATTTAAAAACCCTCAATGGCGCGGCTTTGTAAGGAATGGGCATGAAATAACTTGGGCAACTGATGCCAGGATTTTTGCCCAGCACCTAAATTGGCTATGATTCAAAATCATAGCCAATAACCTGTGGAATTTAAGTGCTGGGTTCAAGGTGTGCAAACATAGCGATAGTGAGCTATGTTACTGTTTGCGCAAAGCGCCGCTCTTGGCTCACGCCCCTTACCTACATCCCTGTAGGCAACGCAGAAGACGGACAAAAAGACAAGTCAGTTGCACACGTTAATATGCTTCCTTGATGGAACACCTGGCAATACCATTTCTGTCAATAATCTTTACATCTTTTGTGCTTAATAATTACTTTTTTTTACGGTTACCGGCGGGAGAGCATAGTTTGTTTTCCCGCATCCGCCTTTCAAAACTGCTCTAAAACATCTTATGTCACCATCGATACTTCTTATTATTCTGCTGGGGTTAAGCTACTTAGGTTTCCGGCTCGGAAAAAACCGAGCTCTTGCCAGTGTGGGCGGAAAAATAAAAGACCTTCATTCATTGCCCAGTTTTTACGGGTTTTACACAAGTTTGTGGAGCATCATTCCGGCTTTGCTGGTAACCATGATCTGGCTGTCGTTGGAAACTTCATGGCTGGCCAATGCCGTAATCGCAGGCTTGCCCGAAGCTATGCAATCACTTCCCGAGTCACGGCTTTACCTGATACTCAATGATATTCGCAATGTCGTCAATGGCATGACTTATTCCGATCGGATCGATCCGCTCATTGCCGATGCCGCAAAGCGCTATTCTCAATTACAAAGTCTGAGCCACATTGTATTGAGTTTGGTCGCTATTGGCTTGTCGATTGCGGGTATAAGTTTTTCCCTGTTTCGCATCAACAAAAGTCACCGGGCACGAAATACAGTGGAAACAGCAGTCACTGTAATGATGGTGATCTGTTCCACGCTGGCGATTTTTACAACGCTTGGCATTGTTTTTTCCGTGCTTTTTGAATCAGTGCGGTTTTTCAAGGTTATCCCGATCACCGAGTTTCTGTTCGGCCTGGAATGGAGTCCGCAAACAGCGATGCGCTCTGATCAGGTTGGCTCTTCCGGTGCTTTCGGCGCGGTGCCTTTACTGACCGGAACTTTGCTCGTGTCGCTGATTGCCATGATGGTGGCGGTGCCTGTCGGTTTAATGTCGGCCATTTATTTATCCGAATTTGCAAGCCCCAGGTTCCGGGCAATGGCCAAACCCACGCTGGAGATTTTAGCCGGTATTCCGACTGTTGTTTATGGCTTTTTTGCCGCCTTGACCGTCGCGCCTTTTATTCGTGACACCGGCGCCAGTCTTGGTTTGACCGTCTCTTCCGAAAGTGCTCTGGCGGCCGGACTGGTGATGGGCGTAATGATTATTCCGTTTGTGTCTTCACTATCCGACGATGTCATGAACGCCGTGCCCCAGGCGTTACGCGACGGTGCTTACGCTTTGGGTGCGACACAAGCCGAAACCATTCGCCAGGTGGTTTTTCCTGCGGCGCTGCCGGGTATCGTCGGCAGTATCTTGCTGGCTGTATCCAGAGCCATCGGTGAAACCATGATTGTGGTTATGGCGGCGGGCTTGGCCGCGAATTTGACTTTCAATCCTCTGGAAGCGGTTACTACGGTCACGGTACAAATTGTCACGCTGTTGGTCGGTGATCAGGAATTCGACAGCCCGAAAACCCTTGCAGCGTTTGCCTTAGGTCTGGTTCTGTTTGTTGCTACCTTGCTGCTCAACGTTCTTGCTTTGCATGTCGTCAGAAAATATCGCGAACAATATGAATAACACTCCTTTAAAACATACAAACGAACCGGGCAAACCTTCGACCTTTGATGTGGTCCAGAAAAGTCTGGCGAAAAGAAGAGCGGCCGAACACAGGTTTCGTTTTTACGGCATAGCAGGGATTGTCCTGGCGCTGGCTTTTTTACTGGTGCTGTTTGTCAATATTTTTGGCAAAGGCTACACAGCTTTTGTACAAACTCAAATCCGGCTTGATATTTACTTCGAGCGGGCGGTGTTGGACCCCGATGGCACCGATACCGAGGATGCTTTATCAAAAGCCGATTATACCCTTCTGATTAAAAAATCCCTGTCCGGCTTGTTTCCCGAAGTGAATTCGCGGCGTGACAAAAGAAACCTCTATGCTCTGATCAGCAGTGGCGCGTCTTATAAGCTTCGGGCTCTGGTTTTGAACGATGCCGGGCTGGTCGGCAAAACCAGCAGCGTTTGGCTGCCGGTCAATGACGACATCGATATATTGTTCAAGGGCCATATCGACCGAGAAGCCAAACAAAGTGACCGGCGTGTCAATGACCGGCAACTGGATTTTATCGACCGGCTCGTGGCGGAAAACCGGCTGGAAAAACAATTCAGCAGTACTTTCTTTACCGACGGAGACTCAAGAGAACCGGAACTGGCCGGAATTCGAGGCGCACTTACCGGCTCATTATTGACTTTGCTCGGAACTTTTTTGCTGTCTTTCCCAATAGGCGTGGCTACAGCTGTGTACCTGGAAGAATTTGCGCCGGTCAATAAATGGACGGATTTTATCGAAATCAATGTCAACAATCTTGCCGCAGTACCGTCAATCGTCTTCGGTTTGCTGGGATTGGCGATGTTCATCAATTTTTTTGGCCTGCCGCGCAGTACACCCATTGTCGGTTGCCTGGTATTAACGTTAATGACGCTGCCGACTATCATTATCGCCGGACGCGCTTCCTTAAAATCGGTACCGCCGTCCATTCGGGAAGCGGCTTTGGGAATAGGTGCATCGAAATTGCAAACCATTTTTGACCATGTTTTGCCGTTGGCGATACCGGGCATGCTGACCGGCGCCATCATAGGGATGGCGCGTGCCCTGGGTGAAACGGCGCCGTTGCTGATGATTGGCATGGTGGCTTTTATCGTGGATATCCCGGGTGGATTCTCCGACCCTTCCACCGTATTGCCGGTACAAATTTATCTTTGGGCGGACAGTCCGGAGCGCGCCTTTGTGGAAAAAACATCGGCAGCCATCATGGTGCTGCTGGTATTTTTGATTGCTATGAACGGTTTGGCTGTTTATCTCCGTAAACTGTACGAGAGACGCTGGTAAGGAATTCCTATGAATTACGTAAAAGATTTAGAAACCAAAGCGAATTATTCTATGACTAAAAAAATAATTTCCGACGCTCTGAGCGCACCTGAAATAGATCGGGAATCGAGAACCACGGTAGGTAAAATAACTTCGGATGATCCCCGGGTCGTTTGTAAAAATGTCAATGTTTACTATGGCGAAAATCGTGCGATAAACGATCTGTCGCTGGAAATAGGCAATCATGAAGTTATTTCCTTTATCGGACCCTCGGGATGTGGCAAATCGACGTTTTTGCGCACACTCAACCGGATGAATGACACCATTGTCAGTTGCCGGGTGAGCGGTGAAATCAAAATAGACGGGAAAAATATTTACGACAGGGATTTGGATGTGGTGCCGCTTAGGGCCATGGTCGGCATGGTTTTTCAAAAACCCAACCCGTTCCCTAAGTCCATTTACGATAATGTCGCTTACGGCCCCAGAATTCATGGACTGGCGGCCGACAAACGCGAACTCGATGCGATTGTCGAAGAATCTTTAAAAAAAGCCGGGCTTTGGGACGAAGTCAAAGACCGCCTCAATGATCTCGGCACCGGCTTGTCGGGCGGTCAGCAGCAGCGTTTATGTATCGCTCGGACGATTGCTGTTAATCCGGAGATTATTTTGATGGACGAGCCTTGTTCGGCGCTCGACCCGATCGCGACCGCAAAAATCGAGCAATTGATAGCCGAATTGAGCGAGCGCTTCACCATCGTTATCGTTACGCATTCAATGCAACAGGCGGCACGGGTTTCGCAACGGACGGCGTATTTTCATATCGGCCATCTGATTGAAGTCGGCAGAACCAACGATATTTTTACCAATCCGAAGCATCCTTTAACGGAAGACTATATTACCGGACGATTTGGCTGATACCGCGTCCATTTTTCTTTGCTCTTTAACCAGCGCATGAATATTTGCCCGACAAGATAAAAATGGTGCTGCACCAGCCATTCCAGCGGCCCTTTCAGGTACTATAAAAAATTTATCTATCACTTCTTATTTTCACTATGGCAACAAAAGAACACACGTCCCGGATTTACGATGGCGAATTGAATAATCTGCACTGCCTGGTGCTGGAAATGGCGGGTTTGCTCATCGTTCAACTCGACCAATCCCTGCAAGCTTTACATGACCGGGATACGCATCTGGCTGAAAAAATCATTTTGCGGGATCAGGAAGTCGATAATCATGAAATCAAAATAGACAACGCGGTGTTGACCATTCTTGCCAAGCGGGCGCCGGTGGCCAATGATTTGCGGTTGATTATATCGGTCTCCAAAATCGTGGTCGATCTGGAGTTGATTGGCGATGAACTAGTCAAAATAGCCAAATTGATCATTTCCATGTTTTCCAGCGATAGCAGCGACCCGAATCAGCAGTTACTCAGAGATATCGTCAAGATGGGCTCAATGGTGTCCAACATGCTCAAACAAGTCATACAGGCTTTCGATAATTTCGATCTGGCAAGCGCTTACGCATTGCTCAATGAAAGATGGGATTATGGCGATGAATACCAGGCCGGTATTCGCAGACAACTGACTTTTGTGATAGAAGACCCCAGAATCATCAGCCGCTCACTGAACATAGCCCAGATCATGAAATCCCTGGAGCGTTGCGGCGACCATTGCCGCAACATCAATGAATATCTGATATTTATCCTGGAAGGTAAAAACATCCGGCACCACAATGCCGGTGCTGTTTTTTAAGGTTTGGTCAGCAATGTGGCGTGTCCGTCGGGATCACGCAACAGATAAGCCTTTGAATAACCCAGCACCGCATCCGGTAACTCGATCACCCCGCTGGATACCGATGCGGTTTGCGTCTTGAGCACGGTATCGGTCATTTCTGTGTCGTTCCAGAGTATGGTTTGAATTTGCCAGTGCCATAGATCACTGGCCTGGGTGTCGAAAGGCATGGGACGGCCACTGACAGGTGTCAAATATTCCAGCAGTTCGACGCCGGGGCCGAGAGGGGCTTTGAGCGCGGTGATGCGTAAACGCGCACCGAAGACATTGTTCAGCCGCTCCTGTTCGATACCATAATTTTCACTATGGCCGACCACCTCAAGACCGAGTGCGTCACGATAATATTTCAGGCTGGATTCGGTGTCGGCCACGACAATAGCGCTATGGTCAATGCCGAGGAACAGTTGTTTACCGGGCCGGTGCCATTTGGCAGCGCCTTTACCTTCCGGAAATTGCAGAATTTCAAGATTATTGCCGTCAGGATCGCGAAAATAAAATGCCCAAATCCCGCCCGCATCAGGGTTCCAGTCCGGCAGCCGTTGCGGTTCGGGTGAGCCGTAATCGACATGATGCCGACGCAGGTGTTGATAAGCCTGGCTCATATCGCTGACGATAATGGCAATATGCTGAAACCAGTGGTCATTGCTATGTGAATCGATCGGTATGGGGCGGCCATGGGGTGTCATATATTGAATCAGTTCAATAAACTCGGAACCCAGTTGCAAGCGTGCGACCTTAATGCGCATGCCGAAAACACCGGTAAGACGCTCATAAGCCTCGCCACTGACTTCGTGTATCGCCACCTGCTTGAACGGCAAAACTTCGGTATAAAAAGCCAGGGAACGGGACATATCACTGACGGTAATACCGATGGCGTCGATGGCGCGTACCGCAGAGGCCGCCAGTCCATTGTTGCCAAAAGAGTAAAAAACAAGAACAACGATACTTAGACAGGTTCGCAATGCTTTCACAAGGACTCCGAAGGTGATTGGAAAGTTTTACGCAGGGGATTTACTCGGCGGCGGATGTGGCCGCATCCGAATCGACCAATACCACACGGTCGCGTCCTGTCCGTTTGGCCTGATAGAGGGCTTTGTCCGCCGCCGTGATCAGTTCGTCCGGCTTTTGCCCGTGCTGAGGAAACAAAGCCGCGCCAATGGAAATGGTGACTGTGTCCAGCTTGGCTCCCCGGTATTGCACGGACAGTTTTTGGGTTTTGACTCGGATTTCCTCAGCCCGGCGCATAAGATTATCGCGGTCGATACCGGTCAACACCAGGATGAATTCCTCGCCGCCATAACGGCAGGGAATGTCTTCGCCTCGGGTCTGGCTTTTGAGCAATTCGCCGAATTGACGCAGTAAAGCATCACCGGCATCATGGCCTTGCGTGTCGTTGAAACGTTTGAAATGATCCACATCGATGAGCAGTATCCCGACGCTGAGTGGGCCGCGTTTTGCCCGCGCCAATTCCCGTTCCATCGACTCCAGCAGATAGCGGCGATTGAACAGTTGCGTCAAAGGGTCGCGCACGGATTGATGCTGCAAGGCTTCACGCAATTTAAGATTGGTCAGGGCCAGCGCAATTTGGTTGGCGAAGACTTGGGCCAGATTTTTGACCGCTTCGGTTTCATCGTTCTGCGGCAATTGCAAATGCAAAATGCCACGGGTTTCACCGTAAGCGCCCATCGGTACGCAAAGATAAGCTTCGGCGGCATCTCGCTTAACATGCCAACACAACAACCCAGCCTTCGGATCGTCCACCTGATGCAGCTTGCCTTGACGCAGCGCCCAGCAATCGTCGAGATTGAATACGGTCGCGCTGCCGTGGAACGGCCCCCATTCGACAATAGCCTCGACCAGCGAGCGCGATTCATTGATAATGCAGATCACGCCGGCATTGTGATCGAACAAGCGCTTGGCGAACAGGCTGACGACCGGATAGGTTTCCGCCATCGAACGGCATACTTGCAGACAGCTGTTCATTTCACCCAGTAGCGTGTTTTCCCGGTCGTGCCGATTGAGTTCGGCAAAAGAGCGTTGCAACGATTTTTCGGCCAGCTTGCGTTCGGTGATATCCTGGCTGGAACCGATAAAGCCGATAAAGCTGCCGTCAGTGCCGTAATAGGGTTCGCCCATGTCCTGAATCCAGCGGTATTCGCCGTCGTGACGGCGAAGTTGGTATTCCATCTGAAAAGGACGCTGGGCCTTGAACGCTACGCGAAATGAAGCCAGACAGTTTTCCTTTTCGGTGGGATGCAAAGCGCCGAGCCAGACTGAACCGGGATCGCCGATGCCGCTAAAGCCGGTAAATTGCTGCCATTTTTTGTTGTAAAACAGACTTTTTCCTTCACCGTCGGTCAGCCATAACATGACCGGGGCAAATTCGGTGATGGTGCGAAAGCGCGCTTCATTCGCTTCCACTGTTTGAAATTGCCTGATCAGATCGGTTTTATTGATTTTTTTCAGATTCTGAGTCATGGGCTACGCCTACGTGCGATTGGGTTTACTTTAAACTGACGGGCATGGTTTTTCGAGTATGGCTGACCGCTTACAAGCATTTTCTGTCCGCATTATCAACTTTTTCAAGCCCGGATGCTACCTATTTTCTGGCCGAGTTTGACCGGATTTCCGGCTTTGAGCGAATCGGCCCAAGCTGTGCGGTCTTTGCCGAACAGCACAATAATAGTCGAACCCATATTGAAACGGCCCATTTCCTCGCCTGTTTGCAGATGGGGCGCCGCCGTATCATAACGCCAGCTTCGGACGTTTTTGATGGTTGGCGGCGTCACCACGCCATGCCAGACCGTTTCGATACTGGATACGAATATGGCGCCCACCAGCACCAGCGCCATGGGGCCCGCTTCGGTATCGAACAGCGCGGCGACGCGCTCGTTCCTGGCGAACAGGCCGGGTACGCAGTTCGTTGTTGCGTTATTGACGCTGAATAAACGGCCTGGGATATGGACCATTTCTGTCAGAGTTCCGGTCAGGGGCATATGCAGACGATGATAATCCTTGGGTGAGAGATAAATAGTGGTGAATGCGCCCGCATCGAAAAGCGCCGCTCGTTGGCTGTCGCCGAGTAATTCAGCAGTGCTGAAACTTTTGCCCTTGGCTTGAAAAATCCTGCCTTTTTCGATTGATCCGGCCTGACTGACAATGCCGTCGGCGGGGCTGGCGATGGCATCGGGATCGCGGGTGATGGGTCTGGCGCCGGGTTTTAAAGCACGGGTAAAAAAAGCGTTGAAGCTGGCGTAAGCCTCGATGTCGGTTTCCAGCGCTTCCGCCATGTTGACGCGGTAATGCCTGATAATCTGCTTGATAAAGAGGTTTTTCCAGCGTTTGTTTTCACAATGGGTCAGGATGCTCATCAGGCGTGACAGAGCGTGATGGGGCAGGGTATATTGCGGTAAAGTGGTCAAAGCTTCTTTGATAGTCATGAGTCAATGCGGGTATGAGGTGTTCTGCCGCTTAGAAAATAGGCGAAGGCAATGACTTCGGCGACAGCGATATAAAGTTCGCGGGGGATTTCCTCGCCCAATGGCACCTGGGCCAGGATTCTTGCCAGCTCCGGGTTGTTTTGCAGTGGAATGCCGTGTTTTTCCGCAATTTCCAGAATCTGCTCGGCACTCAGACCTTCGCCTTTTGCGGTGACCTTGGGTGCGTTTTTGCCGTCGTATTTAAGCGCGACGGCAAGGTCGGCGTGGTAATAGGTCTTGGCCATGTTTAGTTACGGAAGCGTTACCGCTTCGGGTGCTTGCCAGCCGGGCTTTTTGAAGTCGGCGATGACGGCCGTGTAAATGCCGCCGCGCACGTTGAAATTGGCTCGAATGCGCATGAAACGGGGGCAGGTGGCAGCAACGATATGATCGAGAATTTCATGCGTGACGGCTTCATGAAAAGCCCCGCGTTCGCGGAAAGTCCACATATAAAGCTTGAGCGATTTTAATTCGACGCAAAGCCGGTCGGGCACATATTCGAGAGTCAGCGTGGCAAAATCGGGTTGGCCGGTTTTGGGGCACAGACAGGTAAACTCGGGAATATCGATACGGATGGTATAATCTCGGCCGACGCCCGGATTATCAAAAGTTTCCAGGTCTTTGCAAGGTTCTGTGGTCATGATAAAAATATTGGCTGAATGATAAAGAAAAAGTAGAAGAAAATGAGGATATAATAGACAGTTATTCTAATTTAAGTAAAGAGCCTGCACCAGTTATGAGACTGGAAAAAATCAAACTGTCGGGATTTAAATCCTTTGTCGATACCACATCCATTCCCATCTCCGGCAATTTAACGGCGATTGTCGGGCCTAACGGTTGCGGAAAATCCAATATCATCGATGCCGTGCGCTGGGTCATGGGCGAAAGTTCGGCCAAACATTTACGCGGCGCCAATATGGCCGATGTCATATTCAACGGCTCATCCTCGCGCAAACCCGTCGGCACCGCCTCGGTCGAGCTGGTATTCGACAACAGCGAGGGGAAAGCCGGAGGCGAATATGCGCAATACAACACTATTTCGATCAAACGCCAGGTCAGCCGCGACGGTCAGTCTGTCTATCTGCTGAACAACGCACGTTGCCGACGCAAGGATATTACCGACCTGTTTCTGGGGACGGGACTGGGTTCGAGAAGTTACGCCATCATCGAGCAAGGCACGATTTCCCGAATGGTCGAAGCCAAGCCGGATGAATTACGCATACACATCGAAGAAGCGGCGGGAATTTCAAAATACAAGGAGAGGCGTCAGGAAACCGAAACCCGTATGCTGCACACGCGGGAAAATCTGGAACGGCTCGACGACTTGCGTGATGAAGTCGGAAAACAGCTCAGGCATCTGCAAAAACAAGCCGAGAAAGCTGAACAATACACTGAACTGAAAAAACAAGAGCGTCAATACAAGCTCGAACTTTTGGCGATGCGCTGGAATGGCTATCATCAGGCATCGCAGCAGTTGGACGCCCGATTGCAGGCTGTCGCCGACGAGCACAACCGGCTGTTTGTGGTGTTGCGGGAGCTCGATGCCGCTATCGAACACAAGCGTGGCGAGCACAAAGACCAGCAAGCTTTGCTGAATAAAACTCAGGCTCGATACTATCATATCAGCGCGCAAATCAGCCGTCTGGAACAAACGATAACTCTCAACCAGAAAAGCCATGGTGAGACGCTTGAGGAAATAGGGCGTCTGACCCGGCAACTGCAAGAGTCTGCCGATGAACTTGAAGACGACCGGATCAAACTTGAGGAAACAGTGCAAACGCTGGCCGAGACCGAGGCCATAGCCGCGCTCACACAAGAGCGGGAGACGGAAGCGATACAAGCTCAACAAGCCTTAGGTTTGCAACGCGCAGACTGGCAGCAGCAGTGGGAAGCCTATTTATCGACCAGCGCGTCTCATAATGAGCAGGTGCAAATTCAACAGGTCAAAATAAGCCAATTGGAAAGTCGGAACCGGCAGTTGCACAGCCGCCTCGACAAACTGAATGCCGAACGTGCGAGTTTGTCCGGTGCTTCCCTGCAATCGACTATAGAGGCATTGAACGATGCCATTGAAACTCTGGAACAACAGCGCGCCGAAGCGCATCGACACCTGGAAAATGTGCACGAGGCCATTCAAACGCAGCGTTTGCAAAGCAAAGCGTTCAATCAAACCTTGCATACCAGGCGTGCGGAACTGCATAACAGCAAAGGCAAGATCACCTCGCTCGAAATGTTGCAGCAACATGCCATGGGTCAGGACAATAAACACCTGAATGCCTGGCTGCAACAGATGCACTTGTCGGGACAGCCGCGTCTGGCGCAGATGCTGGAAGTTGACAAGGGCTGGGAGAGGGCCGTCGAAACCGTGTTGGGCACATATCTGGAAGCCGTCTGCATCGATCACGTCGATGGGTTGATACCGGCCTTGCAACAGTTAGGCGAAGACTCGTTGACCTTGTTTGAAACCGGAGCATTTGCGATCGGTGAAAATAATTCAACTTTGACCACACTGCTGGGTAAAGTCAAAGCGCCCTGGAGTCTGGCCGGTTTGTTGACCGGCATTTATTGCGCCGATAGTTTGAACGAGGCAAGAGCTTTGCAAGCGCGATTGCAACCTTACGAGTCGATCATTTTACCGGACGGCGTTTGGCTCGGTGCGGGCTGGCTGCGTATTATCCGCAGTAAGGACAGCAAAACCGGCGTGTTGCAGAGAGAAAAAGAACTGCGTCTGTTAAAGGCGCACAAGGATGAAATACAACTGGAAATCAGCGAACTTGAAGAGCAGTTGGAGAGCGCTGAGCAAACTTTGAAAAATGCCGAAGCGCAACGTGAATCCTTGCAGCTTGAGGATAAAACGCTGGGTTCCGAGTTATCGCTCAAAAAATCGGAAGCGAGCGCGCACTCGGCTCGCCATGAGCAACAACAGCAACGTCTGGCGCAAATTTGTAACGAACTCGATGATATTTTCGGCGAAACCGAAGAGATTGCCCAAATCAGGACTGAAGCCGAATACCAACACGAACAGGCGGAACACGCATTAACCGAACTCATGGTACGCAAGGATGAACTGGAAGCGGCAAAACAAAACCTGCAAACACAAGCGCACGCCAGCGAAACTGCCGTTGCCGAAGTCAGGCGGCAGCTTGCAGGCTACAAGGCCCGCATAGAATCGCTGCGCTCAACGCAAACGCTCACCGCCAAGCAGATCGAACGCCAGGCGATGCAGCATAGACAAACCCGGGAGCGCATAATGGAACTTGAAAAAAAACGTGAGGATACGGCGAGGCCCTTGGATAATGAAAAACAGGCGCTGGAACAAAGCCATATCGAAAAAGAACAGCTCGAAACGGAATTGAAACAGGCGCGGCAAACAGTGACGGAAACTGAAAAAGCGCTGACCCGGCTGACCGAAGAACAGTTTCGCAGCCAACGCGCCATCGATCAACAAAAAGAGCAATTGGATAAAATCCGCTTTGAACAACAAGAAGGCGTGGTGCGCCAACTGACGATAACCGAGCAACTGCAAGAAATCGGCGCCGACCCGGAGCCGGTATTGAAGAATTTATCGAGGGACGCCAATGAAGACGACTGGAAAAACCATAGGGAAAAGCTGGCGCTGCAAATTGACAAGCTGGGCGCCATCAATTTGAGCGCGATTGAAGAATATCAGTCACAATCGGAGCGCATGAAGTTTCTTGACGACCAGCACGCTGATTTAATAGAGGCCATGGCGACGCTCAGCCAGGCCATCAGTAAAATCGATAAAGAAAGTAAGCAGCGTTTTAAAGAAACATTCGATAAAATAAATACCGGCTTGCAGGAAAAGTTTCCCAAACTGTTTGGCGGCGGTCAGGCTTATCTGGAATTGACTGGGCAGGATTTGCTCGATACCGGCGTCAATATCGTGGCGCGCCCGCCCGGCAAACGAAACAGCTCCATCCATTTGCTCTCAGGTGGCGAAAAAGCCTTGACCGCCGTGGCGCTGGTATTTTCGATTTTCGAACTCAATCCGGCGCCGTTCTGCCTTCTGGATGAAGTGGATGCGCCGCTGGATGATGCCAACGTGGGTCGTTTTTCGCAAATGGTGGAAGAAATGTCCGAAAGTGTACAATTTTTGTTCATATCGCATAATAAAGCCACGATGGAAATTGCCAAACAATTGGCGGGTGTTACTATGAAAGAACCGGGAGTGTCGCGCATGGTAGCGGTTGATATTGAAGCAGCAGTGAGTCTGGTGGAAAACTGATGGATAAAGACATATTGAGAATAGTCATTCTTGCCGTAGGCTTGATAGTCGTTGTCGCCATGGTGTTGTGGTCGCTGATCAAAAACCCCAGGTCGAAACGATCTTTTAATTTTTACGACGATAAAAATGCCCTTAAAAACATCGACCCTTCACTGGCCTTGCATCCGGAAAACGATGATTTTGAAATTGTGCCCTTAGGAGGAGCAGTTGATGATTTTGATGATGAAATAATAGTCAAACGTCATCGTCAACCTAAATCGTCAGAAGCCGAGACTCTGCGTAATTCAGCCGATGGCTTTGATGAAGATAGCACGCAAACAACGAAATCTATGCCCAAGCTGATTCAATTCAGTCTGGTGGCCATCGAAGATGAAGGCTTCAATGGCGTCGATCTGGCCGATGCTTTTGCCAATGTCGGTCTGGAATACGGCAGTCTGAAAATATACGAACGCGTGGATGCGAATAGATTGGTCGATTTTGGCGTAGCCAGCATGGTGGAGCCGGGCACTTTCCCGGAAACCGATCTGGAAGATTTCAATTGTCCGGGGCTGGTTTTTTTCATGCAGCCGGGCGCTGTCGATGAACCGCTTGAGGTGTTTGATGATTTTATCCGCACCATTGACCTGCTGGCGCTTGAATTAGGCGGCGTCAAATGGGACAACCAGCGGCAACCTTTGACTGAACACACTATTCAAGCCATTAGAAACAGTTTGCACTGATTTTAAACATGCTCACAGACGCCCAATACGACCTGTTGCGCCAGACCGCATTCCAGCTTGACAATTTAAGCGTAGAACAACTCGAAAACATCGCAGGGCTTGCCGATGCCGGCGGCTTGTCCGACGCCCAGTTGCTGGAATTTTTGCAAGTTGCCAATCTATTGTATCGCGGCGGCCAGCCGCTCATTTCCGACGCTGTTTACGACACGGTATTCCTCGCCGAACTGCAAAGACGGCAACCGCGACATCCCTTTCTGCACACCGTGGAGCCGGAACCGGCATGGACGTTAAAAACCCTGCCGTTACCTGAAAAAATGCTGTCCACGGAAAAAGCCTACAGCCAGGACGGTATTGAAAAATGGCTGGCCCGGGTACAAAAAGCTGCCGGAGAATTGAATCTTGATTTTGCCCGGCTTGTTTTCAAAGCCACGCCCAAACTCGACGGTTATGCAGCTTTCGATGATGGCCGCGTGTTTTATACGCGCGGTGACGGCAGTAAAGGCACCGATATAAGCAGGGTGTTTGAACGCGGACTGAGCGTTGCAGGTAATGGCGCAAGAGGGCAGGGTGCCGGTGAAATCGTCGTCAGCCGCCGGTATTTTCAAGACCATCTGGCCGGTGTATTTGAAAACACCCGAAACTTTCAGGCCAGTATCATCAAGGAAAAAGAGCTGGAAGCCCACGCTTTGGCCGCCATACAAGCTAAAGCGGCGGTTTTTTTTCCTTTTGCCCAACTGCCAAGCTGGCAAGGCACCGCAGCACAAATACGCGCCGAATTCGACACCCTGGTTACCGAAATTTACGGATGGCTGGATTATGATGTCGATGGCGTGGTCTTTGAAGTGATCGATGCCTCTCTCAAACAAGCCCTGGGCGCAACCCGGCATCATCATCGCTGGCAGATCGCGTTTAAAACCAATGCCCTCAGCGTTAAGGTCAAAGTACTCGGCGTAACGCCGCAAACTTCCCGCTCCGGCCGAGTCAATCCGGTCGCGGAACTGGAACCGACCCAATTGAGCGGGGCATTGATTGCCCGCGCTACCGCGCATCATTACGGCATGGTCAAAAATCTCGGCATAGGGCCTGGTACATTGATCGAATTGACGCGCAGCGGCCTGGTCATTCCTAAAATCGAGAGGGTTCTGAAAGCGCAAACGCCGCAGATACCCGAGCGCTGCCCGAGTTGCGGCAGTCATCTGGTCTGGGACAGCGATTACCTTTATTGCCTGAACAAAACAAAATGTCCGGCCCAGATCGAACATACCATCGAGCATTTTTTCAGAACCCTGGCCAATGTTGACGGCTTCGGCCAAAAAACTATCGAGAAGCTCCATGCAGAGGGCATCGACTCGGTTTATGCGGTTTATCAACTGACCACAACGCGATTGATAGCCATGGGTTTTGGTGAAAAAACCGCGCAAAATCTAATCGACCAATTGCAGCGCAGCCGCAGCGTAGCTATTGAAGACTGGCGTTTTTTAGGCGCTTTCGGCATTTACCGGATGGGTCTTGGCAATTGCGAACGTTTGTTGCGGCATTATCGGTTGCGCGATATTTTTTCCTTGACGGTGGATGATATTGTCACTATCGAAGGCTTTGCCGAAAAAACCGCAGCGGCGGTCGTCGAGTGCCTGGCGCAGGCGCAAGCGGATTTCAAACGCATTTTTCAATTAGGCTTCAATTTAATCCCCACCGATACATCGAACGATGCACCGGATGACAGTCCGATCAAGGGTAAAACGATTGTTTTTACCGGCACGATGGCTCAAGGGTCGCGCGATGCAATGAAAAAAGAAGCCAAGCGCCTCGGCGCCATCGTGTCGGCTTCGGTAACCGGCAAAACCGATTTTCTGGTCACCGGCGAAAAAGTGGGCGCGACCAAAGTCGTCGATGCCAGGGATAAAAGCGTCAAGGTCATTACCGAGGCGCAATACCGGGATCTGATAAGTTGAGCTGCATATTTCGCAGCCAAGCGCCAGGACTTTTGTCATTCAAGGTTCACTCACCAACAAATTTGAAACAGTCAAAACTTGCCACATGAAAATAATTTCCTGGAATGTCAACGGCATTCGTGCCGTGCAGAGCAAAGGCTTTGCAAAAACACTGGCGCTGCTCGACGCCGACTGCATTCTGTTGCAGGAAACCAAGGCGCAGGCTGACCAGATCGACAAAGCGCTGGACTATATCGACGGTTACCATATTTATTCCAACTGCGCCGAACGCAAGGGCTATTCGGGCGTGACCATCCTGTCCCGAATGCCGCCGCTGCAAATCATCCACGATATTGGCATGGAGGAACATGACAGGGAAGGGCGCGTGATCGCCTGCGAATTCGAGCATTTTTTCCTGCTCAACGTCTATGTACCGAACTCGGGCGAGGCCCTGTCCCGTCTGGATTACCGGCAAACCTGGGATAATGATTTTCTGAAATTTTGCAAGCAACTGCAAAGCAAGAAACCGTTGATTGCCTGCGGCGACTTCAATGTCGCGCACCAGGAAATCGATATTGCCCGACCGAAGCAAAATTACAATAAATCGTCCGGCTACACCCAGGTCGAAATCGATGGTTTCAGTCGCTTCCTCGACGCCGGGCTGGTCGATACTTTTCGATATAAGCACCCCGGCACCGTCGCTTACAGTTGGTGGAGTTACCGGGCCGGCGCCAGGGCAAAAAATATCGGATGGCGGATCGATTATGTCTTGGCCAGTAAAGCATTAGTCGAGCGCGTCAGCGAGGCTTTCATTTTGCCCGAAATTCATGGCTCGGATCATTGCCCGGTCGGTATCGAGATAGCTTGTTAAGCCATGTCCACACGCGAACAACTCATGCGCGCGCACCGCGCCGCCTTGGCGAATTGCCGCCGGTGCCCCGGAATGACGGCGCCGGTTGTAAGCGGCAATCCGGTATTGTCAAAAATTTTACTGATCGGCCAGGCGCCCGGCGATAAAGAAGGCGGTTTCGGCAAACCGTTTGCCTGGACTGCCGGCAAGACGCTGTTCAAATGGTTCGAAGGTATCGGAATCGATGAACAGTCCTTTCGCCAGCGTGTTTACATGGCTGCCGTATGCCGTTGTTTTCCGGGTAAAAACCCAAAGGGCGGCGATCGTGTGCCCAATCCGGATGAAATCACTCACTGCGCCGATTGGCTGCAAGCGGAAGTCGATTTGCTGGGGCCCGAACTCATTCTGCCGGTCGGCAAACTGGCGATCAGCCAATTGCTGCCGGTAAAAAAACTCAACGATGTGATCGGCAAGCTCCACCCCGTCACTTTTCACGGTCATCATGCGGAAGCCATTCCACTACCGCATCCATCCGGCGCATCAACCTGGCATCGAAGCGAAACCGGGCAGGTGCTGTTGCAATCGGCATTGATTCTGCTGCAAAGGCATCCGGCCTGGCAACAAATTTGTCAGGCCGGATGAAATGATAATTCTGCCTACTTGCGCGTTCGGAAAATTCATCGGATGGTGGGGATCAGACTATGAATAACCTCGATATTCGTTGGCAACAACGTTTCAATAATTATCGGAAAGCACTGTTTCAACTTAAAGAAGCGGTACAACTGAGCCGGCAGCGTTCATTATCTAATCTGGAGAAACAGGGCGTTATTCAAGCCTTTGAAATTTGCCATGAGTTGGCCTGGAATGTTTTGAAAGATTATCTCCAGGATCAGGGTACACAAAATATCAAAGGTTCGAAAGATGCCACTCGCGCCGCGTTTAAGGTGGATCTGATAACTGATGGCGAACAATGGATGGCAATGATACAGAGCAGAAATCTTTCTTCCCATACCTACGACGAACAGACAGCCGAACGCTTGGTTACCGCAATCATCGACAATTATTTTCCATTGTTTGAAGACTTGCAAACAGAAATGGAGAAATATCTTTAATGACAGCGGCAATAGCGGCCAGACTGGGACTGCCACAAACGGCGTTAGACAAGCTCAACAGCGTTTTCAAACAGCATCCAGCCATTGAAACAGTGCTGATTTATGGGTCGCGCGCCAAAGGTACTTATCGCCCAGGATCGGATATAGATTTGATAATTAAAGGCGGCACGATCGAGTTTGCCGAACTCATGAAAGTCGAAGATCAAATCGATGATTTGTTTTTGCCTTACAGCGTCGATTTGTCGCAGTACGAACTGCTGAACAATGCCGATTTAATGGCCCATATTGACCGCGTAGGCGTAGTGATTTATGACAAACATTCAAAGGCACGGATTCAGGGTTAGATGAATCTCCCTGCAAGTGCTTCGCATATCGGGGTTTTCAAGCTGCACCTGTGCAAAAAAACCAAGTCGGGTAGGGTGGGCAACGTTTTTTTGCCCACCGTTTTGGGCGTATAAAAAAACCGCTCAAGGGTTTCCAGGAGCGGCTTATGTTTCGTTATACCGTTACTACCCGGCTCAGTGTCTCAGGTTATTGGGTTTATTAAAGATAAAAGTGCCATATCCATAGCACGAACCTATACGGGAAGAAGAAAGACCTTCACAGGTCAGAGTTTTTGGGTAAGAGGGTATTACGTTTCAACAGTAGGTAGGGATGAAGCAGCGGTGCGGAATTACATCAGGCATCAAGAAGAAGAGGATAAACGAATAGAGCAGCTCGATTTATTTTAAGGCACAGCCACCTTTAGGTGGTGCAAATATTAACCCGCTTTGAGCGGTTCACATTTTCAAGCCTCCGGCTTTGCCGGAGGTTTTTGACTATCGGAAAGCACTGTTTCAACTTATTGCGCCAGTTATTCTCGGTCATCAGGTGCAGCGAAATTAGTATTTTTTGATGTTATTACAGACGCAAACCAAATACACTATGTGACATCTTCCTCATATTTTGTAAATCATTATGCGCCTCCCCCCGAAACACCAACGTGACGTTCTAAAAATCGGTGAATTGGCCGAAGAGCTGGGTACCACGCCGCGAACCATTCGCCTGTATGAGGAACTCGGACTGATCGCCCCCGACCGTACCGAGGGCGGCACCCGGCTCTATGCCAAGAAAGACTTGAAACGCATGGCTGTCGCTTTGCAGCTTGGCCGGGTCGGAATTGAACTGGAATCGGTGCAAAAGCTCGCCCAGACGCGGGAACAATGTGGTTCGGGCAAAGAAGCCTCAGCCGCTATGCAGCCGCTGCTGGACGATTTGCGCAAAAGAGTTCGCGGATTGCTGAACGACCTGGAAGAACTGGATCGTGATCTGGAGCGGGCAGAC
The DNA here is from genome assembly GCA_002843155.1 of Gammaproteobacteria bacterium HGW-Gammaproteobacteria-3. Taxonomy (GTDB): domain Bacteria; phylum Pseudomonadota; class Gammaproteobacteria; order Methylococcales; family Methylomonadaceae; genus PGZD01. Next base: position 29,707 of record PGZD01000054.1, read on the forward strand.
ATGTTGATCCGCCAATGCGAAAATTGCCAAAATCGTCCCAATCGCAAGGATTGCCCGGACTGTCCGATCAACAAGAACGTCGATTTGACTAATATCGTCCGCCTTATTTGGGATCCAAACTGTCCCTGACGGCATTGACTCTGCTTTTTCAAGTCATCGATCAATGAAAAAGCAGATTATGTGTTGAATCGAACCTCAAAAACGACAAACCGGATTACTCATTGTCGTGAAGCTCAAAATCGCCGCGTACTATCGCAGACACCCATTCCGCCGTTTTTTCAAAGTTGCCTAACGGAAAAAAATGGCAACTAGCAAAAAGAGTATGCTTAAATTCTACGGAATGTCTTGCCAGAGAACGGACAAGTCGATCTGGGGTTGTCGAAGCCGCTATCTTAACCCAACTTCGTCACCTAATAACGAAGTTCCCCGCCATTTCAATCAGTTAAAAATTTTAACTACTGTCGGTTGGCACTACAGATTTTTTGCTGT
>PGZD01000055.1 GCA_002843155.1 Gammaproteobacteria bacterium HGW-Gammaproteobacteria-3
GGGTGCGCTGGAAGCTGTGGCCGATCTAGGCAATCCGTTGGCGCTGGTGCCTTTCGAGGACTCGCCGGTAGACACCGACGCTATTCTGGAAATCGCCGAGGGTTTTAATCAGGCCGGTAGTGACAGTCGACTGGAAACGCAACTCAGCCGTTTTCCGAACAACGGCTGAGGCTTGTCGGTACTTCAAACGGAAAAGTGCAAGTCTGAAGCGGTCATAAGGCGTTGCATGTGGTCAAACCTCGTATTCCAATAATCCGGGATACGGGGTAAAGCCCTGGGGCAGGCTTGCACTTGGCCTTTCTTTTCAAACCGTGTCTGCGAGTGCAACCCGATACTCACGGCATAAATGAAGTTTTCCCGGTTGTTATCAGGAATATTGCTCAATCTGAAGCCATTTTCCTTCTGTGATAATAGTCAATTTACTTTGTACTTAATGACTATGAAATTTCTACTTCTCGTTAATTTGCTGATTTTTCCGATCACTGCACTCGCTCACGGTCCCACGCCGCAAAAAGCGAAGGAAAGCATTGGCATCAACGCACCACCCGATCGGGTCTGGCAGGCAGTCAAACAATTCGATGCGCTTGCCGATTGGCATCCTGATATCAAAACTAGCGAGGGTGATGGCAAACATGAATCGGGCGGAGTGCGGACGCTCATTTTTCAAAACGGCGAACAAATCACTGATGAACTCGACTACTACAGCGAAAAGGATAGAGAATACAGTTATCGCTTAAAATCCGAAAATGTCAAAGCTCTGCCGGTCAGTTCGTATTCGGTTGACCTTCAGGTAACTTCTGATGCGGACGGAGCCGCCAGCGTCGTCACAATCAAAAGCCGCTTCTACCGTGGCGATACCGGCAACTCACCGCCGGAACAATTAAGTGATGAAGCAGCGGTCAAGGCCATGACGGACTATTTTAAAAGTGGTTTGGCCGGTCTTAAGCAAAAACTGGAAAAATGACCCAATTCCGGCATCGGGACATCCATTTTACAAATATCCCGATGCCTGGGTTTTAGGTGCGATGAGTCTATTTATTCCGGCTCAATCATTTCAACTCGGAGTGAGTTGAGATAAGACCTTGCCGACTAGCCAACAAAGTCATTTCAGCCAGAGTCTTGATCCCCAGCTTCTCTTTAATGAGGGTTGCGTAATTACAAACGGTTTTATAACCCAAACATAATTTTTCGGCGGCTTCGCGGGAGGTATAACCGTTGGCAAGCAGGCAAAAAACATCAAATTCCCGGGGCGATAAGCGCTTGAGCAGAACCGATTCGTCCGGTTCCGAAGCGATATTAATGGCGAGTTGCTGAGCCAGCTCCGGATCGACATAGCTTCCACCCCCGGCGATTTGACATACGGCGGTCACCAGCATTTCCGGCATGCTATTTTTGGTGATATAACCTTTGGCCCCTGCTTTAATAGCCCGAACGACGTAGGCCAGCTCGTTATGAATACTGAACACCAGAATTTTGCAGTCAGGGTCGCGTCCAAGCAAACGCCGGATGCTTTCAAATCCACCGATACCGGGCATCGATAAATCCATCACAACAACATCCGGCCGATGTTGATTATACAGATGACAAGCCGCTTCTCCCCGCTCGGCTTCATAAATACTGCCGATTTTTTCGGACAGGGAAAGATAGGTTTTATAACCCGTCCGCACAACCGCATGGTCATCGGTCAAGAGCACATCAATCTTACCAGCCACTAAACATTCTCCCAATCGTCTAAATCTGAAAAAGCATCATGCCCTTTTTCAGGCTCCATCACTATGAGAACTTTTCCTGTTTTAGTTGTCTGTGACCGCCAGGAAAATTTCATATCGATTGGCCGTTTTTTTTCACCGTCTCCACAACTTATTCTGTAACACCGCCCAACGCTGTTTGGGTGAGATGCTCGGCAGTGCACGGCTTGCCGCATTGATAGTGCATGTGAACCATGCAAGCCATCGGCCCTGGTCAAAATGCAGAATGAAGCGTTTGATTCGGTCTGTGTAAGCCAGTTTTTTATGGGTACTTAATGCGTTAGGCAAAATTTTACATTCAACTGAAATTTAAATGGTTTTAAATTTTAAAATGTGCCTGGCGACTATTTTATGCAATGTTTTGCGTTATTTAGGATGTTTAATCATAGTTAGTGGCATCAACTGAACAGTAAGGAGGTAAATGACATGAAAAACGAATATACCGCTGTTGTGAAACAGGAAGATGATTGATGGGTGGGATGGATTGATTGAGGAAGTCCCTGGAGTGAATTGTCAGGAAAAAACCTATAAAGAACTAAAAGAGACATTAGAAGTTACATTGAAGGAGGCGTTGGAATTCAACCGCCAAGATACATTGAACGCCGCTGGAATCGGTTGCAAGGAAGAAAAAATTGCCATATGAAGAGAACGAACGTTTCAAGTATCTGCGCAGCCAAGGATGTGATCTCTTGAGAGAAGGTGGCAAGCATTCGTGGTGGCATAATCCTGCTCAGAACAAATGATCAGCGATTCCGCGACACTCAGAGATTAAGGACATCCTGGCGAGGAAGATAGGCAAAGACCTTGGCGTAGTGCCAGTAAAGTAGCCGCTAACAAGGCGCTCCACTTGATCGTTTTTTCGCTGCGCTCAAAAAGGGCAAATGAGCTTTGTTGTTAGGCGATGTTCCCATAGATAAAAGTTACATGTATTATTGGGCCTATGAGTCCAACAGTTTTCCGGGAAGCCGGTTTCCGGTTTTTCTTTTTTTCGCGGGAAGAGCCGAGAATGCATGTTCATGTGCAAGGCCAAAACGGCGAAGCCAAATATTGGCTTGATCCAAAAATTGAACTTGCTCAATCTGTTGGTTTTTCTCGACGTGAAATCCACGAAGCACTTCGCCTTGTACAGGAGCATGAATGTGAAATCCGCAACGCTTGGCATAAGCACTTCCCCAATTGAAGTAACCAATATCTCTAAATACGGCTTCTGGCTACTGTTAGGAGATGAAGAGCTTTTCTTGCCATTTTCTCAATTCCCGTGGTTTCGAGATGCCAATATTGCAAAGATTTTGCATGTCGAACTTCCTTCTTCGAATCATCTGTACTGGCCCGAATTGGATATTGACCTAGCCGTTGAATCAATCCGGCATCCCGAACAGTTTCCGCTGGTCAGCCATGTCAGCGCCTGACAAAACGGTCACAGGGCGTAGCGCGTAGGTTGGGGTGACGACAGGAACCCCAACACGACAACCGCAAACCCACCCGCAAGCCGTCGGCAATGTAACATCATTGTCGCCAGTGGCTTATAGTCACGATGTTGGGGTTCGTTACCTCACCCCAACGGTCCTACGGTTCTAAAACATCTTCGTTATTTCACTTAAAGTTTGAGAATAATCCATCATATGATGGACTTTTAAAATGTTTTTCGTTTAATCTTTATATATCTGAGCTGTTGTTGGGGCTGACCGAGTATTTTGCTTTCTACAACGGTGAGCGATATCCCCAGGCATTAGGCTATAAAACACCTGATCAAATCTACCAGACTGCGGAAGACGGTGGGGCAATGATTATAGATCATTGTTGGTTTTTTATAGGACAGGGTGGCATGTAACAGAAATTCCATCAGTACCAGATGGCCTCTGAGCACCCGATTGATGCGGTGTGGCTTGATCGGATGAAACAGACCTATCGAGTCTGACCCCTCTGGTTTTACTCTGGTTTTATAACCCGTCCGCACAACCGCCCGGTCATCCGTCAAGAGTACATCAATCTTACCAGCCACTAAAAATTCTCCCACGCGCCTAAACCTAAAAAAGCATCATGCCCTTTTTTAGGCTCCATCATTATAAGATCTTTTCCTGTTTTAGCCGCTCACGGTCGCCGGGAATTTTTCATGCCGTTTTTCCGTGTTTTTCCCGCTTTCTTCGAGACTTATTCTGTAACGTGACAAACGTCATTTCAGTAACATAACCGGCAGTGCACAGCCTTACGCATCGACAACTTATCTTTATGCATCGTGATCAAGTAAGTCGTTACTCACACCGAGTTGTCGATATGTTTTGTCTGTGCCTCTTTTTATATGGCTCTACTATGGTGCGCGCGATTTTGTCGCCTCATAGCCATGTATTTTAAAGTGCTTAAAAAAATTATACTGGAGGAAATATGCAAATTATTCGATTTGCCCGTCATATGGGAGCGGCGGCCATGGCGTCCGCGACCTTATTGATGGTGTCGTCTTACCCGGCGCAAGCTAATAAAGCATTGGATCAATTGTCTCGCCAAAATACCAATTGGGTGATGCAAACCAAAGATTACAGCGCTACGCATTTCAGTGAGCTGTACGATATTAACATCACCAACGTCAAAGATCTGAAAGTCGCCTGGTCTTTTTCAACCGGCGTACTCAACGGACATGAAGGCGGCCCTCTGGTTGTGGACGGCATCATGTATGTGCATTCACCTTATCCCAATAATATTTTTGCTATTGATTTAAACAATCCCGGCAGGATTCTCTGGCAATATAAACCCAAGCAAAATCCGGCAGCTCGTGCGGTTGCTTGCTGCGACGTAGTCAATCGTGGGCTGGCTTATGCGCCACAGGGCAAAGATTACCCGGCGACAATTTTTTTAAATCAACTTGATGGACATGTTGTCGCCATCAATGCCAAAACCGGTGATTTGTTGTGGAAAATGGAAAACTCGGATATTGCGATGGGATCAACATTAACCATTGCTCCTTTCGTAGCCGAAGACAAGGTTATCGTTGGCTCTTCCGGCGCGGAGCTGGGTGTTAGAGGCTATGCCACTGCCTATAACATCAAGGACGGTAAACAAGCCTGGCGGGTTTATGCAACAGGCCCGGACGAAGATATCAAGCTGGCTAAGGATTTTAACAGTGCCAACCCGCATTACGGCCAATTCGGTTTGGGCCTTAAAACCTGGGAAGATGATGCCTGGAAAATTGGTGGCGGCACCAATTGGGGTTGGTATGCCTACGATCCGGACTTGCAAATGCTGTACTACGGATCGGGGAACCCCGCACCCTGGAATGAAACCATGCGTCCCGGCGACAATAAATGGACTATGACTATCTGGGGTCGTGACATTAATACCGGCGAGGCGAAATTCGGTTACCAAAAAACGCCGCATGACGAATGGGATTACGCCGGCGTCAACTATATGGGGCTTTCAGAACAATTGGTTAACGGCAAAATGACCAAGTTGCTCACTCATCCTGACCGCAACGGTCTGGTTTATACCTTGAACCGCGAAAACGGCGATCTGGTCAATGCTTTCAAAATCGACAACACCGTCAACTGGGTTAAACATGTTGATCTGAAAACCGGTTTGCCGGTACGTGATCCTGAATATTCAACACATATGGATCATGAGGCCAAAGGCATTTGTCCTTCAGCCATGGGTTATCACAACCAGGGCATCGAATCCTACGACCCGAACAAGCAGTTGTTTTTTATGGGTACCAACCATATCTGCATGGATTGGGAACCGTTCATGCTGCCTTATCGGGCCGGTCAATTCTTTGTAGGCGCAACGCTGAATATGTATCCGGGGCCTAAAGGCACTTTGGGTCAAGTCAAGGCGATGAATGCTGTCACCGGTGAATTTGCCTGGGAAGTTCAGGAAAAATTCGCTGTCTGGGGCGGCACTACCGCTACTGCCGGGGACCTCGTGTTTTACGGCACCCTGGATGGCTATATCAAAGCATTAAACTCCAAAACCGGGGAAGAGCTTTGGCAATTCAAGTTACCCTCAGGGGTGATTGGTCATCCGATTACCTATAAACACGCAGGCAAACAATATGTTGCGATTTATTATGGGGTAGGCGGCTGGCCCGGCGTCGGTCTCGTTTTCGATCTGAAAGATCCAACGGCCGGTCTGGGTGCGGTCGGTGCGTTCAAGGAACTGGCTCATCACACTCAAATGGGCGGTGGCGTCATGGTGTTCTCGCTATAAATTATGTGGGTTGAGTTTAAGTGCTCAGCTTCCGTGAAATCAATGCCGGGTTATGCTCACGCTAACCCGGCCTGCATCATTGTATCGAGATTTTTCATGAAACAACTGACATTCAATTTTATCGTTTTATCGACTTGTATAACGCTGTCAACTTCGGTTTTGGCTGCACGGTCGCCTCTCAAAGTCTGTAACGCCGAAAACGAAATGCCTTATGCCAACAAAAATGGCGAGGGTTTCGAGAACAAAATCGCGCAGTTGATAGGCGATGAGTTAAACCGGAAAGTCGAATATGTTCATTGGAATGATCCGCGTTACCTGGTTCGGGATTATCTGGACAAAGGCAAATGCGATGTTGTCATAGGCCTTGATACCGGAGATCCAAGGGTCTTGACGACAAGTCCGTATTATCGTTCCGGTTATGTTTTCATCACCCAGGCAAACGCCAGGCTGAATTTATCGGACTGGAAGAGTGAAGCATTGCAAAAATCCGCGCGTATCGCATTTATACCGGGCACACCGGCAGAAGTCATGATGAAAGCTATAGGACGCTATCACGATCAATTTAACTACATGCACGAACTGGTTGGTTTTAAGTCACGCCGTAATCAATACATCAAATATGATCCCGCCAAACTGGTTGCGGAAGTTGAAAGTGGTAAAGCTGAAATAGCCGTGTTATGGGGGCCATCCGCCGCCCGTTATGTAAAGGCTGCATCCACGCCACTGGCGATGACAATCATTCCCGATAACAGCGTTCGTGCTGATGGCGAAAAAATGCCGTTTCATTACAGCACTTCGATGGCGGTGCGCAAAGGGGAAACCCAACTGCTAACCGAGTTGAATCAAGCCATCAAAAACCGGAAGCAGGAAATAACACAAATACTCGAAGCTGAAGGAATACCCCTGGTGCCGGAAAATAATCCGGCCCTGGCCTCGAATTAACAGGTAAATAAAATTATGAAATTAAAACAGATGCTCCACGGAGCCATAATCCCGTTAATGTTATCGGTTTCGAATTCTTTCGCCGATATAACACCGCGTCATGCCATAAATGGTGAAGTTTTGGATTTTAGTTTTGCTAAAAAAGGCGGCAATACCGAAGCTTTCAAACAATTTATGAAAGACGGTAAAAATCCCTATAACGGTAACGAAGAAATCATCAAACAAGGTGAAAACCTGTACATGACCGGCTGTTCGGGTTGTCACGGTCATGAAGCGGAAGGCAAGCTCGGGCCGGGTCTGGCCGACGATTATTGGACCTATCCCCGGGCCGCGACAGATGTGGGTTTGTTTGAGGTTTTATTTGGCGGCGCCAACGGCATGATGGGGCCGCAATATGTCAATTTCAATACCGATGAAATGCTGAAAATCATGGCCTTTCTGCGTTCAATTTATAACGGCGATCCGAAAAAAGCCGATTGGTTAAAATAAGCAAAGAGGAAAATAGTATGAAAAAAGCAATAACAGCAAGCACTGCGGCTCTGGCGGCCCTGTTTTCTTTGTCCGCCCAGGCCTATGACGGCACCAATTGCAAAGAACCCGGCGTTTGCTGGGAACCCAAACCCGGTTATCCGGAAAAGGTTGCGGGCAGTAAATACGACCCGAAACACGATCCGAACGAACTGAATAAACAAGCCCAATCGATCAGGGAAATGGAAGCGCGCAATCAAAAGCGTTGGCAGCATTTGAACAAGACCGGTCAGTTTGTTTATGACGTAGAGGAAATCAACTGATGATTTGCTCAGGCTGAAAGGAGTCGGCCAACCTTCAGGAACTCGTCTCAAGAGGGGTTGGTTCCTGATGTTGTTTTAAGACTAAATGTAAGCAACTTACTCCGGTAAGTCTGATTAACTTGCCGGAGATTTTTTGACTTGACCATGACAGATCGCTCACTCAACGAATGGCGCGATAACGCGCTGCATTTCGAACAACAGATTAACCGGATTATTCTCGGACAAAAACAGGCTGTGCGCACCCTCGTATTGGCTGTTTTTGCTCGCGGTCATGTTTTGCTGGAAGGGCAGGTAGGTGTCGGGAAAACCACGTTACTGAGAACGGTTACCCAAGGCTTAGGGGGTCATTACCAGCGCATCGAAGGCACTATTGATCTGATGCCATCCGATCTGATTTATTACACTTATCTGGACGACTCGGGTAAACCGCGCGTTGACCCAGGCCCTTTGATTAAACAAGGCAGCGAGTTGGCGACTTTCTTCTTCAACGAAATCAACCGCGCCCGTCCGCAAGTGCATTCTTTGCTGCTAAGAGCGATGGCCGAGCGCACTATTTTTGCTTTTAACAGGGATTTTGAATTTCCGCATATACAGGTTTTCGCCGATCGTAACCGGGTGGAAAAGGAAGAGACTTTCGAATTGCCGGCAGCGGCCAGAGACCGCTTTATGTTCGAAATAAATATTGATACGCCCTATGACGACACAGTTTTGGATGAGCTGATGTTCAATCCCCGTTTTCACGATACCGATCGTTTGGTCGGCAACATGCCTTCCGGTGTGATTCCTTACTATCAGTTGAATGAACTTGCCGAAACCGTACAGCACAGTATACAAACCAGCCCAAAATTACGCACTTATGCCCTGGCGCTATGGAAAGCTTCGCATTTTCCACAGCAATACGGGATACAGTTGCATGATGTAACTATGGCTCAATTGTTACAGGCAGGCGCCAGTCCTCGCGGCATGAGTTATCTGATACGCGCCGCTAAAACCCGCGCCTGGCTGGAAGGCCGTGATGCTGTATTGCCCGAAGATTTACAGTCGATTTATCAGGTGACGATGGCGCACCGGATTTTTTTAAGTGCCATGTATGCCTATCGCGCGGAAGAATTAATGCCGGAGCTGATCAACGGTATTTTGAATCAAATCGCCGCACCGTGATAAATGCGACAATGATCCTGTGCGTTATTTCCAGTCTATGCAAATATCAACAATGAATCTTTCACCGCGTCTCTCTTTAATTATTCCCAAAGCCGGATTACGGCATTTCGGCGAAACCTATTTAATCTGGTCAAGTGTCGGTTTTATTGCGACGTTGATTGCCGATAGTCTGGATCACTATGCCGAAGCTGCCTATGCGGCTTATTACACCGCTGCGGTCAATGATGCCGTCGGCTATCGGTTTTGGGTATTGTTGGCGGCCATTGCTCTGTTACTGTTTTGTATCGGTTTACCCATCATTTATTTGTCGAATTATTGGCAATGCGTCCGGAAAGTTGCGCAGCCATTGCGCCGATTGACCTATACATTTTTTCTTGTCGCTTTCGACGAAGGCGCGTTGATGATCGGCATTTTAATCGCCAATTTTGTCCATACAGGCGACAAGACCAAACTCCTGGCGAGCAAATCATTCCTCTTCAGCAACATCGGATTGTTCGCTATTATTTCATTGGTATTTTTGAATTCGATCCTGTGGCTGTTGGGCGAAGCCATCTATAACCGGAATGACGGTAACATTTCCGGTATCGTCGAATATCTGATGACGGCGCCGATCAAATATACTGCACCGCTTTATACCGTGACTTCGGCAGGTATTATTTACTGGGTCGTCAATCAATAACCGCTTCGAATCAATTGTATGCCCGCCCCTGTAAAAACATTTCACTACCGTAGGGTAAAACCAGTAAATTCCATTTTTCCCGGTGCGCATCCGGGGCAAATGATTGGCAGTGGACCGTTGTTCAAACATCATGAGCCGCTCATCGCAAACCCTGATCCCAGACGACTGGATTTACGCGCTAGTATGCTCGATCCGTTTGCCCAATACCGGGTTCGCGCTTATCAGCAAAAGAGTGCGCTCACTATTTATCTGGTAGCGGACTTGTCGGCCTCGATGGCTTTTTCAGGTCATAACGCCAAACCGCAAATCCTGTCCGATTTGGTAAACGGCTGTGCTCAGTCCGCTTTTGAATACGACGACAAGTTTGGTTTTATCGGCTGTAGTCATCCTATTGACACGCGCTTTTTATTGCCTGCCTGCCGACAACCCGGACGCACTCGAAAGCTCGCGCGGGCATTGCTCGAAATACCTTTTAAATCTGATTCAAAGGGCTTGGAACATGCCGCTCATCACTTGCCTGTCAAGCGGTCTTTGGTGTTTCTGGTATCCGATTTTCACTTTGAATCACAACGCATATCCCGAATCATGCATGGGCTGAGCCGGCATGATGTTATCCCATTGGTGCTATGGGATGACAGCGAATATCGAGACCTGCCGCAATGGGGAATTGTGAAATACCGGGACATGGAAAACGCCACGACACGGACACTGCTGATGCGTCCCGCGTTGAAGCAAAGCATCATCGCCGCCTTCAGACAACGCCGCAGACTGTTACAGCAGTGTTTTCGGGCCTTTGGCGCCGAACCGCTGTTTCTGAATCAGGGATATCAGGTCGAAGCCTTCAATCACTATTTCCAGCAGAGAGTATTATGAGAAATGTATGGCTTTTTTTGTCATTATCGCTGACCCTGCTCGGCTGTTCGGATACCCTGACTCAACCTGTCCGTAAATTTGAAGTGCTGACGCCGCGTCCTTTCGGTTATGTCATCGGTGATGTCATTGTGCACAAAATCATTATTGAAACCCGCCCGGGGATTTTGCTGCAACCCAGCAGTCTGCCGACACAAGGCGCCATTAACCGCTGGCTGAACCTGAACGAAGCCATCATCACGGAAACCGAATCCGATGGTGGCCACAAGTATCACATAACACTGAATTACCAGATATTTTACGCACCGCTGGAAGTCAAAATGCTGACTCTGCCCGGTTTCGAAATGGCCTTCAGCATGGGCAGTAAAAGTGTCGGGCAAACCGTGCCTCCCTGGCATTTTACGGTATCGCCGCTGCGCGAATTAGCCGTCAGAAAGGATGCTGGAGGGGAATATATGCGCCCGGACGCACAGGCTGAAGCCATCAATGCCGACAGCACTGTTACCGGTTTTGCACTGAGTCTGTCCATAGCCCTGTTGTCGGCAGCACGACTGGCTTCACTGTACGGTTTTTGGCCTTTTTTCCGGCGTCGGAATATTTTCAAGCAAGCGCTGCGCAAACTCGATGCCCTGTCAGCAGACGATATGGATCAAGTCTTGACCACTATGCACCAGGCCTTGAACAGTTTGAACGGACAACCGGTTTTCAAACATCGGCTGGATATTTTTTATCGGAAATATCCGAATTACAGACAGCTTGGCCGGGAACTGAACTGGTTTTTCGAGTATTCCAGCCGCTATTTTTTTATCGGGACTGAAAATAGCGGCAACGTAAATTTGGAAAAAATAAAAAAACTCTGTCAAAACTGTCGTGAAATTGAAAGAGGCAGTCGATGACATTCGCTTTCGAAACACCCTGGGCATTGTCAGGTTTGGTTTTGATACTGTTGCCGTTACTTGACAATGGTGTCGGCAAAACGCCTTACCCATGGCTTCGTTTAATCCCGGAAGACCCGCTGTCGCGGCTGTTTTCCCTGTGTCTGCATCTGCTAGGCATGGCTGCGGTCGCGGCTTTGATTTTAGGTTTGGCCGGTTTGTATCGTACCGGACAAAAAATCGAACGCATCGGGCATGGCGCCCATATCGTACTATTGCTGGACCGCAGCAATAGCATGGATAATACTTTCGCAGGCCGCACCCCAAGTGGTGATGAAGAATCGAAAGCCGATGCCGCACGGCGGTTACTGACCGGTTTTGTCGATAGCCGAAAACAAGATTTGATAGGTCTTGCGGAATACAGCACGGCGCCGCTGTTCATTATGCCTCTGACCGATAACAAACAAGCCCTGCAAGCGGCCATCGCTGCGACAAAAACACCGGCATTGGCTTATACCCATATCAGTAAAGGCCTGGCCATAGCCTTGTCCTACTTTAAACAACAGCCGTTAACCGGTGCGCGCATTGTCTTGCTGGTCTCGGACGGTGCGGCCGCAATCGACCCCGACAATGAACAAAAACTGCGCGAGTGGTTCAAACAATACCCGGTAAGCTTGTACTGGATTTATCTGCGCACTGAGGGTAGTCCCGGTATCGATACATTTCCCGAAGATAGCCGCAATGACAATGCCCAAGCCATGCCGGAACGTTATTTGCACCTATTTTTCAAGAGCTTGAATATTCCCTACCAGGCTTACCAGGCGGAAAGCCCCGACGCGGTGCAACAGGCCATCGCCGACATCGACCGGTTGGAAAACCGGCCTCTGCATTATTGGCAACGGCTACCGAAACAGGATTTATCAAATGTCTGTTACCTTTGGGCGGTAATTTTGATGCTGTTACTGTTGGGCTTGAAATTTTGCGAGGTACGCCGATGAATTTGACACGTTTAAAGCATTACGGCTTATGGTTTATTCTAACAACATCGCTTGTGGCCGTAGGCTGGCAGATTACGGCACTGTACCGTATTTACCGGGATAACAGCTTGATCAGCCGGATGATTTCAGAGCACGGCGTTCAGCTTGAAAAAAGGGTGAGTGCGAATCCTGAGCTGCGCCTGGCCCGCGCCTCTTATTTAAAGCATAAATTACGCTATGACGAAGCGCTGGAAACATTGAACCTGATTCTCGATCAAGGCGATGCCCATTTCCAGGCCCGGGTCCGTTATAATCTCGGCAATCTTTATCTCGTACAAGCCATCGCCAGCGTTGAAACTATGGCTATTAACCAGGCATTACCCGAAATCGGGCTTGCCAAGCAAGCTTACCGGCAAGCCCTGGCGTTGGACAGCAATTTCTGGGACGCCAAATATAATCTGGAAGTCGCCTTGCGCTTGTTGCCGGAAATGGATCGCGGCACGACCAAAGACGATAATCCGCAAAATAAAAATTCGCAGTTGTGGACGACGGTGCCGGGCTTTCCCAGAGGCTTGCCGTAATGATCAAACAGGCCTTTAAGGACTATCGGGTCGTGTGCCTGTTGCTGGCACTGACCGCAATGGCGATTATGTTCATTTATCCTGGCGAAAAACGGATACAGCCGGTTTATCGCCTGATATTTATTGTCGATATAACCCGCAGCATGAATGCGACGGATTATCAAATAAACGGTAAGGCGGTCAGCCGGCTCGACACCGTTAAGCAAACTTTGCGCGATTTGCTGCTAAAACTGCCCTGTCAATCCGAGGTTGGCTTGGGTATTTTTACCGAAAGACGCAGCGCTTTGTTATTTGAACCGCTGGAAATCTGTTCTTCCTATGCGGAAATCGACAGCACTATCGCCCGGCTCGACTGGCGCATGGCCTGGGCCGCTGACAGCCGTATCGCCAAAGGTTTGCTGAGTACGCTGGACATGTTGCAAAAGCGCGATAGCGCCATTCTTTTCATCACCGACGGGCAGGAAGCCCCGCCCGTCAATCCTCGTTACCGAACCGATTTTTCATCCATAAAGAAGCGCGTCAAAGGCATGATTATCGGTACCGGTGGTTTAAATCCGGTGCCGATTCCAAAATTCAACGCGAACGGCGGACAAAACGGATTTTACACGCCGGATGATGTACCGCACCGGTCAACATTCGGTTTACCGCCTTCGGGTTCGGAACAGGTCGAAGGTTACAATGCGCGTAATGCGGCCTTCGGCAGCGAGGCGGCAGTGGGTAATGAACATTTGTCCGCCTTGCACGAAAGCTATTTGCAGCAATTGGCCGTTGAAACGGGACTGGGCTATGCCCGTCTGGTTGACTTGAAGGCACTGGAGACCCTGCAAACCGGTGGCCTGGCCGAGCCTCAAGCGGTGGTTGCCGATGTTCGCTGGCGTGCCGCTTTGACAGCTTGGATACTACTGTTATTCTGTTTTGTCCCTTTACCCGCAAAATTTACGAATAAAGGTCATCAATAGGCGCATTACGATTTGCCTCGAACATAGGGTCTGATATTATTCACGCCTTGATTTCCGGCGCACAATTTGAGCCGTTCGCCTCCGGTTGTTCGTCAGATACCTATTTCAACTTGTATTACTATAAAAAAACATGTCAACTTTCAACAATGTCACTGTCACCAAAAAAGCCAATATTTATTTCGACGGCAAGGTCAGCAGCCGTTCGCTCGAATTTGCCGATGGGTCAAAAAAAACCTTGGGCGTTATGTTGCCGGGTGAATATACTTTCAACACTGTCGATAAAGAATTGATGGAAATCATTGACGGTGAATTGTCCGTGCAATTGCCCGGTTCTGAATCATGGCAAGCCGTTAAGGCTGGTGAATCGTTTGACGTAGCGGCCAATGCACAATTTACCGTTAAAGTTGTAACGCCTACCGATTACATCTGTTCATTTTTCAGCTAAAGGGAAAATTCGCCGAGCGATGCCGCCGACTGGCTTTTGCGTCCTGTCTGTGTGTTGCGGACGCGACAGGTTGCATTGACTTGGCTCAGGCCGGGCGCATTATCCAAGCGTTAATTGCCAGCATCAAGGCCGTGCCATTATAATCAGGCAAGTTGCGATATTCGCATACGCTTATGTTCTTGGTTCGTAAGTCGGATCAGGAACTAAGTCAACTATCAATCAGTCCCATTGGCCATGACCAGAAAACGTTGCCTTCTTTTCGCTTTGGGCCTCTTGTGTACGGGAAATCCGGCTTATGCCCTTGACATAGACAAAATCGAACTGCCCGATATGGGGGATTCTTCGGGAACATTGATTTCCCCCGTGCAGGAGCAACAACTGGGTGCCGCCTTTTTCAGAAGCCTCCATGCGCAAGTCGCGATTAACCAGGATGCCGAAATCGATCAATACATCGAAGCCATCGGTCATAAACTGGTTACCTACAGTGATGCACCGGCTTATCCTTTTCATTTTTTTGTCGTTTTAGACAATGCCATCAATGCTTTCGCGGGGCCCGGCGGCTACATCGGCGTGAATTCCGGGTTAATTTTGACGACCGAGGCGGAAAGCGAATTGGCTTCGGTTATGGCTCATGAGATAGCGCATGTGACGCAACGGCACTTATACCGGGCGTTTGAGGCGGCCAGCCGGTTGTCCATTCCGACTGCGGCGGCTACGCTGGCGGCGCTGTTGCTCGGCACCCAGTCACCGGAAATGGCGCAGGCTGCAATCATGGCGATTCAGGCTGGCAGTATTCAGTTTCAGATCGACTTTACCCGTGCTAATGAGCAGGAAGCGGATCGAATCGGCATGCAAACGCTCTCGGCTTCAAGCTTTGATCCTAGAAGTATGCCGGTGTTTTTTGAACGCCTGCAACAATCGAGCCGTTATTACGGACAAGGTGTCCCCGAGTTTTTGCGCACGCATCCTGTGACATCATCCCGTATCTCAGATACCCGTGGACGCGCTGAAAAATACCCTTATAAACAATATCCCGACTCCATCGGCTATTTATTGACGCGCGCTAAATTGAGAGTGCTGACCGCCAATGATTATGCGTCTGTGTTGAATTATTTTGCCCCGAGACAAACCCAGGGTACAAAGCTCCAGCGAGCCGTCGCCCGCTATGGAACCGGACTGGTTTACTTGCAAAGTCAAAAATTCGAGGCGGCGGAGGCTGTATTCAAAGAGCTTGTCGAAATCTATCCCGAGCAGCCCCAATATGCCACAGCCTTTGCTCGTGTCGCCCTGGAAAGGCAGGATTACACCATAGCCTTGCAGCGTTATCGCGAGGGTTTGCAACGTTTTACCGGCAACGAGGCACTTAAACAGGATTATATTATGGCCCTGTTAAAAGCGGGCAAGCCACAACTTGCAAAACAGATAGTGTTAATGTTCGATGCAAAAGCGCAGCAACAACCGGTTCATCTGGAATTGCTGGCGCAAATTTACAATGATTTGAAACAGCCGGTGGAGTCGCATCGCTATCTTGCCGAATATTATTACGCAATAGGTCAAACCGAAGCGGCTATTTTACAGATCAAACTGGCGCAAAAATCACCGGGATTAAATTTCTACTTGTCAGCGATTCTGGATGAGCGTCTGGGCTATTTTATTCATGAAGAACAAGAGCGAAAACGTAACCAATAAAAGTTTTGATGCTATGCGCATCGGCAGGCTGGAAAAATGACCTACAGCGATGAGCTATGCGACAACACGCCTTTAATCAGAGAAAAAGTGCCTTGCGAATAGCGTGATTTAATCGCTAACTCCTGGTCGCCTATGCGCAGCGTGACATTTGGGAAAGCCTCTTTTTGCACAATAATCTCGCCCGACTGGACTTGTTCAAAATACGCTTCCAGTTCATCTTTTTGAGCAATAAGCTCATTGACATGGCCCTTTAAATTTTCGCTTTCCTGTTTTAAGGCGGCTAAAGACTGCTTGGCTTCTTCGGTCTGTTTTTTGGATAAAGCGATCATCTGACCCAGCTTGCGGACTATTATTTCATTCCGCTCTACAATTTCCTGTTTTAAGTTTTCGAAACGCTGCAAAGCTTCCTCGCTGCAGACAATGGCAACCTCGGTCAGCGTTCCGGCTGATGAGCCCAGAGTTTTCGTGCGAATAATCGAACCGGCGCTCACATAACCACCGACAATGCCGCTTTTTTCTTGTTGATTGCCGACGCTCACTTGATGGCCGGCTTTGATCTGGCAATTGGATATTCTCGATTTGACCAATACATCCCCGCTAACCTGTACGATTGCATTTTCCAGATAAGCCACCGACAGATTGCCCTGGCACTTTATCGCCATGCTATTTGCCGCTTCCGGCGTATCGGCGCGCCCCATTGCGCCCAGTTTAATATCAATATTGCCGCCCGCTGCTATCGAGGCATTTTCGACAATGCCATAGATTTGCACATCGCCGGATGCTTTTATCTTCATTCCAGAGGCGACATCGCCTCTGACAATGACTGAGCCATCATAGTCAATATGGCCTGAGTGAACATCTACGTTTTTTACTGTATAAAGGCTATCGACACGCATTCCGTTTTTGCCTCGGCTGGGCTGGCCTTTTATGGCGGCGACCAATAAATCAGGATCCGTGGCGCTTACTTGCGAGCCTTTGTATGTTTGAAAGTTTTCATCCTTGCCAATTCTTGCCGACAATTCTTCGCCGGTAACACTGCGTCCGTTTTTAGCTTCGGTAGGCGCAAACTTTCTCATCAATGGCGTACCTTCGGCGACGCACATCAATTCGCCAAGATCGCAATAATCAATTGAGCCGTCAGCACGTTCACGCGGTTTACGATCACTAAGGCCATCGAGCAAACATTTGAATTGCGTGTCTTTTCCATGTTTGGGCGCTTGTCCTTTGGCGATAACGGCTTCAAGAGTGGTTCCAGGCTCGCTGCGCAGGGATTTTCTGATCAACTCAACCACGCTTTGTTTAATGACTAAATCCAGGTCAATATTTTGAGCGAGCAAAGCGGCAAGAACTTCTTTTGTTCCGATGGCAACGCCTCCTTGTGCTGCGGTGATGCGTAAACTTGCGGAGACTGAATCGGGTGAGATAATGACTTCAACTTTGGCATCTACTTTTTTACCTAATGGCAATTTGCCTGGCTTGTTGCCAGCAATGAATTCAGCCAGTTCCTTGCGTGTTTTTTCAGAGACGCTCAATCCGGCATAGCCTTGTAAAGATAACTGGGTTTCCAGCCATTCGTCAGTGTATGAAAATGCTTCATTGCCTGGTGTAAGCATTGCATAAACAGTGCTATTGTTTTCATCCGGTTCTATTTTCATACGCATGGAAATCGTGTGATCGCTCATCTGTGTACCCAATTTAACGCATAGCATAAATGCCAGCGGATGCTGACAAACCGCGCAAGCAAATTTGATGCGTGCAGTGGTAAAAATAGCAGAATAAGCGGAGAACGTACAAAATCCATTAAAACAAGCGGAATGAGTAGTGCCGACAATTCTCTATTTAAGAACGAAAAAAATAGCCTCCCTCCGACGGTTCGAGGCAATATCCCGTTTTTGTGCACACAGTGACAAAATTTTGGGACTCCCCTTGGGAGAAGAAATGCCAGGATGGCGGCAAGGGGTTTATCAGTGGGATTTTTTAAAAGTGTGGCGCGACGGCTTTTTTCAAAAAGGAAAAACGTATAGGTTATTTTTATGGCGCCCCGAACACGATTCGAACGTGTGACCTTCCCCTTAGGAGGGGGATGCTCTATCCATCTGAGCTACCGGGGCAAATGGGATAATTGTAACATTATTTTGCTGACTAATTTTTATATTTTCTAATAGCCATTCTTTCCAGAAAAGTGAAATGAAGGCTAAGCTTGTTTTTACATTTGGACGGCATGTTGAGGAAATAGCCGCCGATTTGCGTTTTTCCTCGCAAGTTTTTCACTGAACGGACGGACAGATCAAAAGTGATGCTGTATGCGTCGGGTAAAGTTATTCGGCAGTTTTTTATGATATGCCCACGCTCTAAAGGGGGAGATGTTTCGGCGAGGTTTATGCAAAGACCGTCGCGAGAAAGGTCATAAACCTGACCGGTCATTGCTAGTGCATGGGTATTTGTGTGGGCTTCAAAATTGAGGGTGTTGGCTTCAATAGAAACTCTGGGTGCTTTTCTGCGTTGCGGGTAGTGGATACGCTCCGGCAATCCGGCCTTGTAATAAGGAATGCCTTGTTTCAGGTTTTGGTCGATAATGGTTGTTTTAAAAGCCAGGGGGATGTCGTTGACAAATGTCGATAGCTTTAAAACGGCTGAAATCCGGATAAGGCTGTTGCCTTCTTTTGGGCTTATTTCATCCAGCAACAGGGAGCCTGACTGCGGTTGAAAATCAAGCAGGGAGGTCGAAAAAAACCTTTTAGAGCCTTTGATTTGAACGGTGCATATGCGAGGCGACATGATGGTTTCGATAAGGTGCGCGATTCTGATCGGGTTGGTGACAAAATTCGGATTGTTTGGACGAGTTTGCGTACTTTCGGTTTGCGGTCTTTCGATAATTTTGTGCAGCGAGTCCGGCATATTCTTACCTGATTACCCATAAGTCTCAGCAACTTTTGACCCTTCGGTTAGTCGAACCTGAGCCCTACCCTGACTGGAGATCGTGCCATGAAAAAGAACCCTA
>PGZD01000056.1 GCA_002843155.1 Gammaproteobacteria bacterium HGW-Gammaproteobacteria-3
AATTGGCGCACGCCCGGTTCATTTAAAGGATAAAGCGGCAGCAAACTGTTTTGCGCCAGCCGCAACACGCAATCCCAGAAAGGTTCGCCCTCTTTGGGCAAACTCCAGCGGCTGATGCCTTGGTCGAGAAAATTGCTCAGCAAGCGGAACAGCACCGTATGTGCCTGTGCGTTGAGATCCAATTCCAGGTGGGTCAGCCAAGCACTGCGAATGCCGTGGTTGGCCAGCGATACCGGTGGATAATGACTGCGATGATCTTGTTCAAACAAGCGGGCGCGCAATTGTTCCTGTTGCTGTTTAGTACAATCGGAATGGGCCAGCGCCCAAGCGATGGCAAAATCCTTGATGCGGTCACTTTGATACCGGCGTTGATAATCTTCCAAAGGTAAATAACTGCGCGCACCGAACATTTTAGCGGCAAGCGCCACGCCTTCATGAAACGGCAGATGCTGGACTGAATGCAGCGTGTTGTGATGGACAAAATCCTTGATCGGCGCTTGCGCCGGTAGCCAATGGGCTATTCGTTCAATGGCGGTGTCCAGATCAAATTCATAGCTTTGGGGCGACTCGCCAGAGCTCTTTAAAGTCGGTTGAATATGTTCGCGATAAGCCATGGTTATTTTTTAACCTCTGTCGTGTGAGTTAATAATGTCGGGTAATACATAAAGCGTGCCATGTTCAGTCAACCAATATCATTGGTTGAATGCAACCGTTTATTGCTTCGGTAGCGTTTGTCCATGCGTGCAGATGCTGTATTATATTTAAAGGCTTTACAAGGTATGGCCTGTGCTCCACTTTAATTCACGCAAAAGCAAAATTATGCGCAATAAATCCTATACTTTAGGCTTCATCGGCATCGGCCTGATGGGTAAACCTTTGGTTTTGCGCCTTTTAAAGGCCGGTTTCAGCGTCAATGTCTGGAACCGTTCGCGAGGCAAATTAGACGCGGTGACAACAGCCGGAGCAACGGCTTTTAATACCATCGAAGCTTTGGTCGATGTTTCGGACATCATTATTTTATGTCTGGCCGACACTTCGGCGGTTGTCTCGGTGGTGCACCCGCATATTCAAAACAGCGTCTCATCCGGCAAGTTGTTGATTGATTTATCCAGTATCCATCCGGAAACCACACGTCAGATGGCTGCGGCTTTAAAAGAAAAATGCGGCATGGGCTGGGTCGATGCACCGGTTTCCGGGGGCGTTGCCGGAGCCGAGCAAGGCACATTGGCGATTATGGCCGGTGGCGACCTGGCTGACATTGCCATTGCACGCACGGTGTTGGCGCCGCTTTATCAGCAATTGACGCACATGGGTGCTGTCGGCAGCGGTCAAATCACTAAAATCTGTAATCAAATGATCGTCAGTTGCAATGTCCTGGTGATTGCCGAAATGATCGCCCTGGCACAACAATCCGGAGTCGATGCGGAAAAAATCCCGCAAGCGCTGGCGGGCGGTTTTGCCGATTCCAAACCTTTGCAAATGGTAGCGCCGCAAATGGCAGCGCATGATTTCGAACCCGTAAAGTGGCGCGTCAAAACGCTGCTGAAAGACTTGAACATGGCGCTCGATCTGGCCGCCAAAGTGGAAAGCGCCGTGCCTTTATCCGGTTTGGCGGCGCAATTGCTGCAATTACATGGAAGCCAGGGTTTTCTGGAACAAGACCCGGCTACACTGATTAAGTTGTACGACAAAGATCAATGAAGTTCAGCGCCAATCTGAGCCTGTTGTTTACCGAAGTCGAATGGCCGGAACGTTTCAGGGCAGCCAGACAAGCCGGTTTCGATGCGGTGGAAATTCAGTTTCCGTACAACGAAAAACCGGAAACATTGCGCCAGGCATTGGCCGAAAATGATTTGAAGCTGGTGTTGTTCAATGTCGATGCCGACGACTTGTTGCAAGGCGGCGAAGGTTTGGCCGCTGTCCCGGAAAAGCGCAACCGGTTTAAAGCCGCGCTGGCACAAACGCTCGATTATATTCAGGTGTTAAAACCCGAAGCGGTCAACGTATTGCCGGGCTGCTGTTTCAATACCGACCGCAACGAAGCGTATCTGACGACTTTCAAGGAAAATCTGCTGCTGGCCGCGCAAAGTTTTTGGCCTTTGGGCGTTAAAACCGTGTTCGAAGCCATCAATACCGACACCATGCCAGGCTTTATCATCCATAATGGCGAGCAGATGCTGCGGGTATTGGAAGCGCTCCAGCATCCCGGTTTATTCATGCAGTACGATATTTATCACATGCACAAAATGGCTGAACCGATAACGGATTTCATCACGCGTCATGCCGATAAAATCGGCCATATACAGTTCGCCGACCATCCGGGGCGCGGCCAGCCCGGCACCGGCAGTATCGATTTTGAACGGATATTCCTATGTATCGGGCAATCCGGTTATCAAGGTTGGGTCGGAACAAAAGAAAGTTTGCAGTGGTTAAGTAGGAGTCCGGTTTACCGGGCGATTTAGTTCCCGGTTTAGGGCAGTTCAGGAGCCCGGCTTTCCAGGTGAACCTGATTTGATATTTTTGACAATCAATACTTTTAAACTAACTTTTTTATCGTTAGTTGGTCGGGGCGAGAGGATTTGAACCTCCGACCCCTTGCACCCCATGCAAGTGCGCTACCAAGCTGCGCTACGCCCCGACGTATTGAAGACCGCTGATGATACTTGAATTTAACGCAATTGGAAACCTTATTGCCATTTTTCTGCATACCGGTATCGAGACAGGCAGCATTTAAACTTTATTTCAACAGCTCCAAAACACTTTCCAGCTCGCCCACTATTTGGTGAATTAACTGTTTGATCTGCTTGCTGTCCGCTTTGGCGCCGTCACTGGATAGATGCGCGCGGGCGCCGCCTATGGTATAGCCTTGCTCATAAAGCAGAGAACGGATTTGCCGTATCATCAGCACTTCGTGATGTTGATAATAGCGCCTGTTTCCGCGCCTTTTGATCGGCGCCAATTCGGTAAATTCTTGTTCCCAGTAGCGAAGCACATGCGGCTTGACGGCACAAAGCTCACTCACTTCGCCAATGGTGAAGTATTTTTTTGCCGGTATTGCCGGCAATTCATTGTTATTACTCGGCTCCAGCATACGCTTCCACTCGGGCTTTTAATTTTTGACCGGATCTGAATGTGACCACGCGCCGCGCGGTTATGGGTATTTGTTCGCCGGTTTTCGGGTTTCTGCCCGGACGGCTGCTTTTATCCCGAAGTTCGAACTTTCCGAATCCTGAAATTTTAACTTGCTCACCTTTTTCCAAAGAACTTTTGATTTCTTCAAAAAACAATTCGACCATATCTTTGGCTTCGCGCTTGTTTAAACCTAAATCTTCAAACAACCTTTCGGCAAAATCAGCTTTTGTCAATGCCATGTTAATCAATCCCTCAGTTTTGCATGTGTTTTTGCAGCTAGTGCCGCCAAGACTCTGGTAAATATAGCATCAATTTGAGAATCCGTTAAAGTTTGTGAAAAATCTTGTAATACCAAACCCAATGCAATACTTTTGATACCCGGATCAACACCCGGGCCGCGATAAACATCGAAAATCAGCACATCACGAAGCGCCTGTTCGCCGCAACTTTTAATGCAATCGACAATGGCGTCGGCTGAAACATTTTCATCCACCAACAAAGCCATATCGCGGCGCACGGACGGAAACCGCGACAATGGATTAAATGATGGAATCTGTTTTTGCAGCAGCAGAGCTTGATCCAGCTCAAATAAAAACACGTTGGTATCAAAACCCAACTGCTTTTCCAGTGACGGATGCAACATGCCCAGCCAGCCGACTTTATCGCCTGTCGGCGTGTTTATCCGTGCGCTTTGCCCAGGGTGCAAGGCCGGATGCAGAGCCGCCTCAAAGCGCACCGGCGTGCCGGTCAATGCAAACAAAGCCTCGACATCGGCTTTGATGTCAAAAAAATCAAGCCTGCGGCTACTCTCGCCCCATTGTTCAGGATAAGCGCCGCCCAATGCAAGACCCGCCAGCATTTTTTGCTGATGCGTTATCCCCTCTTCCCGCACAAAGCGCATGCCCGCTTCAAACAGGCGCACACGACTATGCTGGCGATGGGTATTATGCAAAGCCGCCTGCAACAGGCCGCACCATAAAGTTGTTCGCATCACCGCCAGTTCCGATGAAATCGGATTTTGCAGTTTAATGAACAAATCGTTGGGCGCCACCGCAGTTTGCAGGGCTTCGTCAACAAAACTGTAGGTAATGGCTTCCTGATAACCTTTATCGACCAATAAGTCTTTTGCCCGCTCGATGTCCAGCAGCGCTTCCGGCGCCTTGCTCAACTCCGAGCGCATTAACAAGCTGCTTTGAGGCAGTTTGTTATAGCCGTGGATTCTGGCCAGCTCCTCAATCAAATCGGCCTCGATGGCAATATCGAAACGAAACCCCGGCGGCGTGACAAGCCAGCCTTCAGTTTGAGTTTCCACAGCCATGCCCAGGCGTTGGAAAATCGCCGTGATTTGCTCAGCCGGCAAACTGACAGCCAATATTTTTTTGATGCGCTGCAGCCTTAATAATACGGCTTTACGCTGTGGTATTTCAGCCTCGGTCAACACTTCTGCAACCGGCCCGGCGCTGCCACCGGCTATATCCAGAATCAATTGCGTGGCGCGCTCCAGTGCGCGCTTCTGTAAAAAAGGATCGACACCGCGTTCAAAACGGTGTGACGAATCGGTGTGCAGTCCAAACCGGCGCGCCACACCCATCATCGTGGCAGGGCTGAAAAAGGCGCACTCCAGAAAAATATCCTGCGTGGCATCTGCAACCGCCGAATCACTTCCGCCCATGACACCGGCCAATGCCAAAGCCTGCCGTTCATCGGCGATGACCAGCGCATCGCCATCCAGAGTTAGGGTCTGATCGTTCAAAAGATTCAGTTTTTCATCTTTCCGGCTCCGGCGTACCTGAATTCCGCCGGTTAATTTAGCGGCATCGAAGGCATGGAGAGGCTGTCCCATTTCCAGCAATACATAGTTAGTCACATCAACCACGGGACTCAAGCTTCTTAATCCCGAACGACGCAATCGTTCTTGCAGCCACAGAGGCGTTTGCGCTTGATTATTGACCCCTTTGATCAAGCGCCCTAAATAACGGGGGCAAGCCTCGGTGGCACTGACGGTCACCGCTAAGCTGTCATCATGTCCCGGGACTGTCGGTTCGACGGATATTGGCCGATAATCCATCCGGTTCAGTACGGCGATTTCGCGGGCAATGCCTTCAACACTTAAACAATCGGCCCGGTTAGGCGTCAGATCAACTTCAATGATGGCATCATTCAAGGATAAATAGTCACGGATATCCCGGCCTACCGGCGCATCGGCGGCCAGCTCCATCAAACCTTCAGCGGTACCGGCCAAGCCCAGTTCCTGTTCGGAACAGAGCATACCGAAAGATTCGACGCCGCGCAGTTTCGATTTTTTTATTTTGAAATTACCAGGCAATAACGCCCCGACCAAAGCCGCCGGAATTTTCAGACCGACCCGGACATTACTGGCGCCACAGACAATTTGCAGGGGCGCAGCATCACCTGTGCCCACGCTGCAAACGCGCAACCGGTCGGCATCAGGATGTTGCGTCACTGCCAACACCTCACCGACCACAACACCGCTGAATTCAGCCGCCGCAGGTGTCACCGAATCAACTTCGAGACCGGCCATGGTCAATTGCTCGACCAGTTCGGTAGTGGCAATGGCCGGGTTGATCAGCTCTCGTAACCAAGCTTCACTGATTTGCATGACTCAACCCTTTCTAATTGAATTGTTGCAAAAATTTGAGATCATTTTCAAAAAACAATCTCAAATCATTAATACCATAGCGCAACATCGCCAACCGCTCCACGCCCATGCCAAAAGCGAAGCCACTAAAAACTTCGTCATCGATAGCCACCGACTTGAACACTTCGGGATGAATCATGCCGCAGCCCATGACTTCGAGCCAGCCACTCTGCCCGCATACACGACAACCCTGGCCGTCGCACATAACGCACTCAATATCGACTTCGGCGGAAGGTTCGGTAAACGGAAAATAAGAAGGTCTGAAACGTACTTGAATGTCTTTTTCAAAAAAAGCGCGCAAAAACTCATACACCACGCCTTTCAAATCGGCGAAACTGACTTCGGTATCGACCAGAAAACCTTCAACCTGATGAAACATCGGCGTATGCGTCAGATCTGAATCACAGCGATAAACCCGCCCTGGAGCGATGACTTTCAACGGTGGTTTTTCCGTTTCCATGACCCGGATTTGCACGGGCGAGGTATGTGTTCTCAATACCGTGTGTGCATCGAAATAGAAGGTATCGTGCATGGCCCGGGCGGGATGATGATCGGGAATATTGAGTGCGCCGAAGTTATGATAATCGTCTTCGATTTCAGGACCTTCGACCACTTGAAAGCCGACACTGGCAAAAATAGTGGCGATTCGGCGCAGCGTCAACGTCACCGGATGCAAACCGGCAACCCCTTGCCCCCGTCCCGGCAGCGTCACATCGATACGTTCGTTCGCCAAGCGCGCAGCCAGCGCTGTCTGTTGCAAAGCCTGTTTCCTGGCTTCTATGTTTTCCTGAAATTCGTTTTTCGCTTGATTGATAATTTGCCCGGCGGCACGGCGCTGCTCGGGTTCAAGCTGAGCTAGTTGTTTCATTTGCAGGGTGAAAATACCTTTTTTACCCAAATAGTGAACGCGTACCTCATCCAGTTGATTGAGGTCCTGTGCATTGGCAAGCGCCTGTAGTGCTTGCGTTAGAATATCTTGGAGAGTAGCCGACACTGCTCAGCTCGCTGTTAAATTTGAAGGGTGGGTGAGAACACCTTATGCCACCTTCCGCAGAGTCCGGGAAGGTGGTTTGATCGAAAACTGCGTGAAATTTTCGATTTCTAAGGTTTACTGCAGTTGGCTTGTGCGATTTTCGCCAATTCAGTAAAAGCATCCATGTCACGGACAGCAAGGTCGGCCAGCACTTTGCGATCAACCGCAACATTGGCCTTAGTCAAGCCGTTGATAAACCGGCTGTAAGACATGCCGCACAAACGCGCCGCCGCGTTGATACGGACAATCCACAGAGCCCGGAACTGACGTTTTTTCTGTTTACGGTCGCGATAGGCATATTGGCCGGCTTTAATAACCGCCTGTTTAGCGACACGGTAAACCCGGCTACGGGCACCGTAATAGCCTTTCGCTAATTTTAAAACTTTTTTGTGTCTTGCTCTGGCAGTTACGCCACGTTTAACTCTTGCCACAATGCGCTCCTCTTGAGGTTAACTGTACGGCATCATACGTGCAGCCATACGCACGTCTGAAGGGTGAAGAGAAGCCGATTTGCGCAACTGTCTTTTTCTTTTGGTCGATTTTTTGGTCAGAATATGACGGCGATGCGACTGACCACATTTAAAACCGCCACTGCCGGTGCGCTTAAAGCGCTTGGCGGCACCACGGTTGGTTTTCATTTTTGGCATTTGTTTGCTCCAATATAAAAAAGTTGAACATCCCTGTAAATTTGACTCAGCAAGGCAAAATGCAAGGCCCTGAAGAATGCTGGACATCATTTACGATGCTTTTGCCGCCCGATCCAAAGCGACAAGGACGCTTGCCGGGCAAGCCCCCCGAAGTTATTTTTTCTTTTTCGGCCCCATGACCATGACCATTTGCCGACCTTCCAGTTTAGGGAATTGTTCGACCAAAGCCAGCTCTTCCAGATCCTTTTCTATTCGTTTGAGCAAATCCATGCCCAGTTCTTTATGCGCCATTTCCCTGCCGCGAAATCTCAAGGTAATTTTAGTTTTGTTGCCTTCTTCAAGAAACTTGGTGAGGCTTTTTATTTTAACCTGATAATCGCCTGACTCCGTACCCGGTCTGAACTTGATTTCCTTAACCTGTATCTGTTTTTGCTTTTTCTTGGCTACCTGTTGTTTTTTATTCAGCTCGAACTGGAATTTACCGTAATCCATCACTTTGCAAACGGGCGGCTCCGCATTGGGTGATATTTCAACCAAATCAAGATCGCTGCTATATGCCAGTTGCTTCGCCTCATCTAATGAGATAACACCCAAAGCTTCCCCATCTGCGCCTATGACCCTCACTCTTCTGGCAGTGATTGCGTCATTCAAGCGTGTTTCATCTTTTTTAGCAGAGATACCTTAACCCTCCAAAACAATTATTTTTTGTCTTCAATCGCCTGGTTTAGCCTATCGCTAAATTGCTCGATTGAAAGACTGCCCAAGTCCTCACCTTTTTGTGTGCGAACTGTTATCTGCTGATTTTCCAACTCTTTATCACCGATAATCAAAAGATACGGAACTCGCTGCATCGAATGCTCGCGAATTTTAAAACCAATCTTTTCATTTCTCAAGTCTATTTTGACTCTTACGCCTCGTTTTTCAAGTATTTGCTGAACATAAGCCGCATATTCGGCGTGCCGGTCGGCGATAATCAGGACCACGGCCTGAACCGGCGCCAACCAAACGGGAAAAGTACCCGCGTGTTGCTCGATCAGGATACCGATAAAGCGCTCCAACGATCCCAGTATAGCCCTGTGCAGCATCACCGGCACTTGTTTGGAGCCGTCTTCGGCGATATAGGTCGCGCCCAAACGTCCGGGCATCGAAAAATCAACCTGAATCGTACCACATTGCCAGATGCGGCCGATGCAATCTTTCAGAGAAAATTCAATCTTGGGGCCATAAAACGCGCCTTCGCCCGGCTGCAACCGCCATTCCAGCTTTTTGTTGTCGAGCGCCAGTTCCAGTGCCGCTTCGGCTTTATCCCAAACCGCATCGTCGCCGACCCTGTTTTCGGGGCGGGTCGATAACTTGATGATAACATCTTTAAAGCCAAAATCCCTGTACACTTCGAACAGCAAATCGATAAAGGTTGAAACCTCTTGCTGAATCTGATCTTCGGTGCAGAAAATATGCGCATCGTCCTGAACGAAATTCCTGACCCGCATCAAGCCATGCAAAGTGCCTGAAGGTTCGTTCCGGTGACAAGAGCCGAATTCGGCCAAACGCACCGGCAAATCACGATAACTTTTAATGCCTTGATTGTAAATTTGCACATGACAGGGACAGTTCATCGGTTTAATGGCGTAATCACGATTTTCCGAATGGGTCGTAAAAATCATCTCTCCGAACTTGTCCCAATGCCCGGACTTTTCCCACAACGAGCGATCGACCACCTGCGGCGTACGCACTTCACCGTAACCGTTGACGCGCAGTTTCTCACGAATATATTGCTCGACCTGCTGATAAATGATCCAGCCTTTTTCGTGCCAGAACACCATGCCCGGCGCTTCTTCCTGGGCATGAAACAAGTCCAGCGTTTTGCCCAGCTTACGATGGTCACGCTTTTCGGCTTCCTCCAGCCGATGCAGGTAATCTTTTAAGGCTTTACTGTCGCCCCAGGCCGTTCCGTAAACTCGTTGCAGCATCTCATTGCTGGAATCGCCCCGCCAATAAGCGCCGGCAATTTTCATTAACTTGAACGCTTTTAACTTACCGGTGCTGGGCACATGCGGGCCACGGCACAAATCGGTAAAGCCGCCCTGCGTGTATAACGACAAATCTTCATTGGCCGGAATCGACGCGATAATTTCCGCCTTATAGTCCTCGCCCAGGTTCTTGAAAAATTTGATTGCCTCATCCCGGGACAGCACCGAACGGCTGATAGCGATATCTTCAGCCGCCAATTGTTCCATTTTTTTTTCTATGGCGGCAAGATCTTCGGGTGTAAACGGCCTGGCATAAGCAAAATCGTAATAAAAGCCATTTTCTATGACAGGGCCAATAGTTACCTGAGCTTCGGGAAATAATTGCTTGACCGCCTGCGCCAATAAATGCGCCGTGGAATGCCGGATGACATCGACGCCTTCTGCATCTTTCGCGGTAATGATCTGCAACCGGGCATCCTGTCCGACCAGGGTCGAAGCATCGACCACTTGATCATTCACCTTTCCCGCCAGGGTCGCTTTCGCCAAGCCGGCGCCTATGGAGCGCGCCACATCCAGCACGGAAACCGCATGGTCGAAAGTACGTTGCGAGCCGTCAGGCAGAGTTATTACGGGCATCTAATTTTCAGTGTTTTTTTCAGCTTTTCTGTAACAAAAAAGCACCGATTAACGGTGCTTTGAAATCTGGTAGGCGCGATTGGATTCGAACCAACGACCCCCACCATGTCAAGGTGGTGCTCTAACCAACTGAGCTACGCGCCTAAGGTCTTTAAGTTCAACTTGAACATTATAACGGCCTGATTTTTTTTTGCAAGCCAAAACGCAGTTTTTCAGCAATTCTCAATTAGCCGCGTAGGGTGGGCAGCGCTTTTTTGCCCACCCTACGCGCCTAAAAACACCTAAGCTTCCCCAAAGGCGGTTTTTGTTGGGTCAGACCGTTACGCGTGGGCACGAACAGCATGTGCCCACGCTACCTGGCTCGATAGCCAGCGACATCAGGTTTCAGACCCGGCGTCCCAGACGTTGCTCCAGCGCCAGCACCCGCTGGGTAGTTTGCATGACGGCATCGGGATTGAGGCTCATCGAGTCGATACCAAGCTCAACCAGGTATTCGGCCATCTCAGGATAGTCCGATGGCGCCTGCCCACATAATCCCGAATGCTTGCCATTGCGCTGCGCACCTTCCACCGCCATTTTGATCATGGCTTTAACGCCGTCGTCGCGCTCATCAAAGGCTTCGGCAATTATCGCGGAATCACGATCGACACCCAACGTCAATTGCGTCAA
The DNA here is from genome assembly GCA_002843155.1 of Gammaproteobacteria bacterium HGW-Gammaproteobacteria-3. Taxonomy (GTDB): domain Bacteria; phylum Pseudomonadota; class Gammaproteobacteria; order Methylococcales; family Methylomonadaceae; genus PGZD01. Next base: position 10,747 of record PGZD01000056.1, read on the forward strand.
ATCGTTCGAGCCAATGGAAAAACCATCGAAATAACGAGCAAATATGTCTATCAAAATCACGTTGTTGGGAATTTCACACATGACATAAATTTCAAGCCCTTGCTCACCCCGTTTTAACCCGTATCGGGCCATGGCATCCAAAACCCGAACGGCTTCTTCTTCTCTCCGGCAAAAAGGAATCATCAAAATCACGTTACTCAGCCCCATGTGCTCACGCACTTTTTTCATCGCCCGGCATTCCAGCGCGAAAGCTTCGGCGTAATCCGGGTGGATATAACGCGACGCCCCCCTGAAACCGATCATCGGATTGGCTTCCTCGCGCTCGAACCAACGCCCGGCCAACAGCGCGGCGTATTCATTGCTTTTAAAATCCGACAGCCGCACAACCACCGGCTTGGGATAAAATGCGGCGGCGATGGTGCCCACGCCTTCGGCCAATTTTTCGATAAAAAAATCTTTCGCTTCAGCGTAGCCCTGAGTGATACGCCGTATTTGCGCCAGCTCTTCCAAATCCTGTACACGCTCGGGGTGCAGCAAAGCCATTGGATGCACTTTTATCGATTGCGTGATGATAAATTCCATACGCGCCAGACCCACGCCATCGTTGGGCAAAAAACTGGTTTTGAAAGCCAAATCCGGATTTCCCAGATTCAGCATGATTTTTGTACGCGGCCTTGGCAAGGCGGACAAGTCGGTCTTATCGACCGTAAAAGCCAGAGAGCCTTGATAGACTTTGCCAATATCGCCTTCAGCGCAGCTCACGGTAACGTCTGAATCCTGTGTCAAAACCGTCGTCGCATCGGCGCAACCGACCACGGCGGGAACACCCAGCTCCCGGGCGATAATAGCGGCATGACAGGTGCGTCCGCCGCGATTGGTGACGATGGCGGCGGCGGTTTTCATGACCGGTTCCCAGTCCGGTGTGGTCATGTCGGCTACCAGTACTTCGCCGGGTTGAAAACTGCCAAGCTGGCTGACATGGTCGATGATATGCACGCGCCCCGTTGCGATTTTGCTGCCGACCGCACGCCCGGTGATCAAAACAGCGCCTTGTTGTTGCAGAAGATATTGCTCAAGCTCTGTGCCGACAAGCTGGGACGCGACCGTCTCAGGCCGCGCCTGCACGATATAAAGTCGGCCATCGACACCGTCCTTGGCCCATTCCATGTCCATCGGCCTGGCCTGCCCGGCTTTGTTGCTGTAATGCCGTTCAATTTTAATGGCGTAATCGGCCAGTGTCAGCACATCGTCATCGTCAATGCAATAGTGCGCACGCTCAGCCTCTGCGGTCGAAATATTACGGGTAGCTTCCCGGGTGCCGCCTGGGTTATAAATCATCTTGATTTTTTTCGCGCCCAGCGACCGCCGCAACACGCTGCGATAGCCTTGTCCGAAAGTCGGCTTATGCACATAAAACTCATCGGGATCGACCGCGCCTTGCACAACATTTTCGCCCAAGCCGTAGGCGCCGGTGATGAACACCACCTCTTTAAAACCGGATTCGGTATCGAGGGAAAACATCACGCCGCTGGCGGCAAGATCCGAGCGCACCATTTTCATCACACCAACCGACAGCGCCACCTTGAAATGATCATAACCCCGTTCCATGCGGTAATGAATCGCGCGATCGGTGAACAAACTGGCAAAGCAACGCTTACAGGCTTCAATCAATGCCCCGCCGCCGTGGATATTCAAATAAGTATCTTGTTGCCCGGCAAAACTGGCGGTCGGCAAATCTTCGGCGGTCGCCGAACTGCGCACGGCAACCGTCAAATCTTCGGAATATTGCCGCTGCAACTGCTCATAAGCGTTGACAATCTGCCGCTCCAGATCGGCCGACAGCGGCGCGCCGTATACAATATCACGCGCCTGCCGGGCCCTTTGCGCCAAATCATTCACATCGCCCGGCGCGACGGCATCAAGAACCCTATGCAAGGCGGGCCAGGCTCCGGACTGGCTCAGCATATCCCGGTAAGCATCGGCGGTAATGGCAAAACCGTTGGGTACTTTGACGCCTTGCCCGCTCAACTCCCGGTACATCTCACCGAGCGAGGCGTTTTTTCCGCCGACCAGCGGAATATCATCGAGTGTCAATTCATCAAACCAACGGATATATTGAGTGTATTCAGACATAACGCCCCCGATTATTAAATAAAACCCACAACGCGGGCTTTGCTGTTTTAAGTTGAAGTTTCCAGATTTTGAGTCCGTAGCCTATATTTAAGTGTCTCCCCTGATACCGCTATTGCGGATTGGCTTGTTTGTAATCTAAAAACCCTGCCATTCATTCGCTATCGCCTATGGGGGCGGTCAACGCATCGGCAACCAGTTCCACCGTATTGTCGCCGGTCAGCGCTTCCAGAAAAGCTTTTAAATCGCTTAGCTCGTTGTCATTCAGTTTGAGCGGTTCGAGTAAAGGATCGAGATTCTCATTGGCGATGCCGCCCTCGTTATAAAACACCAATACGTCTTCAAGCGTTGCCAAGGAGCCGTTGTGCATGTACGGCGCGGTCAGGCCGATATTGCGTAGCGAGGGTGTTTTATAGCGCCAGCGATCCGCCGGGTTCTGAGTGATTTCATAACGGCCCAAATCGTTTGGCTTGACTTCCGAGACCGAAACCAACTGTTTTTTATCGACTTCGATAATAATGCCGGGCGCTATTTCAAGCTTTTGAGGTGTCATTACGGGCGCCATTGAATCAGCATAGCCGATGCCGGTGTTGTGCAATGCATTATCGGTAAACAAGGCGTGTTGTTGGCTGATAGTGTGACAGCGGGAACAGTGGGCTTTGCCGGTAAAAAGCTCAAACCCGCGCCGGGCGGCGGCATTTAACGCCTGTTTGTCCTTGCCGTAATACCAGCGATCGAAAGCGGAGTTGGCGGAATTGAGTGTCCGTTCGTAGCTGGTGATGGCCATGCCGATAGTTGCCATGTCAGGCCTTTGGCCAAAAGCTTGTTCGAATAATGCAAGATAGTTGTCGGTATGTTTGATTTTTTCGATAATGCTGCCGATGGCCGGATTGCCCATTTCGTTAGGGGCCAGCAAAGGCCCCCAGACTTGTTGTTCCAGTGTGGTTTCGCGGCTGTCGTGAAATAACGTGTTGGCATAAGCCACGTTGTAAAGCGTCGGGCTATTGCGTCTGACCGTCCGGCCTTCAATGCCGACCGCAGTTTGCATTTCTTGGCTGGTAAAGCCTTGTTCGGGAATATGGCACAGGGCGCAGGAGAGGGTGTCGTTCAACGATAATCTGCGGTCGAAGAACAGTTTTCGGCCAAGCTGTATTTTTTTTTCGGTTACCGGATTGTCCAGAGGTTGAGGCACAGGCGGTAAGCCCAACGGCGGTCGCCGAATGGTTTCCATGAGATCGACCGCTTTGTCGACAGGGCCGGTCAGCATTGCCGAGGCCGATGGCCGGTTTTGAGGCGGCTCTTGCAACAGGGTTTTTATATCGTTGATCAGGGTGTCCGGGTGTAAAAACGCGGTGCTGTAGATATTGCGCAAGTTTTTGTCACGGTCGATCAGGTAAACGCGAAGGTTATGCGAAAAGCTGCCGGTGAATGAGCCTTGCGCGTCATAAATTTTCTGAATGTTTTGCCCGTAGTGGGCCAGTATCGGTTCAAGCTCGGCTTCCAAAGCGGTCGTTAAAAAGCGCCAATCCACCATTTTATCGGCAAACCCCTCACTGTAGCGGCGCATTTGTTCGGGGCCATCGTGTTGCGGGTCGAAACTCAATGTCAGCAACCGCAGTTGCCCGGACAGTTCCGGCTGTTGCTGCAAGCGCCTTTTGATTTTATGAAAAACCGCCGTCGCCAAAAAACAGCCGTTAATATCACTGCAAGTGGCGTAAATAAAGCTGAGCAGTACGATTTTATCGCCCATTAAATCATGCAAATTCACGCTTTCAGCGGTGTCGGCCAAGACTCTGCCATCTGCGGCGCGACCGAGTATCGGCAAGCGATAGCTGCCGGGGACGGGCGGAGTGAAGGCCAAAGTGCCGTAACCCGGTGCCGGAACCGTTGGCGTCGCTTCGGCAAAAGCCGCTGAACCCGGCCATCCTGACGATGTGCCGAGGCTCAGGACGCACAGGGCTATCCGGCGCAGCAAAATACGCTCGGCGCGATTAACGCGCCATGGCCAGCGGCTCGGCTGGTAAGGCTTGTATTTTGCCACTGTACAATGAATAGGCGCCAAAGCGCATTTGATGGGCGCGGCCGAGTTTTTCCTTGATAAAATCGATAACGAACTGTTGCTGTAACTGTTTGCCGTCCCAATGATAGAGCTTGAAAAACTGCTCGTTGTCCGGGCCTTTTTTATCCCAGTTGGCTAACAGCGATGAGGTGTAATACAAGCGTTTGCCGTCCCAACTGGATGACACCATATTGACTTGGGCGCCGATTTTTTTTTGGTAAATTTGCTTGGGGTTGAAGGGGTCGCTGATGTCGAAATTACGGCTGGTGCCATCCATGAAAGTGTTGACCCACAACGTTTTGTCGTCGCTGGAAATAGAAATATCGACCGGCAGCGGAATTTTACCGGGATCACCGATGTCGGCCACGGCTTTGGCTTGCCAGGCGCCGTTTTTATCTTCATAAATCAGCCAGATTTTGGAAGTCAGCGCGGTGCTGGTGAAGCAGTAATTATGATTCGCACCCCAGGCGCAACGAATTTCCAGAGGCGCTCCCGGTACGTCAAACACTTTTCTGGGTTGGCGCGCATGCAAATCCCATTGCACGACAGTATTGCCGAAATGCTTCATGGCGGCTGGATCGTTGAGCATTTTGCCGAAATCCATCATGTAATTGGACCAGCCGGTGAACGATGATGTCAGCATCAGATTGCGCCGTGGCAGTACCCTGACATCATAGCCGTAGCCGTCCGCATACTGGCCGGTTTTGACCGCGCCGCGAAGATCGGTGTCGGTGGGGTGCCAGTATGTGGCGAGATAGCGGCCGTCATTGCTGTATTCGACCAGAGCGGTACGGCCGCCGTGGTCTTTGTTGTTGGATAGCCCCGTGATCAGCATGCGACCGGGCAGGGCGTAAGTGGTATGGGGGCCGACCACGCCGCCGCTGCGGGCGACAAAATCGCTGATGACCCGGGTCAGCTTCGGTTTGGCGGGGTTGGTATGCACGTCGAAAATGAAAATTTTATTGGTATCGAGCCCCCCGGCCCATAAATAATGGCGATCGTCGGTGAAGCCCGAATGATGTGCTTCATTGCGTCCGCCGACCGACAAAGTGTTGATGACTTTACCGTAGTGACTGGATTCAGGGTTTACATCGACGGTGACCAGTTTATCCTGTTCGTCACCAACGCCTGCCATGCCCAAAGTCCAGACATAGACAAAATCTTCCTGACCGGTTATTTTAGCCATGTAAGGCGACATGCAGGTTTCATCGGCCAGGGCCTGAGGCAGGGCGAAAACGCTGGCGGCCAAAAGGCAGGCCGACAAAAGCCTGCGTTTTATAGTTTGAGATGGATAGCTCAAATTATTCATTTCAGGCCCTCTGTGCAGTCATTTACTCGGCAGTGGTCGGGTCGATTATAGTTTTGACGGCGGCAATGCGATTGGCCGGAAACTGGCCTTTTTCCGCGTGTTCTTTAACGCTGGCCTCATCGGGCGCAATATAAACGCAATAAACTTTGTCATCGGTTACATAGCTTTCCAGCCATTGGATGGTGGGCCCCATTTCCTTTAAAACACCGCATGACTTTTGCGATATGCCTTGTAATTGTTCGGCGGTCAGTTGTCCTGCATTGGGGATTTCACGTTCGATAATATATTTTGGCATGTCAGTTCTCTTAAGTTTAATCAAGTCATGGGTTTGAAAAATTTTACTCTTGCGTCGGGAATAATCATCCGGTAAATTCCGACAATAATATTACCGTGCAAAGTCCGAAGAATAGCCCCGCAAGTGCAAAGCTGTCAAATAACGCTATTTTTCCGGCAACAAGAAAAGCCAAGAACTTTGGATGACGCGGTATACTTCTACAGCGCTGTCACTTTAAATAATAATAACACCCCGGAAACGATGGACAATCGAATCATCATAAAACTGAAAAACGGCGGCCTGGGACGGTTAATCAATATTATCCAGACCTTGTTTGTGAGTTTGTTGCGCATCTGGTCCATTCCCATTGTCTTGCTGCTCAGTCTGGCCTCGGGATTTACCACTTATTACGGTATGTCCCATTTCATTACGCCCTGGATTGCCCTGATCATTACCATTGCGATTCAATCCATCATTGTCATCACTTCTTTTGAAATTGCCGGCATTCACTGGCAGGCCAATCGTTTGCGTTACGCCAGCGTATGGTTGTCACTGTTGATCGCATTGCTGGCGTCGATTTCTTTTTCCTATTTCAAGTTCTATGAAATATCGGAACAGGATACTATACATATCGATCGTTTGAGTCAGGTGCGCGATAAAATAGAGCATTATCTGATGGACGTGCTGTCGCTGAAAGGCGAACTGCTGGCCGAGCAAAGGCGCGGGCAGGAGCAGTTAAGCCGGGATGTGACACAAGCCTATTTCGGCACGCACCCCGATATTACGCCTGCTTTGCGGCATCAGGTCGGTGAAGGCCGATTCTGGCGCCATTACAATGATCTGTACGAAGCCAAAAAAGCCGAACTAAAGCAATTGGAACAACAATTTACCGGGTTAGATGCCGAAATCGAACAATTGCAAACTAACCTGGATCTTCTGGATCAGGATTCCAAGGATATTCAGCCGGTTTATCAAAGCGTGCTCAGTGGTTTGCAAGCGGTACAACTGCATTTTAACCAACAGGTCGCCCAATATAAGCAAAATTTGCCGAGCGCCCCGATACTGATGCCTTACTCCCAGTATACCCAAGAACTCAAGCCATCTTTTGCAATGTGGTCGGGATTTTCATTGTTCGCGCTGGTGTGCGCGGCCATGGTCGATTTTTTTACCGTATTGCTGTCTTACCGGCTTGAATTCGCAGCCCCGGGGCCGCTTTCGGAACAGGAAGAGGAGCTGGTATTTGAATGTCTCAGGCAATTTACTGAATTTCGCATCAATGACAACGATGCTCTGGAGATGGTCATTGAAAAAACCGAAATCGAACGTGCCCGGCGTTATGTTGACTGGCCGCGTATGTTTGCCGTGGGTTTACTGCTAAGCCGAGGCTTCATGCGTAAAATCGATGATCGAACCGTTGAATTTGCTCCCACTCTCTATCCCTTGATTGCGGAAAAACTGGGCGATCGCCTGCAACAGATCAGGGAGCGGTCAAAGCCGGATACCGTAACAGTTGATACAGCGGTCGGTCATGAGCATGGCTAAATCCGCATTGGAGCAATGGCTGGCCGAAATCGGCGCAGAAGCCTACGGACACAATGAAGTATGGGATCCGGGATTTGACGGCAACCGGCAAGTGGTCGTGGTGAAATTGGGAACGTACACAAAAGTAAAACCGCGCCCCGCAGTGTTTAGCCCGCGCTTTTATCAGAAGCTTTATCAATTGCCTATCGAAGACTGGCCATTGCGTTCAAAAATCCAGCTATACGGCGGCTTTTGCAGCCTCGACATAAATCTTGCGATCCGCTTTCAGGCCACGGTCAAATATGCGCTACTGCATTCAGATGTGCTGCCGGAGCTCAATCAGCACATCAAGGCCAGTAGCGAAATTGTCATTCGGGATGCGATTGACCAGGAATTGCAAAGGCTCGATGACGGCGCCTGGATCGAAGAGGGCTTGGCGCCCGTGGAAAAACGGTTGCAGACGCGCATCAACGAAGCGTTGATTATGCAGCATATCCAATGCCGGGCGTTGTGCGAAATACATCCGGTATTTAAAGATACGCAAAATGCCTCGCGTTTAGACGACCCGTTCACGCGGGAAGATATTTATCTCAAAGTCCGCAAGAAAAATGCGGAATTTCAGGAACGCCAGAATCAAGAGCAGTTTCTGCAGCAACAAAAGCTGGAGCAACAACGTCTTGAACAGCAAAGCGCACGGCTGGAACAACGCGAACGTGAAGAGCAAATAAAGCGCACGGAGCAAGCTTTCAACGCCGAAGCCGCCCGGCGTCAACTGGAAGAACGCGAACAGCAGTTGACGCGACAGATCGAAATTGAACAGCGCCTGCACAATGAGCAAGCGAGTCATCAGGCCCGGCTTAAGGAGTTGGAGCAGCAAGCTTTCAGAGAAGCCGAGCATCGCCAGCAAATCAAGCAGTTTGAATTGGAACAGCAACTTCTGGAAGAAAAATTAAAGCATCAACAACAATTAAAAGAACGGGAACGGGCTGCTGAACTTAAGGATTTTGAAGAGCGACAAACAAAATGGAACGCCGCGCGTGAACACATGCAGTTTGAAAAAATAACACAGGAAAAAAAGCTGCAACAACTCGAAGCCGAAGCCGACCTCAAACTTCAGGAAATCAAACAAAGCGAAGCGCAAAAATTGCAGGAACGGCTGCATCAGGAAAAACTCAAGCATGAAAGCCGAATGCGTGAAATGGAGCTTAGCCTGCAAATAGACGAACAGAGAAAGCGCTATGAAGCGACACAGGCCACTGACGAATATTTACGCCGGGATATAGAGCTGCTGATTCTGGAAAAACAACGCACTGAATTACTCAATACGGTACAAAAAGCTCGCATGGACGCTCAGCCCATTAAGCAACTGCCTCCGGGACAAGAGCCGGAAAATTGACCGTCCGTAGGTTGGGGTGAGGTAACGAGCCCCAACATCGATGGCCTATGAACCACTGGTAACATTGATGCTACGTTGCCGACGGTTTGCGGGTACTTTTACCGTTGTCGTGTTGGGGTTTCTGTCGTTACCCCAACCTACGTTCTACGTTCTGCGTTCCTGAATTTCAGGCAAAAAAAACCGCTTGACCTGATAGATAAATCAACAAAGCCAAGCGGGTAAACTATCTCCACGTCAGATTCTATCAGCCCTATGGCTTTTTCAAAGGTGTAAAAGGTTTATAAAAAATAAACTATAAGTATATAATTCCCAGATCATGGATAAGTTAAATGCCGCCAAAGTGTTTTGTCGTATTGTCGATCTGGGCAGTTTTGCCGCCGTGGCCCGGGAGATGCTGGTTTCGCCGATGATGATCAGCAAATATATGGCGCAGTTGGAACAATCGCTGGGCGTGTCGCTATTGAACAGAACCACGCGCCGTATCAGTTTGACCGAAGCGGGTGAACGTTATTATGCCGGGAGCAAACCTTTACTCGATGACTTTGATGAACTGGATGAAGAAATAGCGCAATTGGGCAAGCATGTTAAAGGCATATTAAAAATAACGGCGCCTATCGATTTTGGCGGTATTTATATGGTCGCGGCCATCGATGCTTATCAACGTTTGCATCCTGATGTCAAAGTCATGATGTCGCTGCAAAACACCCACATCAATTTAAGCGAAGGCAGTTATGATTTATCGATACTGGTCTCCAATTCGCTGGATTTGGGAGTGGTAGCCAAAAAAATCGCCGAGACCGAACTCTGCACTTACGCCTCACCCGACTATATTGCAAGATATGGCGAACCCCAAAGCATACAAGAGCTTGACCGGCATCTATGTCTGCATTACATTGATACGCCGCATGAGGATTATTGGGTGTTCAATGTCGATGGGGAGGAAAAAAAAGTGCGCACGACATGGCATTTTGCTTCCAATAACGGCAGGGCCTTATGTCAAGCCGCAGCGTTAGGCATGGGGATTACCCAAGCGCCGCAGTTATCGGTGGCCAATTATTTACAGCAAGGCAAGCTGGTGGAAATATTGAAAGCGTACCGGATTCCGGCGTTGGCTATATATGCAACTTATCTGCAAAGACGCTTTATTCCCGCTAAGATAAGCACATTTGTCAATTTTCTCAGCCATTACTTTGCCGAACGAAATGAGCAAACAACGGTTGATTATTCGGCTAAAACTGAAGCAGCCACGAAGCGATAGTCTCGGCCGCCAGGATTGCAGGATGAGGTTTGCACCTCATCGTATCTACGGTACTTGACAATTATCATTAATATTAGGCGAAATACATGGCTATTAAAAACACTGGGATTAAACGTAAACCTACCCATCCCGGGGAGATGCTGCGTGAAGATTTTCTGCCTGATTACAGCTTGAGCGTTTCTGGTTTGGCTGAGGCACAGGGTATTTCACGTCAATTGGTCAGTGAACTGCTGCGCGAACGGCGAGCAGTCAGTCCTGAAATGGCTATTCGACTAGGAGCCTGTCGGACAATAAACCTGGCCGCCTGATTTTGTGAGGCCGCCCGGCAAAAGAAGCCGGGGGTGCGGCTTGCAAAACAAATTATCGGATTG
>PGZD01000057.1 GCA_002843155.1 Gammaproteobacteria bacterium HGW-Gammaproteobacteria-3
ACAGCAAAAAATCTGTAGTGCCAACCGACAGTAGTTAAAATTTTTAACTGATTGAAATGGCGGGGAACTTCGTTATTAGGTGACGAAGTTGGGTTAAGCGGTTTGTCGGGCAATGTAGTGACACCGTTAGTCTGCATTATCGGCATCAGCTTCATCATGAAGTTCTGGCATAACCCAGAAGAAGTACAGCCTATTCTTGTTGGTCTCGCGTTGGTCGCGTCTATGCCGATTGCTGGAGCGTCCACGGCATGGGCGCAGAATGCCAACGGCAACCTTGCTTTAAGTCTAGGCTTGGTATTGCTCACCACCTTACTCAGCCCATTACTCACGCCGCTAGTTCTTCATGCTGTCGGCTTCGTGACCACAGGTGATTATTCTGAAGATTTACACGAAATTGCTTCTGATGGTGTGATAACGTTTCTGGGTATTTGGGTCATCCTGCCGTCCTTGCTCGGCATTTTGGCGCATCACCTTATCGGTGAACCACGGCTTACCAAGATAAAATCCCCTATAAAACTCATCAACTATTGCATCCTGTTGTTGCTGAATTATTTCAACGCCTCGCTAAGCCTGCCCAAAGCATTGTCGCAACCTGACATCGACTTTTTGGTCATTATGTTGGTAATTGTTGTTGCGCTGTGTCTTGCTACATTTGCCACCGGTTATCTGCTGGCGAACATTTTCCGTACCAACCGTAAAGATATGGCTTCGTTGATGTTTGGTCTTGGCATGAATAACAATGGCACGGGGCTAGTGTTGGTATCAATCGCTTTAGCCGACCACCCGCAAGTCATGTTACCGATTATTCTTTATAATCTCGTCCAGCATCTCATTGCTTCATTCGTTGACTTTGCTTTGTTTCAGCAGTGAAACGGAATTGTACAAGCCAGTATAGGCCATCATTCAAGCAGTCGGAGTTTTTTCTGGTCAGCCCGATCTGGCCGGTAGCCGGCGCTTCGGTTGCCGCGTTAAAAGCGTTGCCCGACAAAATCGGCAGCTTTGCCAACACCCAAATTTCTACCGCTCTTCTATATCGTTGTGCCTTCTTTTCTTGGCGTCAGTTTTTTCGTACCATGATTTCCACAGATCATGCTGGCTGGTTGAAATCCACCGCTCCGGATCTTTTCAACCACGACAATGACTGTCGATACGGCGGCTTCGCCAACAATAAAAAATAAATTACCTAAGTATCAATTAGTTATAAATGCTCTGCGGGATTGGCTATATTGGCCTTCCTTTTGCTTGATAACAGATCAACAGATGGATCGGAAACGTTGCTTCGGCCAATGCCCATGGTCGGCTGCGCTTTGCCGTTTCTTTCCGCTTCGTTATCAAATGTCATAAGGATAGAAAAAACATGTCTGATTCCGTTTCTTTTCAGCCCAAAGCGGGTGTGGCCGAACATTGGCGCCAGGATCTGTTGTCGGGTTTTCTGGTGTTTCTGATCGCTTTACCGTTGAGCCTTGGCATCGCCATGGCGTCGGGCTTTCCGCCGTCGGCGGGCTTGATCACCGCCATGGTCGGCGGCTTGGTGGTGTCACGCATCAACGGCTCTCAGGTCACTATCAACGGCCCGGCTGCCGGTCTGATCGTGGTGATTCTGGCGTCGGTACAAACCTTGGGTGAAGGCAATGCCATGGCCGGTTACCGCTACACCCTGGCCGCGATCGTGTTTGCCAGCATGCTGCAAATCCTGATGGGCGTGTTCAAAATCGGCCGTTTGAGCTCGTTTTTTCCGACCTCGGTGGTGCACGGCATGCTGGCCGCGATCGGTGTGATTATTATGGCTAAGCAAATTTTCAGCGTACTGGGCTCGGCACCCAGTCCCGGCAGCGGCTTGATTTCGACGATACTGCAAATTCCTCAAGGGCTTGCCAACCTGAATCCCGAAATCGCTTTGATCGGTCTGTCCGGGCTGGCGCTGATGGTGCTGTGGGCCATGCTCAAGAACAGGTATCTGAAAATGATTCCCGCGCCTTTGTTGGTGGTGTTGCTGGGCATGGCGCTGGGCCGGTATTTCGATCTGGCGCACGAACATATTTACCTGTTCCTGCCGGATGCGACATTTCTGCCGCATCACGAGGCTACGGTAGGGCCGAAATTTCTGGTTACCATTGCCGATAATTTTCTCGCCAGTTTCTTTTTTCCCGATTTCGCCAAGGCCGGGACATTCGAATTCTGGACTTCAGTGATCAGCATTTGTCTGGTCGGAAGCCTGGAAAGCGTGCTCAGCGCGATGGCGGTGGATAAGCTAGACCCTTACCAACGCCGCTCCAATCTCGATCGGGACTTGACTGCGGTTGGTATCGGTAATCTGATTTGCGGCCTGATCGGCGGTTTGCCGATGATCGCTGAAATCGTGCGCAGCTCGGCCAATATCAACAATGGCGCGCGCACCGGCTGGGCCAATTTTTTCCACGGCGCGTTTTTGCTGCTGTTCGTCGTTTTGTTTCCACGCCTGATTCACAGCATTCCGTTGGCGTCATTGGCGGCGCTGCTGGTGTTCACCGGTTTTCGACTGGCTTCGCCCCGGGAATTCAGCAAGGCTTTTAAGTTGGGAAAAGAACAGTTGTTTTTGTTCGTGGTCACCATCGCCGGTGTGCTGGCCACCGACTTGCTGATCGGCGTCGCCATTGGCATCACCGTCAAATTCCTGCTGCATTTGCTGCGGGGCGTTAAGCCCACGCATTTGTTTCGCATGACCTTCACGCTGCGGGAAGAAGACGCCGACAGGCTGCATGTCGAGATTAAAGGCGCGGCGATTTTTTCCAACCTAATTGGCCTGAAACAAGCCTTGACGCGCGTTCCGGCCGACAAGACCGTGGTTTTCCATTTGCATGAGGCTTATTTTCTCGATCACACGGTCATGGAGTTTCTGCATGATTTTCAACGCGATTATGAAGCGCAAGGCGGGCATTGCCAGTTTTTGGGCTTGGAATACCACGAAACCTATGCCGATCACCCGTTGGCAGCCCGGCACCTGAAAATAAAATCCGCTTAAATTCATCGTTGACCGGAGATTATCATGACCGATTTAAGTCTGGGCTTTAAGAACACGTTTCAAGACGGGGCGGCATCAATCTGGACTACATGGGTCAATTTGTGGACAATAAAGCCGGTAGCAACAATTTATTCAGCCATAACCTGCAAACCACCTTCAGCTATCATTTCTGACATGACCGAACATGACGCTATTTTCAAGGACGACCACGACCGGCTCGGTGATTTTCGCTTCGAGAAAAAAGTGGCCAAGGTGTTTGACGACATGGTCAACCGCTCGGTGCCCTGGTATTTTGAAATTCAGCGCATGATCGCCGAACTGGCGGCTGATCATGCGCAACAAGGCAGTGATGTCTATGACTTAGGCTGCGCCACCGGCGCGACCTTGTTAAGCATGGATCGCGCCGTTGATCCCGGCATTACTTTCGTCGGCGTCGATGATTCCGAGGAAATGCGGGCCCAGTGCCGGGAAAAACTGGCGCAGGCGAGATTGGCCCGATCCTGTGTTCTGGAAATCCGCGACCTGAACCGCGATGTGGTGATCGAAAACGCCTCGGTGGTGGTGTGCCTGGTTTTGCCGACTTTCTTTTATATTTTTTATGCCATCGTAACAACGGAAGAACTTTATTTATCACGTCGGTTCGGCGACACTTATCGCACCTATTGCCAACAGGTGCCGCGCTGGCGAATTCGCTGGCAGGGGACTTGAACAAACCGTGACCGGCATGACTTTCAACTGGCGGCGCTGGCTGATCAAAGAATCCGGTGGCTTGTTTCTGTGGCTCGGCGATTATGCTACTGATACTGTACCGTTACCCGGAATTTTCGGCCGCCGACTCGCCCGATCAACTGGCCGCCGGACTGGTGCTATTGACACTGGCCTTGGGTTTCGTCCGCTATCTGAAAAACCCGGACCTTGGGAACGGCAGGGCAAACTAACTTAACAAAGTCATACGGTTATCCTCGGGCTACGGCATGAATGGTTGTAATGAGAGATCGCCTCCGACAGGCCCATTAAATGGTCCGGGACTTTTTGATAGGCTTCGCTGTTTGCACAGCCTATCCTACAAATACAGCCCATCCACGAGTCTTTTTGCCGATGAATACCATGTTGTCCAAACCCGCGAAATACCGAGCACTGTTGTTTTTCAGTTTGCTGCTGACAGCGATCGCCATTCTGGCGGTCACCATTGTCCGCAACATCCAGCATTTCGACACCATTTTGACCTATGTCAATTACTCGCACCGGATTCAGACGGTGTCACTGCGGCTGCAACATGCCTTACTGGCTTTTCTGATCGAATCGAATCCGAAAACCAAACCCGAGATGCTGGCGAAAATTCTGGCCGACATGGATGAGCTGATCGAAGACACGCTTTATTTGTCCGCCCGTACCCAGGATCAACTGAAAACCGCTCGCGCGCAATTGAACGGTCTCGATCATCTGGCGGTCACCGAGCAAAACGCGCATCTGGCCGAAGCCATGGCCTTGATCAATCAAACCCTGAACCAGGAAAGCGTGGAGCGGGAAATATTGCTGGAAGAAATCAATTTTCAGACCCAGCACGAATTGTATTTCGCGCTGGCGATTTTCGCCGTGCCCTTGGCGGGCGCGTTGCTGTTTTTTTATTTTCGTATTCTCACGCCGCTGAATGACCTACGATTGTTGCTGGACCACCTGACCGAGCGTGATTACACCCCGATCCAGCTCAATCATCTGGATCCGTTACTGACACCGGTGTTCGCCAGTTACAACCGCATGGTGTTTCGACTGGCCGAACTGGAAGCGGCCCAACAGCAATATGCCAACTCCCTGCAACGGGAAGTCCGGGTTGCCACCCAGGCGTTGTTAGAACAGCAACATAGCCTGGCCCGGGCCGAACGGCTGGCGGCGGTAGGTGAAATGGCAGCCGAGTTGGCGCATGAAATCCGTAATCCCTTAGCCGGCATTCAACTGGCGTTCGCCAATCTGCGCCGGGAAATCACAGACTCCGGCCAGCAACAGCGCATCGATCTAATCAGCGCGGAATTGAAACGGGTGGCGGGGCTTCTGACCGGCATGTTGGATCAAAGCCGGCATGCGCCCGAGTCCGCGCATCCGTTCGATGCCGGAGCCGTGATTACCGATCTGTTGACCCTGGTGCGCTATCAGATTCCAGAAGCCATTCTGATCGATAGCCAACTGCCTGATACCCTGCCGGTGGTTTTGCCGGAAAGTGAATTGCGCCAGTCCTTGTTGAACCTGGTCTTGAACGCAGCTCAGAGCCTGAAAGACACGCCCGGCCAAATCACGCTCCGGGCGCGCATCGTGGCCGATGATCTGATTATCGACGTCGAGGACACCGGCTCGGGCTTTCCGGATGAGTTGTTGACCTTGGGCATCCGCCCGTTCCTCAGCCACCAGAGCAAAGGCACGGGCCTGGGCCTTGCGATCGTCCAGCGTTTCGCCCATCATGTCGGCGGACGGCTTGAGTTGGCAAACAGCCCGCCTCACGGCGCCCGCGTAAGCTTAGTCCTGCCGAAAGGAAAGATCTGACATGGAAACCTTGCTGATCATCGAAGACGAACAGCTTTTAGGCTCGGAACTCAAACGTCATCTTCAACAAACCGGCTGGGATGTGGTCTGGGTCGGCAATTTATCCGAAGCCCGGGATATGTTGGAAAAACAGGCGTTGACGCCGCTGGTGATTGTGTCCGATCTCAATCTGCCTGATGGCAACGGCCTGGATTTCATGGCGGCGATGAAACAAGCCACCGGTTTCACCGCCTGGTTGTTTCTGACCGGTTACGGCAGTGTGCCCGATTCAGTGCGGGCGCTGCGCCTGGGTGCGTTCGACTTTCTGGAAAAACCCTGCGACCTGGAGCGGCTGGACATCGTGCTAGCCAGCGCCGCCCGGGGCGCGTCGTTTCAACGCCGACTGTTGGAACAATCGGAACAGGAACACCGGCGCTACACGCCCGATGCCTATGTCGGCCACAGCGCCAAGGCCCGGGAAGTCCGGGCACTGCTCGGCAAATTGACTCGGGTGCCCTTCAGCACACTGATCATCGGTGGTGAAACCGGCACCGGCAAAGGCCTGGCGGCCAAGATCCTGCATTACGGCGGCGCCCGCACCAATCAGGCGCTGATCGAAGTCAACTGCGCGGCTTTGCCTCGGGAACTTCTGGAATCGGAACTGTTCGGTCATGAGTCCGGTGCCTTCACCGGCGCCGCCCACCGCCACCGGGGGCTTTTCGAACAGTCCGACGGCGGCACGTTGTTTATGGATGAAATCGGTGAAATGCCGCTGGAACTGCAAGCCAAGCTGTTAAAAGCGATCGAAAATCGGAAATTTCGGCGTTTGGGCGGGGAAAAAGAAATCACGGTCGATGTGCAAATCATCGCCGCCAGCCACCGCGACCTGGCCAAGATGGTGAAGCATCAGGAATTTCGCGCCGATCTGTATCACCGTTTGAGCGTGTTCAAAATCGAGCTACCACCGTTACGGGAGGCGCTTGACGATTTGGAAAGCCTGACGCCGTTGTTCGTTGCCGAATTCAACGCCAAGGCCGGACGCAAAGTCAAACACATTGCCCCTGACATCTGGCAAAAAATGAAAAACTACCATTGGCCCGGCAATGTCCGGGAACTGCGCAATGTCATCGAACGCTGCGTGCTGTTGGCCGATGACGAGCAATTGCCGGGACAATGGCTGCAATTGCCGGACAACGCCGCATTACCGGAACAAACGAGACGGCAAGGCGTGTTTCTGCCCCTGGACGGCAGTATGGCGCTGGATGACATGGACAAACACATCATTGAGACGGCATTGCAACGCACCGGCGGCAACCTTACAGCCGCCGCCCGGATGCTGGGCGCGACCCGGGAAACTTTGCGTTACCGAGTGAAAAAGTATCGCTTGGATGCGGCGAGCGACTAGGCGCTGTTGCCGTTGCAATCAATAAAAACATTACTTCAGTTCATTTTCATTGCTGAAAACACCCACCGATTTTTCCAGGTAATGATATAGCACCAGCATGGCTACACTAGGAGACCGTCGGACTTAAAGCTATAAGGCGTTGATTTTATTGGAATTAGAGTAAAACGCAAAATTAAAACCTTCACTTGAATCAATGTGTTGCCGATTAAGTCCGACAGGCTCCTAGAGGGAATCAAAACCGCGATATAATGTCCCATATAGGCCACCAGAATCAGGCATATACCTAAAAAAATGCCCAACAACCGGAACAGCCATCCGTGGTAATACCGGCCAGATAAGTACCCAACGCCAGCACCAACAGCTTTTCTCTCAGGCTGAAAATATCCCCCTTTGGCTAGCGGCGATCAGAGCCGATCCTGTTGGATGAGGAAGGATTGGCGTTTGATGGGATGATTGGTCGGAGGAGGTAAGTGGGACGGTTGATCTGGAGCGTTTGGGCTCGATCGACAGTGGCCTGCACATTCTTCTCGTCATCGAGGGGATGGGTGGCTCGCCTTTGCTAAACAGGCGATAGGGCTTTGATTTGCTTGATGTCCATCGCACTTAGTATCGGTTTTTTCGATATTAAAGTTCAATAATAATCGCTTGTCTAATGGCCAATCCACTCTTATAGTAAAAATACACAGTAATTTGATCTGTTTTTTCATAGATCAAAGCTCTAACACTAAAAGCAGGAGACGTCATGAACTTAACTGAATTGTTAACCTGGCACAGTAACAAAAATACAAACACGGATAACCTGAAATCGAGCTTGACGGGAGCTTTACTAGGTTTGCCGTTGCTGTTTTTACTCAGCGCCTGTCAGGCAGCTCCGGTTAAATTACCCGATGGCGCACTAAGTAAAATGCAGAGCATACGAGTTGTAGCGGTGGAAATGCCGCCACTTGAAGTATTGCCCGATTTACTGACATCCAGGATGCCGGTGTACCGGCATTATGACAACATGGTTTTGCCGATATACCCGGAGCTTGCACTTTACCGAAATCCGGGAGGAATTCTGATAGCCGGTCAAATCGGTCAGGGTGACAGTGTAAAACAGGTCAGTCTGCCGCAGAACACCGATAAAACCCAGCGTTTGCATTCGACAAGCGCGTATGCAAATGTTTGGTTGCCTACCTCCGATCTGGCGATACAGGCAGTATCGCAACTGAATACAAGCTTTATCAAAGCGCGCACCGTATCTTATTGTCTCGGCCTGCCCTTGCAAAGCCGCCATGCCGATCTGCTGGCGTGGCGCACTGCGGTCGAACAATGGTACGGGCAAAACACGACCGCCCTTGATTATCGGCAATTGGAGCGAGAACCAGTCGATGCGGTAGTGGAAATTGGTATCGGTCACTATCGAATTTTTGAAGGTCAGGTCAAGCTTCAGGTGTTGATCAAAGTCATCGATCCGCATACCCGGCAAGTCATAGCCCGAACCGGTAGAGAAAGTGTATCGACCGATACTTCGACTCAGGTTTTGCTTAGGAATGAAGGCGCAAAATTCAAAGCGCTGGTCCTTGAAAAGGGCGCGCATTTGCTGGCCCAGGCGTTTCACGATGTAGGCTTGATATAAACGCCGGGGCACAGGCATTGGCTTTATCGGCAACACATAAGCTGGGTATTGCGGGTTTAATTTCAGGTGTGCTCTACGCGCTATCCGATGTGCTAATAGAATACCTACCTGAATTAATCCATTCGGCGTTTGAAGCGATTGAATGGACAATTGATGTCGTGATCGAGCATATTTTTCATACCGACCTGCATACCACGCAAATCATCACTTTTTATCTGATGCTGCTGATTGCGGTATTCATTTTATACCGGTTGATACACCGGATACCGTACTGGCTTCGCGCCATCAAAAACACCGTTACAGAGGCTCGCCAGCAAGTGCAAGAACAGATCTCCGATTACTGGCATGAGGTCTCGGCGGCGGATAAACTTAAATGTCTGGCTGTATTGATGCTGGGCTTAGGGTTGATGCTGTTGGGATTGTTGAGTTGATTCATAGATATGGCTCCTTAAAAAAGGCTTAAGGGCGATTCTTATCAAGGTTTTTTAAAATGCCCTGCAATCCTCTTTTATCAAAGATGGGGCTGAAATGTTACATTAAATTAACAATGGAGCTGAATATTATGGTATCGAATCAATACTTAATGAAAGGTTATCAAAATCCGTATGCTTTGTTGCAATTAATTAAAAGAATATCTGTCACGCGGCGAGTCGCAATACTGGAAAAACCCCGTAAAAAAATTTGTAACTCATAAAACATCAGCATCGCATGGCCATCATTTTTGCTGAAAAACTTTACGGCTGGCGCTTTTGGTTGTTTAACCTCGTGCTGGCTCTTGGACACATGTTGGTGTTGTTTAACGCCGGTTCTTATATTGCCTTGATGCCTCATGTCGCCGGAGATATGGGTGGAGTGAAGCCTAGCTTCGGCACTTGGGCTCAAACTGATTTCATGATCGCACTGGCATTAGCTTTTCCGTTAAGCCGCTGGCTTTCAGGAAAATACGGAGCCTACCGCGTATGGGTTGCGGCGTTTATCGCCTATGCTTTTGCATCTTATTTATGTGCGCTCAGCGAAACTTTATGGTTGTTTCTCCCTGCACGTATCCTGTTGGGTTTCGCAGGCGGCGTTACGCTGCCGATCGGTCAGTCCCTGCTGCTCAAAGAATATCCTGATCATCTGAAATTGCTTGGCTTGGGGGTTTGGGGTCTGGTTACCATGATGCCTTTTACAGTCAGTTTCTCAATCGGCGGAGCCATCGCGGACGAACTCGGCTGGCGCTATCTGTTTTATCTGAATATACCCATTGCCATAAGCGTTGCCGTTATTACCGGCTCATTGCTGGTTGGCAGAGGCTTCGAGCGTAGTTATATCGGTTTTGATGCGATTGGTTTTGTGCTGTTGGCTATCGTTCTTGGCAGCATACAGACCCTATTGAATCAGGGTAACGATTTTGACTGGTTGGATTCGCCGTTTCTGGGCTGGATGACGGTTCTGGCGCTTATCGCCTTACCTTGCTTCATCATTTGGGAGCTTGGCGAGCGTCATCCGGCGCTCGACATAAGACTTTTCATGCATCGCAATTTCGCTATTGGCACAACTTGTCTGGTAGTAGGATTTCTATTACTCCAAGGAATACTTTCACTGTTTATCGTTCAACTCCAGGTATTGCTGGGTTATTCATCTTTTTTAGCCAGCATGGTGTTTCTGCCTATGATTATCCTAGCGGTGCCCGTAACCATAGCCATGCACGGATTAACCATCGCTTTGGATGCCCGCTTATTAAGCTGCATCAATTTGTTTGGATTCGCGGGGGTCTGGTATTGGATCGGTTGGTTCGACGACCCGGGTTCATTTGATCAGATTTTTTGGCCTATGCTAATGCTCGGTTTTTTTCTGGGCTCGTTTTTTGTTCCGTTGACGCGCTTGGCACTGCACGGTCTTTCAGGTCAACAAGAATTACGCGCGGCTGAAGAAGCCGGCATGTTGCGTATAGCCGCAGGTGCATTCGGCATTACTTTGCAAGGTGTTTTAATGTTTCGCAGAACGCCGTTTCATCAATTGCATTTAGCGGATAATTTTGGTGGCAGACGCTTCGCCTCTTTAGACTTGTTACAGGAATTTTCAACCCGTTTGAATACATCAGGATTTCCCTCCGAGGCCATCAGCAATAAACTTGGGCTTGTTATCAAACAACAAGCAGGCATTCTGGCCCTGAGCGATACTTTTTTGTTGACGGCTTATATCTTTGTCGGACTGGCCGGACTGGTTTGGTTCGCGCACCCCACCTATCCGTATTTACACCCAAAAATGCGCGCAGAGATAACCGATCTTCGGGCCGAAGAAATAATGGAAGAGCCCTAATGCGTTGCTTAAAGTCGCTGCCAGGATTACTGTTTTTTTGTGCCGAAGTCATGCTTATGGTCACCGCTTGCGCCTGGATACCAGAAGGCGACAAACCGGCCGAATTCATCGCCCCCCCCACCTTGACCCATGCATTATCCGATATCCCTCATAATGAGTCTGCGTCCGCCCGGCAACATTGGCCAAAGCCAGGTTGGTGGCATGAATTTGGCAGTGATGAGCTCAATAGCCTGATGACAATTGCATTAAAGAATAATCCCAATCTCAAAGTGGCTGCCGCCAGATTGCGTGAGGCAACCGCCCTGGTGCGTGTGGAAGGTGCCAGACTATTGCCGTTTTTGGATGCGGATGCAGAATTTTCAAATGAACGTATTTCAGAAAATGGCGTGTTTGCGGTACTTAACCGTCAAGAAGCGGCGGGCGCCAATATCGTCTTCGCTCAAATCAATCCCTTTAATTTTCGTTACGAATTCGATTTCTGGGGAAAAAATCGCGCCGCGCTGGAAGCCGCAATCGGAGAAGCGGGTTCCGAACAAGCGGAATGGGCCGAAACCAGACTACAGTTGACCAGTGCGATCGCCAGGTCTTACTTACGCGGCGCCGCACTTCATCAACAACTCGACTTGGCCCGTAAAATAGTGGAATTGCAACATGAATTGCTTATTTTGGCTGAAACGAGACTGCAATTGGGACTCGATTCCGAAGATCCCGTGAAACAAGTCAACATAGCATTGGAGGCTGCCAACAAACGTGAAGCCGGTGTACGCGATCAATTAGACCTCCAACGGAATTTACTGGCTCGGCTGATTGGCGGCGGCCCTGATTCAACTCACCACCTGTTTACCGATACGCTAAGTATATCGAAAGCACTGCAATTGCCGGCCAAGTTACCGCTGGAATTACTCGCTCATCGGCCGGATCTTGCCTCGGCATTGCGCCGTGCCGAGGCGGCGGCGCAACGGATCAAAGTGGCTAAAGCCCGTTTTCTCCCCACGATTGATTTGACGGCTTTTGCCGGTATCAATGCACTCAGGTTAACAAAAGGCGCCAATTCATTGGCCAATATCCTATTTTCGGGATCTAGCTTCTCTTATGGCGTCGCGCCGGGGTTGCGCCTACCCTGGTTTGAAGGGGGGCGTCTGCGTGGTGAGTTATCGGCGCAGCGGGCCGAGTATGATGGCGCCGTGGAACTTTATAACGATACCTTACTGCATGCTGTCCAGGAAGTCGCCGATAGCTTGAGTAGCTGGAAAGAATCGCGCACCATCCTGGAGGCACAAGAGCGTTTACTGTCTTCGCAACTTAGAAACCATGAGCTCGCTGCCGATCGTTTTCGTCTTGGCCTAGATGACCGCCGATTGATGCTGCGCCGTCAAAATACGGTTTTCGATCAGGAATTCGCCTTGAAGTCGCTGCAAGCCGACCATTGGGTTGCGCGCGTGGATTTGATTGAAGCGCTGGGCGGTGGCTATGCAAACGATCTTCAGCTTGTGCAACAAAAAATCAAACACCCGCCGGAGCATCCTGGAGGTTTCAGTTTGTATCCTTGGTTGATGTTCTGGTCATCCCCTGCCAATGAAAATTGAACCCGATATTATCAAAAAAAATTTATGGCAACACATTCTAGAAATATTCGCGCCCGTCGCAGACGTAATTTGTTGTGGGTTAGTCTCATCCTGCTGATGGCAGCATTGATCTATGTTGGCTATTGGTGGATGTATCGTCGTGACTGGGTGATCAGCCATAACGCTTTCATCACCGGCAACCTGATTCCGGTCGAAGCGGATGCGACCGGCATAGTCACTCAGGTTTTGGCCGAGGAAAGCCAATATGTCAACAAAGGCGATCTTCTGGTTCGTCTCGATGGGCACCGGGCACAAACAAGTATGAGCCAACTCGAAGGCGAGCTGGGTCAAACAGTCCGTGAAATAAGCGCCCTGTTTGCCAACTATCAGCAAATGTGTCAAAAGCTGAATGCCCGCTCAGCCCGATTGGCAAGAGTAAGTCACGATGTCACCCGGTTCCGGCAAGGCGTTCCAAACGGTTCGGTATCGAAGCAGGTTTTACAAAACGCAGAAGACCAGATGATGGCGCTCGAGGCCCAGATGTTGGAAGCTAAAGCTGAACTCAAGGCCATTTATGCCAGAATAGGCGGTACCAGCCGAGTAAGGCACCCTGACATTGAAGCCGCTAAAAATCGATTTATCACCGGCTATCTTGAATATACCCGGCAACAAATTTATGCACCCGTTTCAGGCTATGTAGCCATGCGTAAAGTCCAGGTCGGCAACCGGATCCGACCGGGTGACGCGTTGATGACATTGGTTCCACTGGAGCATTTGTGGGTCGAGGCGAATTTGCGGGAAACCGAGTTGCAACATGTGCGGCCAGGCCAACCGGCGGAAGTTACCGTAGATTTGTATGGGGAAAAATATACCTTTCATGGCATGGTAGAAGGTCTGGTTCCGGGTACCGGCAGTGTTTTTGCTTTATTGCCGCCCGACAACGCGACCGGAAACTTCATTCATATTGTAGAGCGTGTTCCCGTCCGTATCGCCTTACCGAAGGATGAAGTTTTAAAGCACCCTATTCGTCCCGGCCTTTCCACCATAACCGCTATTCATGTAAAAAACACAAAAAAAGCGCCGGGAGATTTTTTGACGGAAGTGTCCAGCCAGGAATATGCAACCGACGTTTTTATTGACGAACTGACCAACGCCCGATTCATGGCCAAAAAAATCATCGAGAAAAATGTGGTGACACCCAATGATTCGGTAAAAACAAACTGCGGCACAAGATAAAAATTCCTGGTTAACTTTCTGGAGCGGTAATACTGGCAAGGAGTTCTTACAGACCCAGTAAAGTGATGACCTCAAAAAACAAACAAAAAACGTAACTATTCAGCATTAAACCCGAGTGAGGCTATGCGTTTATTTTGTAGGGCGGATAAGCTGCGCTATCCACCGCCTTTGCCGGATGCGCTAACGCTTATCCGGCCTACGCATGACGGCTTGATCAAGGGGCTGAATAGTTACCAAAAAACTTCATAAGCCAGCTATAATAGTATCGATTCAATACATAACCTGGTTATTAAAGATCACCACCTGGCAGAGCCTGCCCCCGCTCAGGGATTGTCAAATTCCAGAAGTCCCGGATGGCAACCGATGAGCCCATCCATGTGGCCTGGATTCCGACACCCGGCAGAGCGCGAAGCGAAACCTTGCCGGAATGACGTTGCTGCTGAAACATCTTCATAATCAGGATACATAATACCTAAAGAATTACGACAACGGCTTAATTAGCCTTTGAAAAAGGAGGTTTAAGAGGCCTCGATAAAAACCGCAAAGACGTAAACAACCAAGCCATGACACTTTAATGAACCTAGAAAAAAAGCGGGTTAATGACAATTATTTATAATAAAAAACTGCGTGGATGGCGTTTTATTTTATTTAACCTTTGCCTAGGGTTGAGCCATGCCCTGGTGTTATTCAACGCCGGTGCCTATATCGCAATGTTGCCACGGGTTGCAGGCGGCCTTGCGATTCCACCGAGTTTCGCAACCTGGACACAGACCGATTTCATGATCGGGCTGGCGCTGGGTTTTCCGGTGGGCAATTGGTTATCACGGCGTATCGGCGAATATCGACCTTTCGTCTGGGCCTTTGTCATCTTCGCATTGGCATCGACCATTTGCGCCTATAGCACCTCGCTGTATAGTTTTCTGGCGGCGCGTATTGTTCTGGGCTTCTCCGGCGGCATGACACTGCCGTTGGGACAGTCGCTGCTGTTAAAAGAATACCCTGTCCGAAATAAAAGCATCGGCATCGGGGTCTGGAGTCTGTTTACCCTGACCCCTTTCACATTCGGGCCGCCGCTCGGTGGCTGGATAGCCGATAACCTGGGTTGGCGCTGGCTGTTTATGTTCAATATTCCGGTCGCGCTGACCATTGGCGGTATCGTGGGGGCGCTGTTATACCGACGCGGCGGAAAAATCATTCGCCATCATTTCGATAGCGTCGGTTTTGTGTTGCTGGTGATTGCTCTGGGCAGTTTTCAGACCTTGCTCAATCAAGGCAACGACCGGGACTGGAGCAATTCCTTTTATCTCATGGGCTTGCTGGCGCTAACTCTTATCAGCTTGATTTACTGGGTGATCTGGGAGCTGAGTGTACGCCATCCTTTTCTGGATATCAGTTTGTTCGGCCAGCGTAATTTCACCATTGGCGTATTCATTTTGTTTATCGGTTTCTTATCCTTTCAGGGTTTGTTGTCACTGTTAATCGTACAGTTGCAATTGACATTGGGTTATTCATCGTTTTTAGCGGGTCTGGTATTTTTACCGATGGCGATTTTTGCCAAGCCGATATCCGGCGTTTTTCACGAAATCGTCAAACATTTCGACGCCCGCTTGCTGGCATCGATAAACCTGCTGGGCTTTGCCGCCGTCTATTTCTGGTTGAGCCGCTTCGATAATCAAGACAGTTATGCGCAATTATTTTGGCCCAAATTGCTCGAAGGTGTATGCCTGGGCAGTTTTTTTGTACCCTTGACGGCATTGTTGTTGCACGGTTTGCCGCCGGAACGGCAATGGCGGGCGGCGGAACTGGCGGGCATGATCCGCATCGCGGCGGGTGCTATCGGCATTACTTTTCAAGGCATCGTACTTTACCGGCGCGCGCCCGTCCATATGACACATTTTGCCGAAACCCAAACAGCATTCGATGCCCGCTTCGATCAGACTTTGGCTGTTTTTACCACGACGGGTTTGTCGGAATCGGCCGCGACACTGCAAATTGCCCGCTTGGGACAACAACAAGCCAGTATTTTTGGCATTAATGATGCTTTCTGGATTGCCAGTTGCATATTTGTCGGTTTATCGGTTTTGGTTTGGTTTGCCGATCCGACACGGCAACCACATCAACGTACTTTGGCGCAATCCCTCAGGCGGCGTCTGGTGATTTTGCTGACGAGGGAAGTATGAGATTATTTTTATCCGCCATTTGCCCGTTGCTAATTATGCTGCCGATCGGCTGCGCCTGGCTGCCCGAATCCAGCAAACGCGCCGAATTAATGCCCGTACCCGCTCTGCGAGAGACTCTGGCATCACTTCAAAAAGAGTCACCGGTCACCGATGCCTGGCCGACGCTCAATTGGTGGCAGGTTTTTCAAATACCGCAATTGGATGCATTGGTCGAAACAGCGGTTACAGACAGCCCGGACTTAAAAATAGTCGCGGCGCGCTTAAGACAGGCCCAGACCCTGGTCGATGCACAAGCGGCGGCATTGTATCCTACCATTGATGCAAAGGTTAGTTTCACGGCGGAACGTTTTTCGGCCAACAGCACTCAGGCCAAATTGGCCGGAGAAAATTTCCGTCAGATATTATTCAATCCGCTGGTTTTACGTTATCACCTGGATTTGTGGGGACAAGACGAAGCGGCGCTGCAAGCGGCTATCGGTCGGGCCTATGCCGTCGAAACGGAATTGAGCGATGCCCGTTTGCTGCTATCGGTAGCCGTAGTCAAAGCATATTTCGATTTGACTACCGCCTCAGAGCAATTGAAGACGGCTGAACATCTGGTAGCCGCGCGCGAACACCAGCTAAAGCTTGCCCAGGTACGCCTTGACAATGGCCTGATCGATAGAGCGCCGGTGCTGAACGCGCGCGTTGCCGTGAACGATGCCCGGCAAAAAATGGCGACACTTACCGCAGCCATCACGGTACAAAAAAATGTGCTCGCCGTGTTGGCCGGGAAAGGTTCCGATTGGGCGCAAAAAATCGTCATGGAACGAGGCCTGCTGCCCCAACAAATGACTTTGCCCAAAGCGTTGCCGCTGCATCTGTTACGCCACAGACCCGATGTACAGGCCGCCCGTTTACGTGTGGAAGCGGCCGCACAAGAAATCAAAGTAGCGAAAACCGCTTTCTATCCCGATGTCAATCTAGTGGCTTTTTCAGGTCTTCATAGCGTCAGCGTGTCCGACGTCCTGTTGCAAGGTTCGAGCCTTGCTTACGCAGTTGGCCCGTCCGTCGAATTTCCGATTTTTGAAGGCGGCCGTCTGCGTGCACAACTGGGTTACCGGGAAGCGGCCTATGACGAAGCGGTGGAACTTTATAACCAGCATTTGCTGCGCGCAATTGCCGAAGTCGCCGACGCCGTAGCCCATTGGCAAGAACTCGATATCCGCTTGCAGCAACAGCAAATGACGCTGGCCAGTGCTTTGGAAAACAGGCGGCTGGCCAAGGTATTGTATCGTGAAGGACTCCGCGACCGCAGCGACTTGCTGCAGGCGGATGCCGATGAAGATACCCAGCGCCTGCGCCTGATTGCTCTGGAAAGTGCCTTTTTAAAAGCCGCCACACAACTTTTTAAAGCCTTGGGCGGCGGCTATGTCAACACGATGATTGAATGATGCAAAAAACCATACGCCCCAGGGAAATTATCCGACAACGCAATCGACGACTCATTGCCGTGACCTTAACCGTGTTGTTGGCAAGTTTGTTCTATTTTGGTTATTGGTGGTATGTCAATCGTCATTGGGTGACTACTGACGACGCTTTTGTCGGCGGTCATCTGATTACCTTGAAAGCCCAGACCGACGGCACCATTGTCGAAATTCTGGCGGAAGAGACCCAGCGCGTGAAACAAGGTCAAATGCTGATACGTCTCGATGGCACCGGTGCGCAAATCGATTTACAACAAACTCAAGCTGAACTGGGTGAAACCGTGCGCACATTGGTGAATCTGAAATCCGGTATCGAAACCCTGAAACAACGTATCGCCGCGCATCAAGCGGTATTGACTCGGCTGCGGCACGACTTGCGGCGTTTTCTTGCGGCAGCGGGGGAAGGCGCGGTATCGGAGCAACAGGTGCAGAACACCCGCGACCGGATACGCGAACTGGAGGCGACCATCGCCGCAACAAAAGCCGAGAAAGCCGGTGTCGAAGCGCAGGTACTGGGCGTCAGTCTTGATCGGCATCCCGCCGTGGAAAAAGCCAAAAGCCGGGTGCGGCGCGCCTATCTTGCCTATCACCGGCGTCATGTCATCGCCCCGGCATCCGGTTTTGTCGCCAAGCGCAAGGCTCATGTGGGTGATCGAGTCAAGGCGGGCACAGCGTTGCTGGTGATCGTGCCGTTGGACGATCTCTGGATAGAAGCCAATTTTCTGGAAACTAAAATCGCTCGAATCAGGCCCGGTCAAACAGCGGAAATCACCGTCGATGCCTACGGCAGGGATGTAATTTTTCACGGTCGTGTGCAGGGTTTGAATCCCGGCACCGGCAGTAATTTTGCATTGTTGCCGACCGATAATGCAACCGGCAATTTTATCCATATTGCCGAGCGCGTACCGGTGCGTATCGGTCTCGATACCGACGAATTGAAAAAACATCCCTTGCAACCCGGGCTTTCCACACTCACTCGTATCAACATTAGTGAAGCGGGTGAAAAACCGTTGGTTTCATCCGTCCAGACCCGGAGCGATGCTTATCGCACCCGCGTTTACGATGCCGAACTGGACGGCGTTGAAGCGCTGATAGACAACATCATCAGCAAGAACCAAAACCATAGTGGTTTTTAGTTTTTAGCCTGCCAGGGACGTAGGATAGGGTAAATTCGTGGGGATACCTCAGAGTTTGACCCCTTTGATTCCTGGAAAAACACGATGTCCGGAAATGGCATCTTGTGAGGAAGCAATGTATTATTTGCGAAATTATCCGGGGATTCAAATGGATGGGGACGGCGATGGAGTTCCTTGCGAGAGCAGTGGTGTGGAAATTAGTTTTACCTCATAACAGCAAATTATAGAGTATTGGGAGTTAGCCCAACTTCGTCACCTAATAACGAAGTTCCCCGCCATTTCAATCAGTTAAAAATTTTAACTACTGTCGGTTGGCACTACAGATTTTTTGCTGTTC
>PGZD01000058.1 GCA_002843155.1 Gammaproteobacteria bacterium HGW-Gammaproteobacteria-3
AAGTCCTCCAACTTGACGCCAGGACGTTAAGGCTAGCGGCTTTGGAAATCAAGGACGAGCGACTGCTATGCGGGTAAAAACGAACACCGAAACTTTAGTTCTAAAACACATTCATCGGCCATGATATAGCCTTGATTAAAATGTTCTGTTAAGCGCGTTTTAAAACTGTCAAAATTCAAACCCGCCATGTGTGCGGCAGCAGAAAAGCTTATTTTTCTGGCGTGATACAGACTTGCAGCTAAAAAAAATTCCGCAGCATGACTACCCAGTGCTTGTAATATGTCATCAAATTCGGGGTGAAGTTGTATGTGCATTGTTTTTCCTTATGTAACGTTCAAGGCTTTAATCGTTTAGTCTAAGGTAAGGTTTAATAAAAACCTTAATTCCACTAAGTACATCAAGTAATTGTTTTGCCAATTCATACAATTTATTCAATAGGGCCGCTTGTAATTCCTGATCATCCGGATAATCGTGTGAAAAAGTATTGCGGGCTTCGCGCATTAACAACCAATCATCTGCTGAGGCAATAGCGCCTATCTTTTCGAGCCGGTAGAGCTTGTCGATAAATGCCTTCAACTCACCCGGTTCTTTAGTGATATCCAATACGGCCGGAAATAGCTTCGCCCCCATTAAGTCCTGTAATTTGCCAAAACGTGTTGAGAATTGATCGAGTATGGCAAGCTCAACGTCATTTAAGTGCGTTAAGGTGTGCTCTGTAAATGGCATGCGACTTTGCAACTGCGTCATTGCCCATTTCAAACGGTCGGCATGGCGATCACAAATTTTGAGAATTTCTGTTATGGTTCCGGTCATTGCAGCAACACGCCTGTTTGTTTGGCTATACGGTAGACAGGCAAGTCAACCGTGCTGTCATTTCTACGCAAGACGACATCAATTTTTTGCTCGCCGAGTTTTTTATGTAAATCTCGCAAGAATTGCAACTTGGCGGTAATTAAATCGGTGGGTTTTTGTGTCTGCGATTCAATATACAGATCAATGTCACCGCCCTTAGCTTCATCATCAACCCTTGATCCGAATAACCAGACCTGTGCATCTTTGCCAAAATTTTTTTCGGCGCTTTCGCAAATGGTTTGTATTTGAAAAGCTGTTAGACGCATGAGTTAGTTTAGTTCATTTCACTGATTAGTTCGGCAATAATCGCCAGCTTCAATTGTTTGTCGGCATTTTTAAAATCATACTGAATATCCTCAACAACAGCTCGTGCCTGATTTATTAGGGGTTCATTCAAATAGGCTGTTTGGTCTTTTGCCCCTTGCTCATTAACAATCCGGAATACGGTTACCTGGGTGCCTGCATTCGCCTTCAATTGATGCGAATGCACCAATGCCAGTTGATCCAGGCGATCACTAAACTCGATAAGGCGGTATTCTGCATCCAATCTATGATTTTGCAGCCATTTATTAGGCGGTGCTTTACCAAGGAAAGCGGCTATTGATTCCAGCCAGGCTTCATCAGTTTCTTGTGTTTTTTGCAGTCTTAAGATAAAGGCTTTAAGTCCTTGAATTTTTCTAACCCCGCATACTTTTGGGCTATTGCGGTTCTAAGATCGGCCAGGTTTAAATCAGCAGGTTCTTTAAGCGCACTGGCTAGCTGGTCTTTAAAATTTTTAAGCAGGTTTTCATACGCTTTGTTTAAGCTATTTAAGTGCCTAACCAGTTCATTTAAAAAATCGTTTGGATTATTGGTATTCAAGTCTGTTCCAACATACGACGGATAACCGCAAGCCTGGGGTAATGTTTCAAATAGCAGCTTCATTGGGCTTTGCGTATTCTGAAAGGCATCACGAACCGCAATCGTTTGAGAATCCAGGGTTTTCATTGAAAGTGTGTATTGAGGTAACTGGGCAATAAATTTCGCCAATGGCTTTACAATGTCGAGCAATGTGCTTTCTTCGGGTACTTTTCCTATCAGTTTTTCCAGATAGCTATTAAACAGGTCGGCTCTTATTCCTGTGAAGTCGAAAGCTTCAACAGAGAACAGTTCAGGGCGTTTAGCTAAAATTTCGAAAACTTCCTGAGTAACTAATGGGCAAAAAACCTCGCTTTCGTAGAGTGCCAGCGATCTTTGATTAGTCAGATAGTAGGCTACAAAAATTAACGATGACACACCTTTTTGCACACCATAGGGTGGTTTTTCTATGAGCGAATAGATGTCTGTCAATTTTCGTGGCGAAGAGCTGTTCGCTAAGAAATCATTGATCCCCTGCCAAACCCTGGCAAACCCGTATTTGTTTTCAGCAGGAGGATTAACCAGTTGCCATACTATACCGGCTAAAGTAGCGCTTCACTTCAAACCAGGCAAGGAAATGGGAGACCGAGTCAATGCTGCGCGTGACAAGTGCAGTATTACAGAATAAATGTTAAACATCCATACTATCAACGCACCCTATCCAATGCGTTGATTTATGAACAGTTCCTTTATTGATAAATTTACGAGAATATTAACACTTAAAGATTCAGAATGGAGTGCAAATGTCATTTTCAGAAGTCGAGTGCACAAGTGTCAGAAGTAAACTGCACTGGCTGTTGGAACTACTTCTTATTGGTGCGTTCAATGTGTAGAACAGCGTCAAGCAACGCTAATGAATTGCCTGCATCGGATGCGTAGACTGTGCGTGTCCTTGGTTCATAGGACGCCATGACGAACGGGACTGATGTGCGCCCAGTATTCCGGGGCGCTTGACGCTTGGAGCGGTAGGCTCTGCATACCTCCCTCTTTTCGGCAAGCTGATAATTGATTTTCTTCCAGTCAAAGAAATAGTCGGGATACAACCGGCGCATGTCACGCTTGTCCTGCGGCTCAAGCGTGTAGTTGCGAATACGCATGATGTTGAAATTGCTTCTGCCGACTTTTACCGTGAGATAACAAAAGCCCTTCCTGATCGTGATGAAGGCGCTGCCTTGCTTGCGTTTCATCGTTTCTTGCTCCATGTCAGGAATCGGCTGCACTGGCGGATTGCAGTGCGGCGTATAAGGCCGTCTTGCCAACCTTGAGCGGCATGCGGCTTCGCGGACGTTCAACCCGTTGGCGATGTGTTCCCGCGCTCGCTGCAACTTGTCGGCAGTGATGACAGGTTTTCACCCACCCTTTCGACCGCGTGCGGCGGCAGCGGCCAACCCGGCCTTGGTGCGTTCGCGGATCAAGTCACGCTCGAACTGACCCAGCGCACCGAGAAGATGAGCCGCCCGCCCGATGTGGTGGTGTCGATGCTTTCGGTCAGTGAATGGAACCCGACGCCACGCGTTTCCAGCGCGCTTATCGTCTCAATCAGGTGCGGCAGTGAGCGCCCAAGCCGATCCAGTCGCCAGACGGCCAGCACATCACCGTCCCGCAGGTAGGCCAGCGCGGCGGCCAAGCCGTGACGGTCGGCCTTGACCCCGGAAACAGTGTCCTCGAAAATCCGCTCGCAACCCGCCTTGCGTAGCGCATCCGTCTGCAAGGCGGTGTCCTGCTCCGCCGTCGATACCCGCGCATATCCGATCAGTGCCATTGCTCGCTCTTTTGTCCGCTATTGCGTCCGCCTGTCTTATCGTCCGACAACTCATTCTGCAAACCTGTTGTCGGACATTTTCCGGCATTGCCTGTTAAATCTCTTTAAAAGCGTCATCGCGCCTACCAGCCGCCGTTGGCAGGTAGGTCAGCCAATCAGGGTTCAAAAACCGCCACAAACGGCAGGTTCGATGACAAATCTTTGACGCCCCGTTCAAAAATCGCTGCTTGAAGCAGCGGCATCAATAGCGGCAAATTCTTGCCACTTTTCTATAAATCTTGTCTCTACTGTGTTGCGCTATTCCTAACGTAATGAAATAAAGTACTTTTTATAATTTGGCGCATTATGTGCTTTGGCTTTGTAAAAAAGACTTTACGAGGTTAATGATATGGCAATCAGTTTCGAAAAAGCCTTGGGCTTTATGCCCCAGGCGCTGGCATTACGGGAAAAACGCGGCGAAGTCCTGGCATCCAATCTGGCTAATGCGGATACGCCGAATTACAAAGCGCGCGATCTCGATTTTCACTCCGTGCTCCAGCAAACCCAGTCGCAAACGGTTTCGCTGGAACGCACGCGACCCGGCCATTTGGCCCCATCGAATGAATTATTGGGTGCTACGATGATGTTCCGTAACCCCAATCAGGCATCGCTCGACGGCAATACCGTGGAAGCCCATATCGAGCAGGCAAAATATACTGAAAATGCGGTGCAGTATCAGGCCAGCTTGCGTTTTCTTAACGGCAGGTTGTCCGGTTTGATGACGGCAATTCGAGGGGAAGCATAATGAGTTCTTTAAAAATATTCGATATTTCCGGCAGCGGTATGAACGCACAGTCGCTGCGACTGAATTTGGTGGCCAGTAATATTTCCAATGCTAACAGCATCAGCAGCAGCCTCAACGAAGTTTATAAAGCCAGGCAACCGGTATTCGCGGCCGAATTGAAAAATATCATGGATCAAAATCATGCCGCCAGCAGTGTCAATGTGCTTGGGGTTGTTGAAAGTCAGGCGCCGCCTGTTGCGGAATATGCGCCGAATCATCCGATGGCCGATGCCGACGGTTATATTTTTAAGCCGAACGTCAATATCGTCGAAGAAATGGCAAATATGATGTCGGCTTCACGATCGTATCAAAATAACGTGGAAGTGCTCGACACGGCCAAAAATATGATTTTGCAAACTTTGAGAATGGGGCAATAGGAGACGGTCATGGCTATTGATTTAAATGCACTACAAAACTTAGGTCTAAAAACAGTCGATCAGCAACCGGTACCAAAGCAGGAGCTGGGGCAGGAACAGTTTCTAAAGTTATTGACGACTCAATTGGCGAATCAAGACCCCACCAAACCGATGGAAAATGGCGACTTTCTCGGGCAGCTGGCGCAATTCAGCTCGGTCAGCGGTATTCAGGATCTGCAAAAATCGTTCAGCGCTTTTGCAGGCTCCATCAGTTCGAATCAATCGCTGCAAGCGGCCGGTTTAGTGGGGCGTACGGTTCTGGTTCCCAGCAATGAAGGCGTTTTGTCTTTGCAGAACGGGCTGAAGGGCGAAGTCAATCTGACCGGCTCGACCGAAAATCTGGTGGTGCAAATTCAAGACAGGAACGGCGCGACGGTCAAGGAATTACAGTTGGGACCCAAGGCTTCGGGTCATGTCGCGTTTAGCTGGGATGGCCTGTTGCCGGACGGTACTTTTGCCAATCCGGGCGTTTATAAAATAAACGCCAGCGCGAGCATAGACGGCAACAATACGCAACTGGAAACCTTTGTGCAGGCCGGTGTGAACAGTGTGAATATGGCCAGCGGCAATAAAGGTATTCAACTGGGTTTAAACGGTCTTGATAACGTCGGTTTTAACCAGGTCAGACAAATTTTATAAAACTTCAAGAGCAGGAGAATTCAAATGGGCTTTGCAACAGGATTAAGTGGTTTAAAAGCGGCATCGACCGATTTGCAGGCAACCGGTAACAATATCGCTAACGCCAACACCGTAGGGTTTAAAAAATCACGCACTGAATTCGGCGATATTTTTGCCAGCAGTTTGGGCGGTGTCGCCAGAACCCAGCCGGGTTCGGGGGTCAGGGTTACCGAAGTGGCGCAGCAATTTAGCCAGGGTAGTATCGACGCTACCGAAAACAGTCTGGATTTGGCGATCAGCGGCAATGGTTTTTTTACTCTGGCCGACGACATTAATGCACCGCAGCCTACCGCCTTTACCCGCAACGGCGCTTTCCAGCTGGATAAGGACGGTAATGTGATCAATGATCGGGGACAGTTTTTAATGGCTTTCGCGCCCAATGGCAAAACTGCCGCCGACGGTTTTAGCCAAGGCGTATTCGGCCCGTTGACGATAGATACTTCTCAAGGGTTACCGGAAGCGACGCAAAACGTCAATACCCAGCTCAATCTGGATTCAAGCCGGGCATTACCGGCCACGGCGCCTTTCGATCCGACCGACGCGACATCGTACAACAACACCACCTCGGTGACCATTTTCGACTCGCAAGGCAATGCCCATGTGGCATCGACTTTTTTCGTTAAAACCGCAGCGCCGAATGAATGGGATTTATTCACTTTTATCGATGGTTTTGGTGTGACTGCCGGTACCGCAGCTTCAGCAGGGCCGCCGCCGGTAGCGGCGGTGGCTTCGGTCATCAACGATGGCGGCACTACACCGGGCACGCCTAATCTGCCGGGCGCACCGGTCACTATGAGCTTTACCTCATCCGGCCTGTTGGATTTTGTCGGGGCGGCAGGAAGCACGGCAGTGGATTTTGTCGATATCGATTTATCGGTGATCGATCCGAATATCAACGTAGACCCGCTCAGTTTCGATAACGATTATTTGGGTTCAACGCAATTCAGCACCCCGTTCAGTGTCAACAATCTCAATCAGGACGGGCTGCCGGCCGGCAATTTAACCGGTATTGACGTTTCGGATGAAGGCGTGGTGTTTGCCCGCTTCAGTAACGGCGGTTCCAAACCTTTGGGGCAAGTTGCTCTGGCTCGATTCCCAAGTGATCAGGGCCTTGCCAAACTGGGCGATACCATCTGGGCGGAAAGTGCGACTTCGGGACAGCCCATTTTTGGCGCGGCCGGATCGAATAACTTTGGTTCGGTACAATCTGCGGCATTGGAAAGTTCGAATGTGGATTTGTCGGCGCAGCTGGTGCGCCTGATTATCGCCCAACAAGCGTTCCAGGCCAATTCGCAAACCATCTCCACGGAAAATACCATTACCCAAACTATTCTTAACATTTAAATAGCGGGAGCGTTGTCATGGATCGGGGTCTGTATATTGCAATGAGTGGCGCCAAGCAGAATTTGTTGGCGCAGGCGGCAAACGTCAATAATCTGGCGAATGCCAATACCACCGGATTCAAGGCGGATATGGAGCAGTTTCGCAGTATGCCGGTATTTGGTCCGGGATTTCCTACCCGTATTTATGCCATGACCGAACGCCCCGGTGTCAACTTGGCGCAAGGACAACTCTATACCACCGGCCGTGAACTGGATGTCGCGGTTAATGGTGAAGGTTTTATCGCCGTTGCGGGTCAAAATGGCCAGGAAGCCTATACCCGGGCCGGTGAATTGCGCGCGACGCCCACCGGTCAATTGCAGACCGGCGCCGGGTTGCCGGTGCTGGGAAACAATGGCCCCATCGTGATTCCGCCCGCGCAAAAGTTGACCATAGGACAAGATGGTACTATCAGTATTATACCGCTAGGCAGTAATGCTACGAATACTGCAGTCATCGACCGAATCAAGCTGGTCAATCCGCCTTTAAAAAATCTTGAAAAACATCTTGATGGCGAACTTTATCTGAAAGACGCCGCCGCTATCGCGCCTGATGCCAATGTGGCGCTTGTTCAGGGCGCCCTGGAAGGCAGCAATGCCAATCCTATTGCCGGCATGGCGGAAATGATCGAACTGGCGCGTAATTTTGAGTTGCAAACCAAAGTAATGCAGCAAATTGATGAAAATTCAGGCGTCAGCGCCCGTTTGATGCAAATGCAAACGGCATAGAATTTGCTTTTTAATCATTAAAGAGACAGTAATTTGGCACAGTAGGGGATTATTATGACAGAAAGAGCATTATGGATTGCCAAGACCGGCTTGGATGCCCAGCAAACACGGATGGCGGTTATTTCAAATAATCTGGCCAACGTCAACACAACCGGCTTTAAAAAATCCAGAGCCATATTTGAAGATT
Organism: Gammaproteobacteria bacterium HGW-Gammaproteobacteria-3; assembly: GCA_002843155.1. GTDB lineage: Bacteria > Pseudomonadota > Gammaproteobacteria > Methylococcales > Methylomonadaceae > PGZD01. The sequence continues at coordinate 7,724 of PGZD01000058.1, forward strand.
TGGTTTATCAAAACATGCGCCAGGTAGGTGCTCAATCGACCCAGAATACTGAATTACCCACCGGATTGCAGTTGGGTACGGGCGTCAGGACCGTCGCCACCGAAAAATTGCATACCCAGGGCAATATTCAGCAAACTGAAAATTCTCTGGATGTGGCGATCAGCGGCCGGGGATTTTTTCAGATCGTGATGCCCAATGGTGATATCAACTATACGCGTGATGGCTCGTTCAAGCTCGACGCCAATGGTCAGGTCGTCACCTCCGGCGGCCAACTGCTGGAACCGGCCATCACGGTACCTACCGATGCGATTAGTTTGACCATCGGCCGGGACGGCACCATATCAGTCGTACAACCGGGTTCGGCGGCATCGGTACAATTGGGGCAGATTCAAACCGTCAGTTTTGTCAATCCGGCAGGGCTTGAGCCGATAGGCGAGAATATGTTCCGCGAATCCGTTGCCAGCGGTACGCCGATTATCGGTATTCCTAGCGAGGACGAATTTGGCGAGGTTTTTCAAGGCTCGCTGGAAACGTCCAATGTCAATGTCGTTGAGGAGCTGGTCAATATGATCGAAACGCAAAGGGCTTATGAAATGAATTCCAAAGCCATTTCGACCACCGATCAAATGCTCGGCTTTGTCACCCAACAACTATAAGTGATGACTATGTCTATTGATACCGTCCGGCTTGTATTATTGGCGCCGCTTTTGTTGAGTGTGGCTTGTACGCCTTTGCCCAGCCGCGACCCGGCTTTTGCGCCGGTACGTCCGGCCGATTTAAGGCCGCAGGCGCAAAATAACGGCGCTATTTTTCAAGCCGATTATGATATGCGTCTGTTTGAAGACCCTAAAGCGGGCCGTGTGGGCGATATTCTGACAATAACCTTGCTGGAACGTACCAACGCCAAAAAAAGCGACGACCTGGAAGCCAACAAAGATACTTCGGTGTCGGTAAGCGCGCCGATGTTGTTTGGCGCCTCGCCCGGAAAACTGTTCGGCCAGGAGCTCGATACCGAGCTGAGTTCGGCGCATGCTTTTAAAGGCGATGGCGCGGCCAACCAGAGCAACAGTCTGACCGGCGATATTTCGGTGACCGTGGTCGAAGTATTGCCGAACGGCAATTTACTGGTGCGCGGTGAAAAGCGAGTGACCCTGAATCAGGGAGATGAATTTATCCGTTTGTCCGGCATCGTCAGGCCGGTCGATATCAGTACCGCCAATACCGTACCTTCCACCAAAGTGGCTGATGCCACCATTATGTACACAGGCGAGGGCGCCATAGCCGACGCCAGCAAAATGGGCTGGCTGGCGCGTTTTTTCAACAGTCCATGGTTTCCGTTTTAAAGGACAACCTCATGAAACAACCTCATAAACTACTAATGGTATTTGTGCTGGCGCTGGCGGGCGTCATGCCGACAGCTCAGGCCGAGCGTATTAAGGATTTAGCCTCGATCGCCGGTGTCCGTGGCAATCAGTTAGTGGGTTATGGCCTGGTCGTGGGGCTGCTCAGCAAGCAAGGCGACACCACGCAATTTGACGGCACCAGTCAGGGCCTGAGAAATATGCTGGCGCGTTTAGGTTTGACGATGCCGCCGGGTGTTGATACCAAAACCAAAAATGTCGCCCTGGTGGCAATACATGCCGAACTGCCGCCTTTTGCCAAACCCGGGCAAACCATCGATGTCACGGTTTCTTCCATTGGCGACGCCAAAAGCCTGCGCGGCGGCTCATTATTAATGAGTCCGCTCAAAGGCGCGGATGGGCAGATTTACGCAGTTGCGCAAGGCAGTCTGGTGGTCAATGGCTTGAACGAGTCGGGTAAAGACGGTTCCAAAATCACCGTCAATAATCCCAGCGTCGGGCGCATAGCCAACGGCGCCACGGTAGAGCGGGCGGTCACGTCACCTTTTACCGACGGTAATGCTGTAACATTCAATTTACACAGCGGCGATTTCACCACAGCCAACCGCATGGTTGCGGCTATCAATAAAACACTGGGCGAAGGTGCCGCCCGTGCTATGGATGCGACTTCAGTGCGGGTAAGTGCGCCTCAGGATACGTCACAACGTGTGGCTTTTGCCGCCATGATCGAAAATATAACGCTGGCGCCCGATGACGCACCGGCGCGCATCATCGTCAATTCCCGCACCGGTACGGTCGTGATTAACAGTAAAGTGACGGTGCAGCCGGTTGCGGTGACGCATGGCAGTTTAACCGTGACCATCAATGAAAATCCGCAAGTCACGCAACCGGCGCCGTTTTCGCAAGGGCAAACCGTGGTGACGCCGCAATCCAATGTTACCGTCGATCAGGAAATAAACCGCATGTTCGTGTTCAACCCGGGCGTTTCGCTGGATGAAATTGTCAAGGCGGTCAATGATGTCGGGGCATCACCCAGCGACCTGATAGCGATTCTGGAAGCACTTAAATCGGCCGGTGCGTTGCACGCCGAGTTGATTGTCATCTAGGAGACAGCTCATGCTGAATGCCGCCAATACTGATGTTTACACTGATTTTTCAGGTTTCGCTAAATTAAAAAACCAGGCCAAACAGCAATCTCCGGAAGCGCTCAAGGAAGTCGCCAAACAGTTCGAATCGTTATTTCTGAACATGGTGCTGAAAAGCATGCGCCAAGCCAAGCTGGGCGAGGGCATATTCGACAGCAGCCAGACCGAGTTTTATCAGGATATGTACGACCAGCAATTGGGCCTGCATTTGTCGGGCGACCCCGGCGTCGGGCTGGCCGATATGATCATCAAGCAATTGGATCAATCCAGGCCCAAAGCGGGAAGCGCCGAAAAAATGGCGCTCGATGATTACTTCAACAACCCGATACAACGACTCTCATCAGGTTTTGCCAAAACGGCTGAGTTACCACCCACGGGGGCTGTTTCCAGCGACATGAAACAGGCAGTCAACAATAATGAAAGCCAGCCGATACAATCACCAGAGCAGTTTATCCGTCAGTTATACGGTCATGCCGAACAGGCGGCGGCTCAATTAGGCGTCGATGCCAAAGCCCTGCTGGCACAAGCAGCGCTGGAAACCGGCTGGGGCCGGTCGATCATCGACCAAGGTGATGGCGGCAGCAGTTTTAATTTGTTCAATATCAAGGCAGGCGCCAATTGGCAAGGTAAGCGCGCGATAGTATCGACACTGGAGTTTGACCAGGGCATAGCCAAAAAACAAAAAGCGGAGTTCAGATCGTACAACTCGTTCAAGGAAAGTTTTAACGATTATGTGCGCTTGATAAAAACCAATCCGCGCTACAGTCAAGCGCTGAAACAGGCGCAAAACCCCGAACGCTACCTACTGGAATTACAAAAGGCGGGCTACGCCACCGACCCGCATTATGCCGATAAAGTGATGCGGATTTATCATGCGCAAGAAATCGCCGAATTTAAACCGGCGCTCTCGGTGGCGCTGAAATAAAATGGCATCACATTTGCTTGGTTATTATTGATAGCGACAGGACATTGACATGGCGAGCGGAATTTTAGGCACAGCAGTATCGGGATTAATGGCTTTTCAGCGTTCGCTGGATACCACCAGCCACAATATCGCCAACGTCAATACCGAAGGTTTCAGTCGCCAGCGCGTTGACCTGGCAACCAAACCGGCAGAGTTCATCGGCGCGGGCTTTGTCGGCACCGGGGTCAACATTACCAATATCAGCCGGAGTTACGATCAATTCATCACCAACCAATTACGCACCAGCACGGCGGCCTTTGGCGAAGTGGACCAATATCAGAAGCTTGCCACGCAAGTCGATTCGGTGCTGGCCGATCCCGGCACCGGCCTGGCCCCCGCCATCAAGAATTTATTCAACGCGGTGAATGATGTGGCGAATGATCCCTCATCGATTCCGGCCCGGCAAGTATTGTTGTCGGAAGCGCAGAATCTGAGCCAGAGCTTCAACGGCATGAATCAGCGTTTCGAGGACTTGCAAGCCCAGACCAATAACGATATGAAAGTCAAGGTGGAGGATGTCAATACTCTGGCCCGATCGATAGCCGATCTCAACCAGCGGATAGCCGCTGATATCGGGCGCGCCAACGGTACCCAGCAACCCAACGATCTGCTCGATCAACGGGATCTGCTGTTGACCAAGCTGTCCGAGCTGGTTGATGTGTCGGTGGTACCGCAAGCCAATGGCATGAGCAGCGTATTTATCGGCAAAGGACAGTCGCTGGTGCTCGATGGTACGGCATCGGCGCTGACGGTGATTACCTCCGAATTCGATCCGACGCAATTGGGTATAGCCTTGAAAACACCGACCGGTAATCAGGATATTACGGGTCAACTCAACGGCGGTTCGCTGGCGGGCGCCCTGCGCTTTCGGGATGAAGTGCTGAATCCGGCGCGGCAACAATTAGGGCAGGTTGCCGCCGGTCTGGCGCTGGAATTTAACGCCCTGCATGAAACCGGTTTCGATCTCGATGGCAATCAGGGGCAAGCCTTGTTCAGTTTTAACGCAGCCGCCGTACCGGTTGTGGCCGGCCCCGCCAACACCGGTGCTGCGGTCGTCAGCGCGCAATTTCAGGATCCCAATAATCCTTTGACGCCGGATGCGGTCAAAAATCTCGATTTCAGTGATTTTGAACTCAGCTTTGATGGCGCCAATTACACCTTGACCCGTGTACGGGATCAGCAAATAATTAATTTAACCCCAGTCGCCACGGCAACGCCCGGTGTTTTTGATTTGACTTTTAGCTCCTCGTCCGATCCCACGATAACCGCTTTACCGGGTTTTTCCCTGAGCCTTGATACCACGGCGGGGGCTGCTATTGCCGGTGACCGGTTTCTGGCGCGACCGACTTTCAACGCCGCGCAAAAAATCGGCGTTGCCATCGATGATCCCAGAAAAATCGCGGCAGCGACAAATGTCGAAGTCGATCCGGTAACGGGGCAGCCGGTACTGGACGGTCTGGGTAATCCGGTCATTATCAACGGGCCGCTGCCGGGAGATAACCGTAATGCCTTGCAACTGGCGGAACTTGAAAATAAACTGAGTTTGCTGGGCGGCAACGCCAGTTTCAAGGATGCTTACGGACAAATCGTTTCCGGAGTCGGCACCTTGACCCGTTCGGCCAATCTCAGTGCTTTGGCACAGCAAACGTTGTTGACGCAGGCGCAAGCGGCGCGGGAAAATCTGGCTGGCGTCAATCTGGATGAAGAAGCGGCGAATCTGATTAAATTTCAGCAGTCCTACCAAGCGGCCGCGCAAGCGATTTCGATAGCGAGCAGTCTGTTTGACACACTACTTGGCGCGGTCAGGTAAAGGAGCGGATCATGAGAGTATCGACGGCATTTTCACAGCAAGTCAGCCTTAACGCGATGCTGGCTCAGCAAGCCAGCCTGGCCAAGACCCAACTGCAATTATCCACCGGAATGAAAAACCTGACCCCGGCTGACGACCCGGCGGCGGCGACAAGAGTTCTGGATTTGCAGGAAACGATTGCAAAAACCGGGCAGTTTCAGGATAACATCGGTACCGCGCGAGGACGGTTGAATATCGAAGAGGCCGCTTTGGATACGTCGGAAAATGTCCTGTTCAGGGCCAAGGAGCTGACCATTCAAAGCCTGAACGCGCCGCTGACCGCCAATGACCGGCTGGCGATCAAGCAGGAAGTCGATCAGTTGCTGCAAGAGCTGGTCGGAGTCGCCAACACCAAAAACGCCAACGGCGAATTCATTTTTTCAGGCGACCTTTCCGGTGTTCCGGCCTTTGCCGTCAATCCCGATACCGGCCGTTATGTTTATCAGGGCGGCCAGCAACAGCGCGTGTTGCAAATCGCGCCGGAACGGCAAGTGGCCGACGGTGACCTGGGGTTCAATGTGTTTCAGAATAATGGCTCGGTGAGTCAATCGGGCGATGCCGGTGTCAATGGCGTGGCAATTGATAAGCGCAGCGTGTTCGACACTTTGCAGACGTTATCGGAAGCTTTGGGCAGTCAGTTTGATATACCCGAAGCACGCTTGACCGGCAGCCGCTTCACGCGCTTCGGCATGGATTATTCGGCGGCGCCGACCTCGTTCACCCTGACCGGCGATGCGAGTACCGAGAGCATCAATCTGAGCGCCAATTTCACCAGCCTCGATGCTGTGGTAACGGCCATCAACAGCCAAATCACGCCGGGCTCGGAGCTACAGGCGCAAAAAAACGGCAACCGGATCGAATTTGTCTCGCTCACTGAAGGCGCGGCTTCATCGGTGCAAATCACAGCGGTCAGCGGCAGTTTTTTGACCGATTTCGGTTTTAACAGCGGCGATGTCGCTACCGGCGCCAACCTCGGCGGCGTATTGACGGGGTCTGAAACTATCAATCTACCGACCTCCTATTCGAGCAATCCCGCCGTATTTGATGTGGTTGCCGAAAGCGGCGCCGTCGCCACGGTCACTTTAAGCTCGAATCATGCCACTATGGCCGCGCTGGCCGCCGATATTCAAGCCCAGCTCACGGCGGCCGGATTGACCGATATAGAGGTCGATACATCAGCCAACCCCATTACTTTTAAATCCATCAGTACCGGCTCTGCGTCCTCGGTGCAAATCAAACAGGTTTCGGGAAGTTTCCTGAGTGATGCCGGTTTTGTTACCGGGCAGGCCAGCCGTTTGTTCGATGTCACGGCCAATGATGTGTTGACCGATCTCGATACGGCGCTGGACAGCTTGCTCAAAGCACGCACCAGTGTCGGCGCAAGGCTCAAGGCGCTGGATGATCAGGAAGCACAAAACAGCCAGTTTGTCGTGGACAGCCAAACCACGCTGTCCGTCACCCAGGATCTTGATTTTGCCGAAGCGATCAGCCGCTTCAATATCCAGCAAACCGCTCTGCAGGCCGCGCAGCAGACTTTTACGCGGGTGCAGAATTTGTCATTGTTCAGCTTTCTTTAATAGGCGCTCAGGTCTATTGATTCAGCGTTTTCAAAACCGTTTGCAGCGTGTCGTTGGCGTCGCCAAACAACATGCGGGTATTGTCCATGACAAACAGGGGATTGCCGACCCCGGCATAGCCCGAGGCCATGCTGCGCTTCATGACGATGGTGGTTTGGCTGTTCCAGCATTCCAGCACCGGCATTCCGGCAATCGGGCTGTTGGGGTCGGTCATGGCCGATGGATTGACGATGTCGTTGGCGCCGATTACAACAGAGACATCGACTTTGGGAAAATCCTCATTGATTTCATCCATTTCAAAAACAATATCGTAGGGTACTTTGGCTTCGGCCAATAATACATTCATATGCCCCGGCATCCGGCCCGCCACCGGATGAATGCCGAAACGCACGGTCTTGCCCTGGCCGCGCAGCAATTTGGTGATTTCATTGACGGTATGCTGAGCCTGGGCGACCGCCATGCCGTAGCCCGGAATGATGACGATGTTTTTGGCGTCCCGCAGCAGTTGCGCGGTTTCCTCGGCACTGATCGGCGTGACTTCGCCTTCGATTTCGGCGGCCGGGCCATTGCCGGAACCGGTGCCGAAGCCCCCGGCAATGACGCTGATGAAATGGCGGTTCATCGCCCGACACATGATGTAGCTCAGAATGGCGCCGCTGCTGCCGACCAGAGCACCGGTGATGATCAGCAAATCATTGCTCAGCATGAAACCGGTCGCGGCCGCAGCCCAGCCCGAATAACTGTTCAGCATGGAAACCACGACCGGCATATCGGCGCCGCCGATGGCCATCACCATGTGGACACCCAAGATCAAGGCGATCAGCGTCATAGCCAACAGCGCCAGAAAGGCGCCGGTTTCATTGGCCGGTAAACCGATAGTTTGGGTCAAAAACGGATTTTCGGACGGATAGTGATGCAGGAAATAATAGCCCAAAACAAAAGTAACTATCAACAAAACCAGATTGAACCCATGTCGGGCCGGGAGCAATAAAGGCTTGCCGTTGATTTTGCCGCTCAATTTGCCGAAGGCGATCACGGAACCTGAAAAAGTCACCGCACCGATGAAAATACCGATATAGCTTTCGACGTCATGAATAGTTTTTTCCACGCCGACCAAAGAGTGGGTCGTGTCCAGAAAATTGGCGTAACCGACCAGCACCGCCGCCATGCCGACCAGGCTGTGCATGATGGCGACCAGTTCCGGCATTTGCGTCATTTCAACTTGTCGCGCGGCATAGAGGCCGATTGCGCCACCGATCAACAGCCCGATGATCAGAATTTGATAGGCGATAACATAACCGCTGAGCGTGGTGGCGATAATCGCTATCGCCATGCCGATCATGCCGTAATAATTACCGCGCCGCGCCGTTTCCTGGTTACTCAGGCCGCTCAAGCTCAAAATGAACAAAATGGCGGCGACGATATAAGACATTGTGACTAAACCGTGTGACATTGACAGACTCCGTTATTTTCTGAACATTTCCAACATGCGGCGGGTGACTAAAAAACCGCCGACAATGTTGATGGATGCGATGAGAATTGCCAGCCCGGCCAGTATTTCGACAATTCGTGAAGGCGCTGAAATTTCAAGTAAAGCGCCCAGCACGATAATGCCGCTGATGGCGTTAGTCACGCTCATCAAGGGCGTATGCAGCGATGCCGATACATTCCAGATAACCTGATAACCGATAAAACAGGACAGCACGAAGACCGTGAAATGCGGCGTAAAAGAAGCGGGCGCCACCGAACCCAAGCCAAATAAAGCCAGAGCGCCGAGGATTAGGGGCAAAAGCCGGGTCGCCTGTGGTTTTTTTGATTTGTCGGGCACGCCTGCCGCCGCCGGCGCTTCGGTTTGCGGCGTGTGGGCAACGGTCAGGGTCGGCGGCGGTGGCGGCCAGGTGATTTTACCTTCCTTGATGACGGTGGCGCCGCGAATCACTTCATCGTCCATGTTGACGACCAGTTCACCGTTTTTGTCCGGACACAATTCCGTCAACAGGTGCCTGATATTGGTCGCGTAAAGCTGGCTGGATTGATTGGCCAGACGGCTCGGCAGATTGCTGTAGCCGATGATGGTAACGCCGTGCTTGACGACGACTTTGTCTTTTTCGGTCAAGGCACAGTTGCCGCCTTGCTCGGCGGCCAGATCGACGATGACGCTGCCCGGTTTCATGCATTTGACCATGCCGATGGTGATCAATTCCGGCGCCGGTTTGCCGGGAATCAACGCGGTCGTAACAATGATATCGACGGTAAGCGCCTGGCGCGCGAACAAGGCCATTTCAGCCTCGATAAATTCCTTGGACATGGTTTTGGCATAACCGCCGGTGCCGGAGCCTTCCTCTTTAAAATCCAGCATCAAAAATTCGGCATCCATGCTTTCGATTTGCTCTTTGACCTCAGGACGGGTATCGAAAGCCCGGACAATGGCGCCCATGGATTTGGCCGCGCCGATAGCGGCCAATCCGGCGACACCCGCGCCGATCACCAGTACCTTAGCCGGTGGAATTTTGCCTGCTGCGGTAATTTGCCCGGTAAAAAAGCGGCCAAAATACTGTGCCGCCTCGATGATGGCACGATAGCCCGCGATATTGGCCATTGAGCTGAGGGCGTCCATTTTTTGCGCCCTGGAAATTCTCGGTATGCTGTCCATAGCTAAACAAGTCGTGTTTTTAGCCGCCAGTTTTTTCAGTAAATCGGGATTTTGGGCAGGCCAGATGAAACTGATCAAATGGCCGCCCTCGGCCAGCAGTTCGGTTTCATCCATGGCCAGTTCGGGATGGCGCTCGGGCGCCCGGACTTTCAGGATGAGATCGGACTGGCGCCACAAAGTCTTGACATCATCGATCACTTCAACACCCGCTTCCCGGTAGGCGTCGTCCGAAATATCGGCGGCCAGCCCCGCGCCGCATTCAATGGCGACCGAAAAACCGAGTTTGATTATTTGTTCCGCAGCTTCAGGCGTGGTGGCGACGCGTTTTTCACCGTCATGAATTTCTTTGGGAATACCAATTTTCATACCGTTTCCTTATGAGTCAGGCCAAATGAGACAAAGTTTACCCGAGGACCTATAAACTTTGCGTTATTCTTAAGTTTATTCATAGCTATCAATCATGGAGCATAGGCAATAACCCCGGTTATTTCAATAGTAAATTGGTAATGCCGGGCCAAAAGCCGTGCATGTCCGGCTATGCCCTTCTTTTCCAGTAGGGGCGTGGCGTATCTTGCAGGGTAGCAATCAAACACCGGAGCGCTTTGTTTATGGGCATGTTGAACTGGCCGTCACGCTGGATTTAACGGGGGTGTGTCATGGCGACAATTACATTTGATACCTTGAAATTTGTTGAAAGACTTAAAGCCGGAGGTGTGCCGGAAGCACAGGCTAAAGCGGAGGCGGAAGCACTGGTGACGGCTTTTTCCGAAGCCATGGATTCGCAGTTGGCGACAAAATCGGATAGTAATCGTCTGGAGCGCGAATTGATGGTTGTAAAATGGATGGCTGGTTTGGTGCTGGGTGGTATGTTGGCTTTAATCCTTAAAACGTTTTTTCCTGTTTAAACACAATAAAGAACCGTGGAGATGCAGGATGATGACATGGACTCCTCCCCACCCCTAGCGGTGTCATAATGCACCTGAGAAATTAAACGGGACAAAGAGGAGTCCAAAATGAATCGTAACGTAG
>PGZD01000059.1 GCA_002843155.1 Gammaproteobacteria bacterium HGW-Gammaproteobacteria-3
TTCCTTTTTAACTTTCCGCCTTCCCTGACCCGCTTCTCTGCGGGAAAGCCGACAATTATACATCCACCGATCCTCCCGTCAAGAGGTATTTTTTTGATTGGATACTATACAGTGGATTGAATTCATTTTTCATTGCTTTCATTACTGTCAATGTCTTCTAATTTGAGCTATATTAATTTATTCTGAAAAAACCATCGATCTGTCGCAGTTAAGTTGCATGAAAGTAACAAAAGGAATGTTTTATTTAACGCTCAAATCTGCTTTCTTGCCAATGTGCGTACCGATCGATTCCACTTAAAGCATGGCCTTGTAGCCATTTGCGCCCACTCACGAATGAACACGTACACATTAACTGAGGCAATTCCGCCGTGCGCTTATTATTGACTTTCGCCCGCAATTATCGACGTCACAGTTTAATCGCCCTGTTAGCCTTACTAATAGGCGGCTTGGCTGAAGGTTTGAGCTTATCTGCTTTTTTACCCATGTTGACCACAGCCATGGGCGGAAGCGGCCTTGAAGGTACCGGCAAGATCGTACCGCAAATTTTACAGTCGGTTGGATTGACGCCTACACCAACCGTTCTATTAGTTATCATGTTAGTCGGGGTATTACTTAAGTCTACCTTAGTGTTGGTCGCTGATAAACGCGTGGGTTATACCGTGGCTCATGTGGCAACGGATTTGCGTCTCGCTCTGTTGCGGGCGGTCTTGGACGTACGCTGGGAATATTACTTGCGCCAACGTGTCGGCGGGGTAGTTAACGCGGTCACCACTGAAGCACTTCGCGCTTCTTACGCCTACCTTTATGGCATTACTGTCGTTACCCTGATGATTCAAGTCGTCGTTTATATGGTTATTGCCTTGTTAATGTTTTGGAAAGCCACGCTGATCGCCATGACCGTGGCTTTTTTGATTTTGCTGATTTTGAACCGCTTGATATATGCGGCCCGCCGCGCCGGTGGGCGTCAAACCACATTGATGCGGGCATTGATGGCACGCCTTACCGACACCCTAATTTCGGTTAAATCACTCAAAGCAATGGCGCGTGAAGATTTGCTCGGGCCACTTCTGGAGCATGATACTCGCCGCCTGAACCGTGCTCTTGAAAAAGAAGTGTTTAGCCGTGCCGCACTTAAAGCTTTGCAAGAGCCCATGCTGTCTGCGCTGGTAATCCTAGGACTGTTTTTTTCACTCACGCATCTCAATATGCCGCTGCCGGAAGTGATGGTGCTGGTATTTATGCTTGGCCGTGTGATGGGCTTACTGGGCAAAATTCAGCGACAGTGGCAAATGATGGCCGGCGCAGAAAGCGCCTATTGGTCTCTGCAAGGCTCCATCAACGAAGCGCTTGCCGCGCGTGAAATTTCCTCAGGCAAACATATTCCGCATTTGAATGCGTCAATCCGCCTGGATAATGTGAGCTTCAGTTATGGCGAGAAAACTGTTTTGCGAAACTTCAACCTGGATATTCCGGCCGGCTCCTTTACCGGTATCATTGGTCCTTCCGGCGCGGGTAAAACCACAATTATTGACTTGGTCACAGGGCTTTTACAGCCACAACAAGGTCGAGTGTTAATCGACGACCAAGCGCTGGCCGACTTGAATCTGCGCACATGGCGACGTTTGATCGGCTATGTACCTCAAGAAATTTTATTACTTCATGACACCATTGTTATGAACGTAACGCTGGGCGACCCCGAATTGACCGAAGCCGACGCCGAAAGCGCATTGCGCGCTGCGGGCGCCTGGGAGTTTGTTGCAGCACTTGTCGATGGCATTCACCATATTGTCGGTGAACGTGGCGGCGCCCTATCCGGTGGTCAGCGCCAGCGTATTGCCATCGCCCGGGCTTTAGCCCATCACCCTCGCCTGCTCATTCTGGATGAAGCCACCAGCGCACTGGATACCGCCAGTGAGGCGGCCATCCTGGAAACCTTGAGTAAACTCAGCAAGCAAGTGACCATTCTCGCCATATCACACCAGCAAGGCCTGGCACGCGCGGCCGACCGTGTCTATCGTCTCGATCATGAAGGGGTAATGCCCATTAGCGATACGTCGATGTAAACTCACGATGTCAAAGGATGATTTCAAAAAATTACAACTAACCGCTCACTTGTTGCTCACTTGTTGCATCCCAATCCCGATATTTCGCGCCGCGCAATCCACTTTTAAGCGCCTCTGGAAACTGTCTCGAATGATAACCTGACAAGCTCTTGGGTATTTTTTTGTTTTTTCATTCAAGAATATTTGGTAATATCGAACTCGGCTTCAACCGAAAGTACAAATTCTTGCATTTTCAAACCCTAATTTTTTTTGAAAAATGTAAGAGTGTTTTACAGGTAGTATTTACTACCATGAATTAATAATAACAACCGAGGAATTATTCAATATGAAAAAATTAAGAATGCTTGCATTATCATTGGCTGTCGCTGGATCACTGGGCGCAGTATCAACCACGGCAGTTGCTTTTGAGGAAGGCCGTACAGTTTATACCCCCACCAAAGCGATCGATGCCACGGTAGAAAAAATCCGTGCAGCCATAGCCGTTATCGATAGCGGCGCGGAAGGTGAAAAAGTTGCAGCCGCCATCAAAGAAGCTATCGATATGAACAAAGAAATCAACGCCAATGATGTCGTTGACATAAACCGTCAAAGAGCGGCAGCTCATTTGAAACAAGCTCGCCGTGCGGCCAGAAGCGAGGAATTGCAACCTGCAGAAGAACATTTAAGAGAAGCCTTGAAAGGCTTTGAAGCCCTAAAAGGAATGCTCTAAATTTTAAGCTCATCCAAGGTGCCCTGGCACCTTGGAATCTTTTCCCACTTTTAAAATCACGTTGTACTTATCCCGTTTTAAGCAAGCCTCTTCCTGCAAGTCTGCATTCATATCCCACATCTACATCGCACCCGTTTTAAAACTTTCGATCGTTACAGTCACGCGCCTTCTGTTGTGATAGTATCGTGCATACCTTTCCAACATCCGGAGTAACAACTCAATGAAAGCAAATATCGGCTTAATCGGCCTGGCGGTGATGGGCCAGAATCTGGTGCTCAATATGAGTGATCATGGCTATAAAGTCGCCGTCTATAACCGAACGGCCGCCAAAACCGATGAATTTTTGACAGGTCCTGCACAAGCAACTCAGATAATTGCAACTTATTCATTGCAAGAGTTGGTGAAAAGCCTGGAATCCCCCCGCATTGTCATGCTCATGGTGAAAGCGGGTGAAGTGGTCGATCACTATATCGAGCAACTCAGCCCCTTATTGCAAGCGGGCGATGTCATTATCGATGGCGGTAATTCTTTGTTTACCGACACCAACCGCCGCACCGAGGCGTTGCGAAAAAAAAATCTGCGCTATATAGGTGCCGGCGTTTCCGGTGGCGAGGAAGGGGCTCGCCACGGCCCCTCAATCATGCCGGGCGGCAACCCTGATGCCTGGCCTCTGGTAAAACCAATTTTGCAGGCTATCAGTGCTAAAGTCGATTATGAACCCTGTTGTCAATGGGTCGGCGACGCAGGTGCCGGGCACTATGTCAAAATGATCCATAACGGTATCGAATACGGGGACATGCAAATTATTTGTGAAGCTTATCAACTGATGTCCGAGGGACTCGGATTATCGTCCGACCAAATGCAAGCTATTTTCGCCCAATGGAATCAAGGGAAACTGAGTTCTTATCTGATCGAAATTACCGCCAATATACTCAGTTACAAAGATGAGGACGGCAGCCCATTACTGGACAAAATTTTAGATACGGCCGGGCAAAAAGGTACCGGTAAATGGACGGGCATCAATGCCCTGGAGCTTGGTATTCCGCTGACGCTGATCGGTGAATCGGTATTTGCCCGCTGCCTGTCGGCACTAAAAGAAGAAAGGGTCACGGCGGCAAAGCTATTACCAAAATCCGTCAAAAAATTCACCGGCGATCAAAAGTCCATGATCGATGCCATTGAAGATGCGCTGTATGCGTCCAAAATTATTTCCTACGCACAAGGGTTTCGGCTGATGCGCGAAGCCGCAAAAGAATACAACTGGACTCTGAATTATGGCGATATCGCTCTGCTGTGGCGTGGCGGCTGTATCATCCGCAGTGGTTTTTTGAACAATATCAAACAAGCATACAGCGCCAATCCGGCACTGGAAAACCTATTGTTGGCGGAATTTTTTGTCAAAGCCATGCAACAAGCCAGTATCGGCTGGCGTCGAACCGTCATTCTCGGCGTTGAAATGAGCATTCCGACGCCCTCTTTTTCCAGCGCGCTGGCCTATTACGACGGCTACCGTTGCGCCCGTTTACCCGCCAACTTGTTACAGGCCCAGCGCGATTATTTCGGCGCCCATACTTATGAACGCACCGATAAGCCCCGGGGTGAATTTTTTCATACCGACTGGACCGGGCATGGCGGCAAAACCGCATCGACAACCTACAATATCTGATATTCCGGGAGTTAGACTTGATGGCTGAACCTTGTACTTATGTAATTTTTGGCGCCACCGGTAATCTGTCCCGGATTAAACTGATGCCGGCGCTCTATCATCTTGAACTGGAAAAAATGTTGCCGGAAGGCAGTCGTATTCTGGCCATAGGTCGAAGGCCCTGGGATCAGGCAAAATGGCTGGCTGAAGTTAAAGACATGTTGACCGAAAAAGTGCGCGAGGGCATCGATGAAGCGGTATTTCAGCGTTTCAGTGAGCGCTTGTACTATCATCGCGGCGATATAAACGACCCGCAATGTTATACCGAATTATCGGTCGCTTTAAATGATGGCGCCCGGTTTCCAAAAAACGTGGCATTTTATCTTGCCATTAGCCCCAGCGAATTTGGCCCGGTGATTGAATTATTGAGCGAAGTCGCCTTATTAAACGAGGAATATGGCTGGCGCCGCGTGATTATCGAAAAACCTTTCGGTTACGACCTTGAAAGCGCACAATCATTACAAAAACGTATTGGCCGATTTTTATCGGAAGAACAAATCTACCGAATCGATCATTATCTGGGCAAAGGCATGGTACAGAATGTCCTGGTGTTCAGGTTTGCCAATGTCATGCTGGAACCCTTGTGGAACCGTAATTACATCGATCATATTCAGATTACCCATTCCGAAGAACTTGGCATCGATTCGCGCGGGCAATACTACGATGACGCCGGAGCCATGCGCGATATGCTGCAAAGTCATCTGCTGCAACTGATGACATTGGTGGCGATGGAGCCACCGGCTTCGATGGAAGCCGAATCCCTGCGCGATGAAAAAGTCAAGGTACTCAAATCCATTCGCCCTATCCCTAAGGCAGCGGTTCACGCCCATGCTTTTCGCGCGCAATATGCCAAAGGCACGATCGACGGCAAAAAAGTCAAAGGTTATCTGGAAGAAGAGCATATTCCTTCGACCAGTATTACCGAAACCTATGCCGCGATGAAACTATTTATCGATAATTGGCGCTGGCGCGGCGTGCCGTTCTATCTACGCACGGGCAAACGTATGGCCCAGGCGCAATCAACCATTTCCATTTGTTTCAGGCACCCGCCTTTTCAGTTTTTTCGCGATACCCATGTGCAATGCATGAATCCGAACTGGGTTTTATTGGGCATCCAGCCGGAAGAATGCATTCGTATCGAAATGACCGTGAAAGAACCGGGACTGGAAATGCGCACCCGCACCAGCAGTCTCGACGCCAGTTTCCGCCAGGACGGCGAAAAACAAATCGATGCTTATGAAGATTTACTGCTCGATGTAATGAAAGGTGACCGCTCCTTATTCCTGCGCTTCGATGAAGTCGAATATGCCTGGCGCATCGTCGATCCTATCTTACAAACCTGGGCCATGGAGCGTGACTATATTGCCACCTATCCCGCCGGCTCCTGGGGACCGCTGGAAAGTAAACGTTTGTTCGAAAAAGAAAGTCAGCATTGGCGCAGTTCATTGAAGCCGGAGTGTTGAATACAATGGTACAAAAATGAACTTCGAAACCTTAGAATTTTAAAATGCTGAGGTTTCGGATTGCTGAAACTTCAGAGCCTGAATTTTATTTGCGGGCAAACGGTACGGCAGCGAATACCACATCCAGTTCAGCCAAAGCGGCCTTGCCCCGTATAGTGAGGTCGGTGGTGAAATAAAATTGGTTGCGCGGTTCGACAGGGTAAGCCTTGAGTCGATAATGGGTGCCCCAGGGCTGTTCTTGAATCACCACGATAACGGGTCGGTCAAGTTGTAGATAGGCGCTGGTCAGGGCGACTTCCCGCAGGCTTGTTTTTACCCGCATCGCATCGTGCTGAGGGTGCAGATAAAAATCCGCGATACACATCAGAAACTGGCTGCCATCATTGGCATTATGAATGGCGGTGGTCCACAGCTTTTGATGAGGAATAACCGCGACGGTGTCGTCGGGCGTGACTATTTCCAGTGAGCGGGTACCGATTTCCCGTACTTCACCATAAATGTCTTCGATGCTGATCCAATCGCCTACCCGGTACGGCATTTCATAAAGCGTCACGATTCCGGCAAAAAGGCTGCTGATATAGTCCTTGAAGGCAAACCCCAGCGCGACGCCCAGAGTACCGAGCACGGCCACCAGGTTTTCAAAGGTGGGTTCGACCACGCGCGGAATAATGAGCGTAATGGCCACGATGATTAACAGCAACCGAAAAACCGGGGCCGAGGCCAGAATGTAAAGCTGCCGCCGACCTGAGAAACGTTTCGCCAGCCAAGGCAGGCAGCGCTGTGAAAAAGCGATGCCAAACCAGGTCGCAGCAAGGATACCGGCAATTTCAATAACATTTGTCTGATTTAGGTTTTTTAATAATTCCATCATTTGCCTCAGCTAGAAACCATCAATTAAGTAACCTTGATTTTTCAGCAGTTGCCGTATCGCGGGGTAGGCTGCTGCCGATACCCGCCACTGATTCGATTGCTGTTCGATCAAGCCGATGTTTGTCAACGCCGACAGCGCTTGGCCGCATTCAGTCGCATTGAAAGGCAGGACATCCGTTAACTGCTCAAAATCCAACCCGTCGTGTAACAGCAGATTGTGTGCGAGCAATAGTTGTGGCGTGGTCAAATCAACAGAGAAAGAAAACAGCTTGATTTGTTCCCAAGGGAGTACCCAGATAGTATTTTGGCAGTTTTGCCCGGTAGCACTCGCTTTTACTGATGTGTTGGCGTCCGTATCGGGCAAACTGTGTAAAGCACTGCTCCAGATAGACCAGGCAATACCCGGAATGCCTCGACTGTAAGCCGCTAACGATTTAATGAACTGACTGGTCGGCGGAGCCTTTTTGTCGTTTTCCTTGATATTCGATGGGGATGGCAAGACCTCGTCGCCGTTGTCTGATTGGAGAAAACGTAACGGTCTTTTTTTCGATTGACCCTCGGCGAGTTCAAGCAGCCAGCGCTCCAGATGCGGGGCATCGAAAGCCTGCAAAGTGATGGCCGCCGGCAACAACTCCGGCATAACCCGTTGAAAATAAGCCCAAGACCAACTGTCGCAGCCAATGATGGGCGGTTGATCATGAGGTTGTTGGATCTGGATAAAAAATTTGCGCAGCAGGGTCAAACCACGATAATGGCGCAAATAGCATTTTCCCAAGTTAGGCAGAATCCAGGGTGAGGTATCATTTATCAGCGTTTGCAACCAGCTTTCATCCTGGCCGAGAATTTGTCTTGTCGTAGGCGGAGCAATCACACGCCAACCTCGCAGTTCGGCAAGGTGATTGAGCATCGCACCATGATTATTGTGAGGAGGTCCGACGATAATGAGGGGTTTACGCTGGCTGCCATTGTTTCGGTTGACCAGTGTTTTTTCCAGAATCAGTGCCGCTGGGCGCCAGTCAGGTGGCGGCGCAACACACTGTTTGAAGCGATCCGGCAAAGTTTCCAATACATCATTTTCGGCCAGTGGATTTATCGGCTTTTGCTTAGCGGGTTTTAATTTTTGCCAAAGTCCGGCAAACCCTCCTTTGACCCTATCGGCCATCGGGGGCAATGGGGTTTTGTAATCATGCTCCGGCACAAATTGCCATAAGGATTCCTGCTTCGTTTGCTTGTCGTCTGTCTGCGTTGTCATGACTCTGTCATCGAATATCGGATTTTAAGGCAATGAATTTGATGACACCACTGGCAAGACCACCCCAATCGCCCTATTGATGCGCCGCAACATATCATAAAAAGAAAAAGCCAAGTTGGACAAAAGTTGGACAAAATTTTCTTCGTTACTGCCCGCAGCTCCAAACTATTTAGTTCTGCAAAAACCGCAATCTAGCCTCATTATCTTCACGGGCGGCATCTATTTCGCGGATAACGCTACGCAAATCGGCCGGTTTTAAGTTTTCCTCGAAATGACCGGTTAAATTAACCTCGGGATGTAGCTCACCACTCTGATACAGCTTCCACATTTCCTTGCCAAACTGGGTCGTCAATAATTCAGGCGCGAAACGGCCGAAGTAGGCGGCCATGTTGGCGACATCTCGTTCCAGCATAAATTGGGCACTGTTGTTGCCTGCGGCATCGACGGCTTGTGGTAAATCGATGATCACCGGACCATCGCTATCGATCAGCACATTGTATTCAGACAAATCGCCGTGTACCAAACCGTCGCAAAGCATACGCACAACCTGACTGATTAGAAAGGCGTGAGATTCACGGGCTTGTTGCGCGGACATTTCCAGATCGCAAAGCCTTGGAGCCGGTTGACCCTCAGCATCGGCGATCATTTCCATCAGCAACACGCCATCGATAAAATTGTACGGTTTCGGTACGCGAACCCCGGCACTGGCGAGGCGGTATAAAGCCGTTACTTCGGCATTCTGCCAGGCGGATTCCTGCTCCTTACGGCCATAACTGCTACCTTTTTCCATGGCTCGGGCGCGGCGGCTGTTGCGGACTTTGCGGCCTTCCTGATACAAAACGCTCTGCTTGAAGCTCCTCTGTTTGGCCTCTTTATACACTTTAGCGCAACAGATTTCGCTACCGCAACGCACCAGATACACGGCCGCTTCCTTCCCGCTTTTCAGCGAGCGGATAATTTCGTCTACGAGTCCGGCTTCAATTAAGGGTTCGAGTCTTTTCGGTGTTTTCATGACATATATTATGCCGTGATTACTCGTTTTATGTTCACTTCTTCGTAACTAAATCGGGCAAATAAAGCTCCAGTTGTTTACTGAAACCGCCGTAGCGATAAAGATTGCTGGCATTTTGGATTTTCGTTGGTAGATTGGCGGATTGATTTTTACACTTTTTAACGACTCTTTCTTGCTACCCAATATGTCTCATTCAAAACACATCATCATCGTCGGCGCAGGTTCCGGCGGCTTATGTGCTGGTATGTTATTAAGCCATCGCGGCTTTAAAGTCTCCATTTTCGATAAAAATCCTGAAGTCGGCGGTCGTAACCGGACCATCAAAATCGATGGTTTCACTTTTGATACCGGCCCGACCTTTTTGCTGATGAAGGGCGTGCTGGATCAAATGTTCGAGTTGTGCGATCGTCGTAGCCAAGACTATCTGCAATTCATGCCGCTCAACCCTATGTACCGGTTGCTCTTCGATGACCAGGAGCTATCCGTGTATTCGGATCGGGAAAACATGCGCGCGGAACTGGAAAGGGTATTCGACGAAGGTAGCGCCGGCTACGAGCGCTTCATGGATAACGAGCGCAGCCGCTTTAACCGTTTGTATCCTTGCATTACCCGCGATTACTCGACGCTGGCGTCGTTTTTCTCGCTGGACTTGATCAAGGCCTTGCCTTGGCTGGCGTTTCCGAAAAGCGTGTTCAATAATCTGGGCCAGTATTTCGACAAGGAAAAAATGCGCCTGGCGTTTTGTTTCCAATCCAAGTATTTAGGCATGTCGCCTTGGGAGTGTCCGGCCTTGTTTACGATGCTGCCTTATCTGGAGCATGAATACGGTATCTATCATGTCGCGGGCGGATTGAATCGGATCGCGTCGGCAATGGCGCAAGTCGTTACCGAATCCGGAGGCGAGATTCATCTCAATGCCGAGATCGCATCATTGATCGTCGAGAACGGTGTCGCGAAGGGCGTAAAATTGCAGAATGGCGAGGAAGTGCGCGGCGACGAAGTGATCGTCAACGCCGATTTCGCCCATGCAATGACTCATCTGCTGGAACCCGGCACTTTGCGTAAATACGATCATCAAGAGCTGGGAAAGCGCGAGTATTCCTGCTCCACCTTTATGCTGTATTTAGGCTTGGACAAACAATACGATCTGCCGCATCACACCATCGTATTCGCCAAGGATTACCGGACCAATATTCGTAACATCTTCAGCAATAAAACCCTGAGCGAAGACTTTTCGTTTTACGTGCAAAACGCTTCGGTCACCGATGCCAGCCTGGCCCCGGCCGGAAAATCGGCCTTATACGTGCTGGTGCCGATGCCCAACAACGACAGCGGCGTCGATTGGCAGGCGCATTGCGCCGATGTGCGCGAGCAAGTGCTAGATACCCTGGGCGCACGCCTGGGGTTAAGCGATATTCGCGAGCACATTGAATGCGAAAAAATCATCACCCCCGGCACCTGGGAAAGTGATGAACACGTTTACAAAGGCGCGACGTTCAGCTTGTCGCACAAGTTCAGCCAGATGTTGTATTGGCGGCCGCATAACCGCTTCGAAGAACTGGATAACTGTTATCTGGTGGGCGGGGGTACCCATCCCGGCAGCGGCTTGCCGACCATTTACGAATCGGCGCGGATTTCCTCGAATCTGATCTCGCGAAAATACCGGGTGCATTTCAAGGACATTCAGCAAAGCACCTGGCTGAAAAAAGCCAAGGCCTAATCAATGGCGACGATTCAGGCCGTTTCGCCGGTCGATGGCCGGGTGCTGGGCGATTTTCCGGTTAGCGATGTGGAGGCTATTCAGCAGCAGATGTTGGCCGCACGCGCCGCTGCGCAATTCTGGGCCAGGCAACCGGTCGCCGAGCGGGCAACAGTCTTATCCAGGCTGGTGCCTTTATTGATGGCCGAATTGGACTCGATCTGCGAGTTAATCAGCCTGACCACCGGCAAAATCCGCACCGAAGCCTTGTTGGGCGAGATATATCCGGTTTTGGATTTGCTGCGTTACTACCAAAAACACGCCGCCAACATCTTGCGTTATCAGGGCATTCCCACGTCACCGTTCGCCTTTCCCGGCGCTACCGCCGGCATCGAGCGCCGGCCATACGGGGTAGTGGCGGTGATTTCGCCGTGGAATTATCCTTTTCAACTCTCGGTCGGGCCGATGCTGAGCGCGTTGTTTGCCGGCAATGCAGTGATCTTGAAACCTTCCGAATTAAGCCTGCCGGTGGGTCAACTGATAGGCGACTTGTTTAAACAACTCGATTTACCGGCCGGTCTGGTGCAATGGCTGGTAGGCGACGGCCAAACCGGCGCGCAATTGATTGACGCCGGCCCAGATTTGGTATTTTTTACCGGCGGCCTGAATGGCGGCAAGGCGGTGATGCAGCGGGCCGCGCAACACCCGATTCCGGTAATGCTGGAGCTGGGTGGCAAGGACCCGATGCTGGTGTTCAATGACGCGCAATTGCAACGCGCCGCCGATGCAGCCTTATACGGGGCGTTTTGCAATAGCGGCCAGGTCTGCGTGTCGGTGGAGCGCTTGTATGTCCAGCAAGACTGTCACGATGAGTTTTTAAGCTGGTTACGGCAGGGCGTCGCGCAATTGCAAGTCGGCCACAACCCGCAAGACGATCTGGGGGCGATGACTACGGAACGGCAGTTGGCGATTATCGAAGCGCATTATCAGGACGCTCTCGCCCAAGGCGCGCAGGCTTCCGGGCCGCTGGAAAAACAGGGGAATTACCTCAAGCCGGTGGTGCTGTGGAATGTGCATCACGGCATGCGCGTAATGCGCGAGGAAAGTTTCGGGCCATTGCTGCCGGTAATGGCCTTTGCCGACGAAGTGGAGGCAATCCGTTTGGCTAACGACAGCGAGTTTGGTTTGAACGCCAGCGTCTGGAGCCAGGATATAGCCAAAGCCAAGCGGGTTGCGGGCCAACTCGAAGTGGGCAATTGGGCAATCAACGATGTGATCAAAAATATCGGCCATCCCGGCTTGCCCTTTGGCGGCGTGAAAAAAAGCGGCTTTGGTCGTTATCATGGTGCGGAAGGTTTACGCAGTTTTACCTATCCGGTGGCCGGCATGACCAGTCGCAGCCATTTGCCCAAGGAACCCAACTGGTTTCCTTACTCCGAACAACGCTACCAAGACTTTAAAGGCTATATGGACTTTGTCTATGGCGAAGGTTCGCTTATACAACGCATCAAACGCAATTGGCCGGCGCTGCAAGCCTTTCGCGAATATTCAGCCTTCGATTTAACGCAGCGCTGGCAAAATCTTAAATTACTGTTGTCATGGAAACGGGACTATTGATGAAGCAAAACAATTCTAAACGCGTCGTCATCATCGGCGCCGGTCTGGGCGGTTTGTCGGCGGCGATTTCGCTGGCCAGCGAAGGCTTTGCGGTGGAACTGGTCGAGAAAAACGATAAGGTCGGCGGTAAGCTGAATATCATGACCAAAGACGGCTTTACCTTTGATTTGGGGCCGTCGATTCTGACCATGCCGCACATTTTCGAAGCCTTGTTTACGAAGGTCGGCAAA
Source organism: Gammaproteobacteria bacterium HGW-Gammaproteobacteria-3 (assembly GCA_002843155.1). Taxonomy (GTDB): domain Bacteria; phylum Pseudomonadota; class Gammaproteobacteria; order Methylococcales; family Methylomonadaceae; genus PGZD01. The sequence continues at coordinate 12,621 of PGZD01000059.1, forward strand.
AATATGGCCGATTATGTCGGTATCGAAAAAGTCGAACCGCACTGGCGCAATTTCTTCGAAGACGGCATCACGATTGATTTATGTGAAGACCAACAAAACCAGCGTCGTGAGTTGGACAAACTCGGGCCCAATACCGCCGCCGAGTTCGCCCGCTTCATGGCCTATTCCAAAAAGCTGGGTACAGAAACCGAAGCCGGCTATTTTGCCAAGGGCCTGGATACATTTTGGGACTTGCTGAAGTTTTACGGCCCAATCCGCGCCTTGAATTTCGACGTATTTCGCTCAATGGATCAGGGTGTCAAACGCTTTATTTCTCATCCCAAACTGGTCGACATCCTCAATTACTTCATCAAATACGTCGGCTCCTCGCCCTACGACTCGCCGGCGTTGATGAATCTGATGCCGTATATTCAATACGAATACGGCTTGTGGTACGTGAAGGGCGGCATGTACGGCTTGGCGCAAGCGCTGGAAAAGCTGGCTATCGAGTTGGGCGTGACAATACGCTTAAACAGCGAAGTCGAGGACATCCAGTATCAGGCAGGCCGGGCTACCGGGATTAAGCTGCAAGGCGGCGAGGTGTTGGCGGCTGACATCGTGGTCTCGAATATGGAAGTGATTCCAGCGATGGACAAACTGCTGCATAGCTCGCCTGAGGAACTTGAAAAAATGCAACGCTTCGAGCCGACCTGTTCGGGTCTTGTTTTGCATTTGGGCGTAAATCGGCTGTATCCGCAACTGGCGCATCACAATTTCTTTTATTCCGATCATCCGCGCGAGCATTTCGATGCGGTGTTTCATAGCGGCAAACTATCCGACGATCCGACCATTTATCTGGTTGCACCGTGTAAAACCGACCCCAGCCAGGCGCCGGACGGCTGCGAGATCATCAAGATCCTGCCGCACATTCCGCATATCAACCCGGACAAACCGCTGACGGCGGACGATTATTGGGCGCTTCGCGAACGGGTGCTGGTCAAGCTGGAGCGGATGGGCTTGACCGATTTGCGCCAGCATATCGTCACCGAGGAATACTGGACGCCGTTGGATATTCAAGCCAAATATTATTCCAATCTGGGATCAATCTACGGCGTGGTCGCTGACCGCTGGAAAAATCTGGGCTTCAAGGCCCCGCAGCGCAGCCATCAGTTAGCCAATCTGTATTTTGTCGGCGGCAGCGTCAATCCGGGCGGCGGCATGCCGATGGTGACGTTGTCGGGTCAGTTGGTGCGGGATAAGATTTTGGCGGATTTGGGGCAAGGATAAGGGGGCCGGATGAACGCGGTACGCGTGATCTGGCTGCTGCTGTGCGTGGTGTGGATCAGCGCTGAAATCAAGCTGGCGCGCGCCAATAGGCTCGAAGCTCACGCCACCGCCGACAGCGAACAGCGAACACAGGTGTGGCTATGGCTCAGTGTACTGGCCAGTTTGGGTTTGGCGTTGTGGTTTAAAACCTGGGCTTGGCTGCCTATCCCGCTGGAATATTTGCCCAGGCAGTTACTGGCAATGCTGTTGTTTGCCGCGGGATTGGCGTTGCGTTACCGGGCGGTTGGCCAACTGGGACGGTTATTTACCACGCATGTAACTATATTGCACGAACATCGTTTGATTACCGATGGCCCCTATCGCTGGGTGCGCCACCCTGCCTACACCGGCTTGCTGCTGGCCTTGGCAGCGGCTGGATTAGCCATGGGCGATGTTCTGGCGCTGCTGATTTTAACCCTTCCGACCGGTTTCGCTTTTCTCTCACGCATCGCCCTGGAAGAAGCCTTGCTGGAAAAAAAATTTGGCAGTGCTTATCGGGATTACCGCAAAACCACCCGAAAGCTGCTGCCGTGGCTGTATTAACGCAAACTGCGTTTAAATCTGACGAGGTAGAGCGAAGCCGGAAGCTTTGTACACCCAATACTCATAAACTTGAAACTTTCAGGTATGGAAGCGAACGATAAGGCTTTGCAAGTCTTGAGCCATAAGCTCGAGTTGCTTGGCCGCAGCCACGGATTCTTTCGTACCTGCCACAGAATCATCTGCAATACGGGTGATATTGATAATATTACGGTTAATTTCTCCTGCAACAGCCGCCTGTTCTTCGGCGGCGCTCGCAATTTGTGTATTCATATCCGAAATGCGGGTCACCGAGCTCGCAATCACCTCCAACGACTGACCGGCTTGCCCTGCCTGACGGGTAGTGGCCGCCGCATTGTCCTGGCTTGCTGCCATGACGTGCACGGCTTCTCCGGCGCGTACGCGCAAACGCTCGATAATAGCTTTGATTTCGATGGTGGAGGCCTGTGTGCGGCGAGCCAACTCCCGCACCTCGTCTGCCACCACAGCAAAGCCACGGCCTTGATCGCCGGCGCGCGCAGCCTCGATCGCTGCATTTAACGCAAGTAGGTTGGTTTGTTCAGCAACACTGCCAATTACATCCAATACCCCGCCGATCTGCTGACTTTCATCGCCCAGTTGACCAATGACCTTAGCGGCATGCTCCACTTCCAAAGCCAAGTTCTCAATAGCAGCAATGGTTTTTTTCACCATCTTGCGGCCATTTTCGGTTTCGCTATCAGCGTTACGCGCCGCCGCTGCAGCATCTTCAGCATTGCGTGCAACCTCCTGTATGGTAGATGCCATTTCGCTGGTGGCCTTGGCCGCTTGCTCAGTTTCCTTGAACTGATCACTGGCGTGTTGAGTTGAAGCTTGCGACTGATGAGATAGCTGTTCAGTGGCGACTTTCAACTGGTTAATCAGTGATTTTACCTGCTGCACCATGCTCGCAACGCTTTCGCGCATACGATTCGCGGCATTAGCCAGATCGACAAATTCATCGCGCCCCTTGATCTGTAAATCGACAAAATTCAGATGACCATCAGCCATAGCCTGCAAATGCTGTGCTAACGCTTTAATCGGACGGGCTATGCGCCCGGAGAAAATCCAGCCGAAACCGAACATCAACACGGAAGCAATTGTAGTTAACAGCGCGGCGGCAATGGTAGGTCGATCATGTACCACCCGCTCCCGGGCTAGAGCCCCCTCCTGTGCTTGAGCCAAGTTTATATCCAACATACTCAATTTTTCACCCAATTGCGCAGCGGCATCATCCAGAAAAATCATACGCTCTTCCATTTGTTCCCCGCTCAAGCCTTGCCGAGGCAAAGCCAGGGTCTGACGTAGTTCTTCGCGTAAAAGGCGCCCTTTTTCATTCAGTCCTTGCAAAACATCGTCGGCAATATGCAGATCATCATCCGTTTGACTGATTGCCAAAAGCTTATTGAGTGGCTCTTGCAACGCTTGGTCGTAAACCTGCAAGACATCAAGATTAAGCTTTTCGGCCTGTATTTTGCCTTTGATATCATCGAGCTGCCGGACTGTTTGCCGGGCTTCAATGGACTTGGCCAGTGCGCTGACAGCCTGTTGCATTTCCCCGACGAAGTAATGGCTTGCAGCAGCCTGCACCAGCATCAAAAGTATTGTAAATCCGAATGCGGTTAAAAGCTTGGTACGAATATTCACAACTATCAGCCTTATTTTGTTGACGACCCGCCATTTTACATGAGTAAAATTAACGGGTCGCAGGTTTTGATTACGGTGCGCTGAATTGGAACAATATCCGCGCATTGCCCGGCAAACCGCCCAGAGAAGCCGTATCCACGACAGCAAAGGCGCCTTTCTTGCTGCCTATCAGTTTCAGCACAATGCTCCCGGCGCTTACTTCACGCGGCGCTGTCTGACCGGTCTTTTGTTTAACAGCCATCCAGTGGCGCGCCAAGGCAGCCGCATCCAGATTTAATACCTGAGACATGAAGGCCTGTTGTTCGGCACTACCTTGGGCACGATCAATTGGCTCCGCATCAATATTGTTCGGCCAACTCCCAGCTTCTTTAAGAAATAAGCGCTTGACCGTCGTTTTCATTTCAGTTTCAGCCGCCTGATAGTCATTGCCTGCATTGACAATAACCGCAAAATCGGCCGCTTCGGCAATCTGGCCGAACAAAAATGTGAATAATACCAACGCTGGCAGCAACAGGTGCAACCCATTATGTGTAATATGTTTCATGATGATGTCCTTATCAGAAGCTGAATGTGCCGGAAAGTTGATAGATATTCGCGTCAGCTGAACCGAATCCGCCACCGGACTCAAAAAGACGGCGCGTGTAGAAGGCACGTAATCGAATATTCGTATAAGGCAGATAATTCAACCCGGCTACATGCTCCTCGACGTCGCCGAAATTATTGCCGTCATCCAAAAAATCATAGCGATAAAACGCCGTCCACTGCGGCGTAATACGCCATGCCGGTTGAATGTAATAAGCTTCGCGGTTGCGTGCGCCATTGTCTTCCATGGTTTTGTAATACTCGCTTTTGACCAGAAATGACCCCTTGTCATAAAGAGCATCAACACCCAGAACGGTATAGTTTTGACCCAGATTATTGGGAGTACCGGGAGCTGCAGGCTCGTTTCGACGTTCTCCTTTACTGAAGTTCCCTCCCAAAGTGAAACCGGATTCACCAAAGGTATAGGCAAGACGCGTACCGTAAATATGTTTGGTGCTGCTTAACTCGTTATTACCAACGTAAGCTGTGTATTGAAACTTGCCGGTATTACCGAAACCAAAACTGGTCTGTCCGTGAAACTGCGCCCCATCTGTGAAATTGCTGAAGATAATATCCTGCTCAAATAGAGGTGTCCGCAAAAAAAGCGGTTGTTCCGGACTCAGCAACACTGCAGGAAAATGCTCGATGTTAATAATACCGTGAGGCGTAACAAAGCGTCCGACGCGGATGTTAAGTTCATCCGAATAATGGTAGTTGGCCCAGGCGAGCATTAACCTTGATTCACTTTGCCTATCGAAGGTCGGGTCACGGCGCCGACCGGGGTCGTCGTACTCAACCTCTGATTTACGTACAAATGCTTGTCCTAAAAACGCTGACCAGCTTTCATTCAGTTTGACACCAATCAACAAACCCAGCCACTGGCGGTTAAAAGAAGCACTGGTGCCGTCTTCGCCATCAGCTACAGTATAAGAGGTATCCAAAAAGCCACCGAGGGTCAGTTCCATTGCATCAAAAGCCGAAACGATGGTACGGCTGCCCACTTTATCGTCAATCTCGAATACTGTATTCTCAACTCCGGCTAATCGTTCTTCATGTTCGGCGAGTTTTCGAGTCAGATCGTCACTCGCTTGGTTTTTGGCTGCTGATGCAGCACTATTATGAGTATTGTCGACAGTTTCCAGCTCCTGCACTCGCTGAGTCAAGCGCTCGACAGCCTGAAGACTGCGTTCCAATTTCCGTTCCAGTTCGAGGATACGGTTAGTATCCTCGGCCAGTACGGGCTGAGTCAAAATGACCCCTGTTATCAACAGCGACAACGCACCGCTTGACAATTGAGCCTTGGTATATGGATGTTTCATTTGTTAACCCTCTCCCTTATTAATTTAGGCTTACAAAATGTAGCTTAAAAATTAATTAATACAAGGTAGCAGTGTAACTAGTGCTTGAACTGAAACCAGTTAAGCCTTGTAATGGTTTAATGATCCCGGACACTTCTAAAGGCAGACTTTATACTGTCAGTAGAGGTGACCATGACAAACGAGAAAAAACACAAACGCCCCAAAT
>PGZD01000122.1 GCA_002843155.1 Gammaproteobacteria bacterium HGW-Gammaproteobacteria-3
CGTGAACAGCAAAAAATCTGTAGTGCCAACCGACAGTAGTTAAAATTTTTAACTGATTGAAATGGCGGGGAACTTCGTTATTAGGTGACGAAGTTGGGTGAAGAGATGCTTGCCGAAGGTACTGCTGGTAGCTCGTTTCCAGAACGTGATAAGGGATATCGCTAGTTCGAGCCATCACCAGATTGCCGTGATTCATTGCCTGAGCGATGATGACCGCCATCAAGCTATCGCTGTCGGCTACCTTCTTTGCATATCGCGGTTGCAAGGGCTTCAATGCAGACAAAAACGTGGTCTGGCTATTGACGAAACGGAATACATCGGCGATATCGCAAAATGGCAATTTTTCATAGAATGCCCGTTCGGATACCTTCTGTTTATCGGCCTTTGGCTTACGCCAAGAAAGTTTCTGCGTATTTTTATCGTATTCCAGGTGGGTCAATTTTCCCTGTTTCAGTTCGCGATTGAAGGCTATCCATTGCTCACGCAATTTGGCCGCAAGTGCATCAAGCTGGCTATTGATCGGCTTGCGCAAAAATGGGATATCCATCTGTGCGAGTATATCGGCCTTGTCTTCCATGGACACCAGCTCATCCGAGAAATGGCGGTGTTGCAAGCTATCGTCAATGTAAATTTCGCCAGACTTCAGGCGTTTCCTGATTTGGCGATATAACCAGAATTCGTAGCGGTCGGCATGTAGACTAATTGGCTTACCGTCGGCATCGAAGATCAATAGATACTGTCGCAGCCGTTTCGGCAGCGTGGTTGGCGGACATTCATCAATCGGTCTCTGCGAAAGGCGTTGCTGCTTGGCGAATACGCCTTGGGTTCAAACAAGCGCGGCAAGCCACGGACTATCGGGAGTGACGCTGGAAAAATCGAGCGCGGCGTATAATGGTCGTAAATGGCGGCGGATACGCTCGGCCAAGCCGTCAACCGCTTGCCAATGCAGCGCCAATTTGCTTGCCGGTTTGACACTCATGCGTTGTCCCGTGTCTTGCAGAGCGTCTTTCGGCATGATTTTGTAAGCACGCTGCCGCACGTCGCCGAATGCCGTGGCATCGGCGACCGTGTCATCGACATAGAGCAGCAACAGGCGCCCGACCCGCTGGGTTTCCTGTCGATGTTGTCCCTGAACGGCATTAAGCGATTGTTTTGCGACTGCACTGCTTTCATCTTCCAACTGTTTCATGTGGAAAGCCATTGCATCGACCAGATTATCGGTAAACTGCCGGTAACGCTGCCAGGCATAGCACAACAAATAGAGATAGGTCTGCACCGACTTGAGGTGTCGCAAGTCATGAACGGTATAAAAATTCGCCAGACTCGCATAGTAGAGCAAGTTCTGCTGCGAAACATCCAACTTGGGCAACAAGGCTTTGGCAATCCTGTGCAACGGTTCCAGAAGGGTGCGCTTCTCGCGTTCGCGGGCCATCTGACGCCAGCCGAAATTCTTGGCATCTTGCTTTAGCGCCGCTAATTGCGACAGGGTATCGTCTCGTATCAGAAGTTGGTCCAGCTTGGCTTTGGCCTCGTCATCGAGTATTTCCGCAAGCAAGTCGGCCAGCCGCCGGCGTTCGGCGGATAGGGTTTCGCTGATTAGTTCTTGCAGCGTGGTATAGCCGGGCCGAATGATTTTGTGTTCGTTAAGCCATAGGAGCAACTCGGCAGCAATAAATCCTGGGGAGACATCGCGTCGAACAATAGACTCGACTTGATGTGCAAGCTCCGGCAGGAAGTCGGATGTCCACGGCCGATAGCCGAACAATGCGGCGATTCGCCCGCGCTGGGTGTAATGCTCATGGTTGGTGATCGACTTTGGTTCGAACACATCGCCAATGAAATAACGGCTCAACACAAAAGCGCAATCGTCTTCGACTTCGTTCCAGTCAAAACGGAAAAAACTGTGCTTGGCCTTGAAATAACCGATCTGCAAAATGCAATAAACCTGCGCATGAAGACCGGGGCGGCTGGTCGCAAGCTCCAATTCTGTTTCAGATAGAGCCAAGTATTCCAACCGCTGATCATTATCGAAATCCGGCAGGCCATAGATCGCATACTGCTCTGCTTCCGATAGTACGGTCAGCAGCTTATTTTTTGCTGCCATTCATTAGACGTGTTGCACTGGACCTGGGTATTCAGCCACATAGGCATCGGACGTCAGTAGCGTGATGCCTTCGACAATGGCCTGGGAGACAAGCAGGCGATCGAAAGGGTCTTTATGGATGGGTGGCAAGGTGCCGATGGTGACCGCATGCTCGCTGAGGATCGGCAGTTCATTGTAGCCATTGTCCAGCAGTCCCCGCCGTAACAAGCGCGGATCGACCTGGAAGTCTTTGCGGCCTAAGCCGCATTTGATAACGATTTCCCACAAACTGGCGACACTGAAGAACAGCTCGTTTTCAGGGGCGCTCATCAGCGCCTGGGCATTCGGTGGCAAATACTCAAAGCCTTCCGCCGCCCATAGCAGCAAATGGGTATCCAATAGCAGCTTCATGCGCCATTCTCAAATAGCCGTGCGATGTCCTCTTCGCCCATCCGGTCAAAATCATCCGGTACATGAATTTGTCCAGCCATAAAACCGAATCGCTTGATTTGAGAAGGCTCCGGCGCATTAAGCGCCATCACTTTAACCATCGGCTTGCCGGCCTTGGCAATGACAAACGGTTCGCCCTTGGCGGCCTGCTCTACCAGACGGGATAGTTGAGTTTTAGCGTCGTGAATATTATATGTCTGCATGATGACTACCTGATTCAACTTGGTTTACCTGGTTTAGTTTATCACGGTTCAATACCCTTACAAGGTATCCCCTTGTCGAACTAGTCAAAACTGGTACTATATACTAAAGTTTCGGTGTTCGTTTTTACCCGCATAGCAGTCGCTCGTCCTTGATTTCCAAAGCCTCTAGCCTTAACGTCCTGGCGTCAAGTTGGAG
>PGZD01000060.1 GCA_002843155.1 Gammaproteobacteria bacterium HGW-Gammaproteobacteria-3
GTCAACTTCCTTTTTAACTTTCCGCCTTCCCTGACCCGCTTCTCTGCGGGAAAGCCGACAATTATACATCCACCGATCCTCCCGTCAAGAGGTATTTTTATACACTCGGAATTTTTCTGACTCCATACTTTTGCACAGCAGATGACTTTATCCACACACCCGTTTTTTCTTACTGCGCCGCCGTAATGCTCACTCTGGCAAACTTTCTCTTACCGACCTGATAGACTTGCCGCGTTCCCAATGCAATGATCAATTTCGGGTTTTCCACTTTTTCACCCTCTATTTTCACAGCCCCTTGCTTTATCATGCGTAATCCGTCAGACGTGCTCCCCACCAATCCTGCATCCTTGAGCAGGTTAGCAATAGCATAACCACCTGCGTCTTTCGATATTAACTCGATCTCATCCATTTCGTCCGGTATCGCTCCCTGTTGAAACCTTGCTTCAAAATTTTCCAAAGCTTTTTCCGCTAAGGCTGCACTATGAAATCTTGTAATTATTTCTTGAGCCAATTTAACTTTAAAATCTCTCGGATTAGCGCCTTGCTCGGATTCCTGACGCCAGCCCTTGATTTGGCCCATGGCTCTAAAGCTTAGCAATTCAAAATACCGCCACATCAGATCATCGGATAGCGACATGATTTTACCAAACATCTCATCCGGCGTATCAGCCACCCCTATATAATTGTTAAGTGATTTTGACATTTTCTGAACACCATCCAATCCTTCCAGGATAGGCATGGTCATGACAACCTGAGGTTTTTGCCCATAAATCGCCTGTAATTGCCGACCCACCAACAGATTGAATTTCTGATCGGTCCCACCCAATTCAACATCAGCTTTCATCGCAACAGAGTCATAGCCCTGAATCAATGGATATAAAAACTCATGGATAGCGATCGGCTGCCCACTTTTGTAACGCTTACTGAAATCATCGCGCTCCAGCATTCGCGCGACGGTGTGTTTAGCTGCCAGTTGAATCAATTCTGCCGAAGTCATTGCATTCATCCAACTGGAATTGAACAAAACTAATGTTTTTGTTGGATCGAGAATTTTAAAAACCTGCTCTTCGTAACTTTTGGCATTTTCAATAACCTCATCCCGTGTCAACGGCTTACGCGTTACGTTTTTACCCGTGGGATCACCAATCATGCCCGTGAAATCACCAATCAGAAACAAAACTTCATGGCCAAAATCCTGAAACTGCCTGAGTTTATTAATCAGCACCGTATGCCCAAGATGCAAGTCAGGGGCGGTAGGATCAAATCCCGCTTTAATCCGTAACGGACGGCCTTCCCCTAATTTCTGCTTAAGCTCTTCTTCTATCAGAACTTCTTCAACTCCTCTAAAAAGCTGATTTATTTGCTCTTGCAACACTAATCCTCCATAAGTCTTAAGAAAATATTAATCTGATTATTGTATATCTTTCACAATTACAACTTTATCGCGTGAAGGTACAAGGTTTTCAACAGCAACCTGAGGCGACTCGGGTTACCTGACCTGAAATCTCAGAAATAAGATCAAGCCATCAACCGATACCAAAACCTCTTGTATGCCATGATATATTGTTGCCTTTCAGCTTAATGAAATCAATTATATCAACCAAATATTTGATAAAACGCATTAAATCACCTAGAATTGATTATCAATAATCTAACTCACTCATGTAACTAAAATATCTGAAGCGCCGTGAAAAATAGAATTTACAAGTCTTTATTTTTAGGCATTGGCTCAGCCGTAGTTGCCAGCGCCAGCTATGCATTGATAGCTCTGCAAACCGAAACCAACTCGGCGGATATTAGTGTCTTCACCCAAAATGCCACTTTAATTCAGCCAACCAATCCTATAGAAAAACAGCTTGATGCCGGATTGAAAAAAATTACCGGCTCCGCCGAACCTGCATTGATCAAACACACCATCAAGCGCGGTGAAAGCCTTTCTTCGATTTTTTCAACATTAGATTTAAGCAAAGCTGATTTGCACAAAATCATACACGCCAACGCAACCGGGAAACAATTTACCCAAATTTCTTTCGGCAAAACTTTACAGCTCAAGATAGACAACTCCGGGCGATTACAACAATTAATCTATAAAAAAAACGCCCTGGAAACGCTCTCGGCCACTCGCGAAATAGATTCGTTCAATGTCGAAATTTCCAGCAAACAACTGGATAAGCAAATCGCCAATGTTACCGGCACAATACATTCTTCGTTATTCCAGGAAGGAAAAGAAGCCGGATTGCCTGACAAAGTTATTTTGCAACTTGCCGAAATTTTTGCCTGGGATATTGATTTTGCCCTCGACATCAAAGAAAACGACAGTTTTTCCATACTTTATGAAAAATTTTATGCTGCGGGCAAAGAGGTCGGTTCGGGCGCCATTCTTGCCGCTGAATTTATCAATCAAGGCACCTCTTATCGAGCAGTGAGGTACCAAGACAAGCAAGGCCACGCCCATTACTATACGCCGGAGGGCAACGGCATGCGCAAGGCTTTTATCCGAACACCGGTTGATTTTGCACGCATCAGCTCACCTTTCAACCTAAAAAGGAGGCATCCGGTACTCAATAGAATCCGTGCGCATAAAGGGGTTGATTACGCTGCTGTGCGAGGCACTCCCATCAAATGCACCGGCGATGGTAAAATTATTTTTCAAGGTCGGCAAAATGGTTACGGTCGCGTTATCATTATTCAGCACGGTGAACATTACAGTACGCTGTACGCACACCTTTCCGCTTTCAGCAAAAACTTTAAAACAGGCAGCACCGTCAAGCAAAGTGACATTATTGGCTATGTCGGCCAATCAGGATTGGCGAGCGGGCCGCATTTACATTATGAATTTCGCATTGACGGCGAACACCGCGACCCCCTGACCGTAAAATTACCTAACTCGGCACCTGTAAGCCCGGCATTGCTGGCTGATTTTAAAGCAGCAACCCGCCCCCTACTGGCGCAACTGGAACTGTCTAACAAAACACTGTTGGCCCAAAACCAGCCTTGACACAACAAACTTGAACCCTGAATTTTACATTGGCTTGATGTCGGGTACCAGCATCGATGGCGTCGATGCCGGGCTGGTCGATTTTAGCCAAGCCGAGCCGCGCTGCATTGCTTTTGAATACCAGCCTTTTTCCGAGCCGTTAAGAACCCGGTTAAGTGACTTAACGTCAACCGACCAGCCTGTTTTACTTAAAAACTATGGCAGGCTGGACGTTGAGCTCGGATACTTATTCGCCAATACGGTACAAAATCTATTGTCTAAAGCCGAACTTCCGGCCTCGAAAATAACCGCGATAGGCAGCCACGGACATACGGTTTATCATGCTCCGCATCTGGATAGCCCCTTTTCGTTACAAATAGGCGATCCCAACATTATTGCCCAGATGACGGGCATCACCACAGTCGCAGACTTCAGGCGCCGGGATATTGCCGCCGGTGGGCAAGGCGCACCGCTGGTACCCGCTTTTCACCAAGCCGTCTTTAGCAGCGCAGAAGAAAATCGCGTCATCGCCAATATCGGCGGCATCGCCAATATCACAATACTGCCAAAAAACAGTACCGACCCGATTTTGGGTTTCGATACCGGACCCGGCAACACGCTAATGGATCAGTGGATCAGTAAACATAGCGCCTTTCACTATGATAAAGATGGCGATCTTGCAAACTCCGGGCGAGCAAGCCAAGACCTGATCGAATGCCTGACAGCCGATCCTTATTTTTCTGCCAAAGCCCCCAAAAGCACCGGAAAAGAGTATTTTTCACTCGAATGGCTGGCTCGAAACACGCGGCCTTTAGCGGATTATAAAGTCGCAGACGTTCAAGCCAGCTTATGCCATTTAACAGCGCAAACCCTCTGTGACGCTATCAAGCGCTATGCACCGGAAACCCAGCGCGTGCTGATCTGTGGCGGCGGCATCCACAATAAATTCTTAATGGCCTTGTTGCAACAGCAATTGCCTTGTCCGGTAGTTTCCAGCGAAAACTACGGACTACACGCCGATCATGTCGAAGCTGTCGCGTTTGCCTGGCTCGCCAGGCAAACGCTTAACAAGCTGCCGGGAAACTTGACTCATGTCACCGGCGCCAACAGCTCCGTGATACTCGGTGGCATTTATCCTGGAACGCCAACCCCAAACACCAAAGGCTGACGCCGCATCAAGCGGAAAAAGAGGAGCCGCAACCGCAGGTAGTGGTTGCACTGGGATTGCGGATAACGAACTGGGCGCCTGACAAATCTTCTTTATAATCGATTTCGGCGCCGGTTAAATATTGAATGCTCATCGCATCAATCAATACCGTAACGCCACCATTTTCAATTTGCGTATCATCGTCATTGACTTCTTCATCAAAAGTAAAGCCGTATTGAAAGCCGGAGCAGCCTCCACCGGACACATAAACCCTCAGTTTCAAATTATCGTTGCCTTCTTCGGTGATCAACTCACCTACTTTGGCAGCGGCGCTATCAGTAAAAACAATCGGTTCAGCCATAAAATCACTACTTGAAAATTGAAAACAGCTTCCAGTATGCCAATTCCTAGGTTTTTAGTCAAGAATCTAAGGATACAAAGCGATGCCGCCCAGCCCTTGTCTTTCGTCCAAACCAAACATCAGGTTCATATTCTGCACCGCCTGACCGGCCGCGCCTTTAACCAGATTGTCGATAACCGATAAAATAACCAACGTGCGCCCTCCCTGCGGCCGATGAACCGAAATCTGGCAATTATTGCTGCCCCGCACATTCCGGGTATCGGGATGAGAGCCTTGCGGCAATACATCGACAAAATATTCTTGTGCATAACGCCGCTCAAATACAGCCTGAACAGCATCGGCATCGGCATCGGCATGCAAGCGCGCATATAAAGTCGCGTGAATGCCGCGAATCATCGGCGTCAAATGTGGCACAAACGTCAATTTGACCGGCGCTTGCGCCGCCAGATCCAGGCCCTGTCTGATTTCCGGTAAATGCCGATGGCCATTGACCGCATAAGCTTTAAAGCTTTCGCCGGTTTCACTCATCAACACGGTTAACTCCGCTTTACGGCCAGCACCGCTGACGCCCGACTTAACATCGGCAATTAAATCTTGCGTATCGATCAGTTCCCGTTCAATCAAAGGCAAAAATCCAAGCTGAACGGCCGTTGGATAACAACCAGGACAAGCCACCAATTGTGTTTTTTTTATCGCCTCACGGTTCACTTCAGGCAAGCCGTAAACGGCCTCGGCAACCAAATCGGGACAACTGTGCTCCATACCGTACCAACGGCTCCATTCCCTGATATCCTTAATCCTGAAATCGGCTGACAAATCGATCACTTTCACGCCATTGACCAGTAATTTTTCCGTCATCAACATCGCGGTGCCATTAGGCGTGGCAAAAAATACCACATCACACGCCTCGGTCAGGCTATCGGTTTTCGGCGCAACAAACACCCCATCGACCAAGCCTCTTAAACTCGGATAAAGTGCGTCTATCCGGTTACCTGCATCAGCTCTTGAAGTTACCGCAGTTATAGTCACGTCTTTATGCAGTGCCAACAAACGCAGCAATTCAACCCCCGTATAGCCAGTTCCACCGACAATGCCGACACGTATCATTTAATTCTTTCCTTATGCTCGATTTTTTAAAACTTCAACGTTTACCCCGGTTTAAAATTACCAGGTTCTGAAACGGCCACTATCGAGATGAACAAAATCGGAGCTTCGATAATAACCCACGCCACCTTGACGCAGAGCCAGCGCTGCATTTCTGAGAACGCGCGTATCAACACCGGGAATGCGGACATCAATCGCCATGCCTTGCATGTGCAGACTTTTTTTGGCAACACCCCGGCTCGATTTGCGTAACAAGGCATTCGTGAAAGGTGAACGATAACCCGAAATAATGTGAAAAGGTTTGTTGATGCCGAGTAACTTCTTTAAATCATACAGTTGATCAAGTAAGGAGGGGTCTATCGGATGCGTGTCATCGGTCCTGAAATCTCTCATGACATAATTTATTTCACACAATGCATCTTTAAGATAGCGGCCATGCTCGAAATAAGTCAGTTTCAACTTGTCGCCGGTATGGGTATTTTGAAAATCTAACATTTTATGTAATGCGCCACGTCCACTTGCGGCTTTTGCCAGCAAAGGCGATCCGATTGTCAACAACGAGCCATAAGCCATGTTTTTTATAAAACGACGTCTTGATGATACGACCGCATCTTCTTTAATCGACAAATTTTCCAACCAATCCGGGTTCATGTTTGTGCTCTTGGTGGTATTCATATCTGGTTTGCGCCCCAACAATAAATAGACTTCGCTACCTCTCAAGCCCCAGACAGGATTGCTTGGGAATGCAAGGCAAAGCTTTGAAAAAACGTCAATATCGCCAAAAAATCCAACAATTTTGGTAAATTTCCATCGAATAGTATAGTAAAAATTTCGGATTCTTTTCCCGATGAACAAACCACGGCATGGCAACCAGTATTTTGGCCTTTGCCAGCAAGCCGTTCAATTTTTGAATTCAAATTTGTTACTATACCTTACAATAGCCTTTAGCAAAACATCTCAAAAAAGCCTCTCGCACTTAAAGAACAGCACCATGAAAAAAAAACCGGCGACTGAATCCAGTACAACAGAGCATAGCCTTGACCAACGGGCACTGTTTTTGTCGAATTCGGGCAAATACAAAGAAGCCATCGAGCTTTATAAAAAACTATTGCGCGATACGGACAATAGCGACTGGCGGCAACAATTTGCTCACTGCTACTTGCAACGCGCGCTGGCGTTCGCCGCTAAAGGCATGTTCAAAGAAGCACTGGTGTTGTGGGAAAATTACAGCCAGCGGGCACAAGCGCCTTACGCACATTACGACCATTACTTAAGCTGGCTGATTCAGACTCAAAACCCAGTCGCAACCCAGTCCGCCCTTGCGCAATTAAGCGCGCGACAACTGGACCAACAATACCCGGCACTGGCTGCTTGGTTAGGCTTGCTGATTATCACCGAACACCCTGAATTTCAGCAGGCTTTGCCGCAAGATTCAGACTTTATCGCCCATTTAAAACTGGCCCAATCCGCCCTTCAGGCCTATCAGGAAAACAACCCGGAAGGCATGGATGAAGCGTTAAAACACCTACCTTACCGTTCCGCTTTCCGGGATTTTAGGACTTTGCTGAAAGCGGTTGCCGCACTCCCCGCCACGCCTGATCAATTGCCTGCCGCATTAAGCAAAATTCCAACACATTCCGCCTATGCCAAAGCGGCTTCACTATTACTTGCCAGTACGCAAAAAGGCACGGCGCTGGCCCAGGCCATGACGGCCTGCACTCACGCACAGCGAAGACTTATTGGCGAATTGAGCGGATTGAGTAAAAAACAGCTCGAATTGATCGAGCAATTAAGCAAACAAAAAACACCTTTATCCGACAAGATAAAATTTAATCTGGCTATTCAGTATCAGTCGCTGTGCGGTACCGAATTGGCGCAGCGCTTTTGTTTCGGATTGCTGGCCCGGTATCCGGCCGGGCAACGTGACCTCAATAAAAACTTTGGCGCGGTCGATGATTTTGAACAAAACCGCTTAAAAGCACTGACGCAAGAAAATAACAACAATGATGCTGAATATTATTGGCGCCAGTGTATCCGCGCCTTACCGCAAGACGGCACCGACAACGCTTTGAAAACAGCGCTGATTTTGCGTCATATGGCAAGCCGTCAGGAACTTTCCGAGAAAATCGACACCCTCGCTGAAAGCCTGGAATACGATCCTGAAGATCTCGATTGTTATTTACAGGTCCTTCGTTATTATAGTGAGCAAGGGGGAAGCGCCCAAAACTATAAGCAGTGGCTGGACAAAGCCCTCGTCCAATTCCCGCAAAATATCGAGGTGCTGACCCTGGCCATCGCCGCCGCCACACGCAGCAAAGCCCATAAAAAAGCCAACCAATACGCAGCCAAGCTGCTGACCCTGGACCCTTTGAACAGCTTTGCCAAACAAGCGCTGTTTTCAAGTCATCTGGCCCATGCGCGCAAACTTTTCAAAACCAAAAAATATCCTTTGGTTGAAGCCGAAATTCAGCAAGCCGAAGCATTACAACCCGGTAAAAATACAGCCCTTCAAGCGCAACTGCTGCGCGGCTTTTTGAACTTTGCCACCCAGGATAAACAACAAGGGTTGAATCTCATCACCGACGCGCTGAACAAGCTCGATGCGGACCCGCTCAGCGCGCACTTTCAAATCGCTCTGGAAGCACAGTTGACGGGATTGCCGGTAACGACCCTGCTGACAGAATTACCCCCCGTAAAAGGACATTTATTATCCCCGCCGGAACTGACCCGCTTCGTTCGGCTCCTCACACAATACAATCAGGAGCATGGCGGCCTGGAATCACTGCATAAAGCGCTGGAAAAAGTTAAGGCGCCTTTGAAAAAATCGATAAGCCAACAGCATTACGATGAAAATCTGCTACTGGCATTATGCCAAGCATTGGATACTCTCAAGCACTTCGAATTATTGCGCCATTGCGCAAAATACGGCGTATCGACATGGCAAAAACCCATCTGGACCTATTACCGGATTTATTCCGAAACTAACGGCAATCCACACCAATGCTCGTTTAAACAAAGCCTTAGCTTGAAGGTCAACCTTAACGACGCCAGGCAGGAAAAAGACCACAAGACCGTAATGCTGATCGGTAATTATCTCGATCGCTATCACCAAGCTCATGCGCCTGTGGGAATGGACTTTTTGGACCGGCTCTTTGGCGTAAATGATGAAAACGAAGAAGACGAGGCTGAAAATCCTTTCGATGCATTATTTGGCCATTTGCCTGATGAAATATTCTATAAGCTCGACCGACAAGTTAACGTCTTGACCAAAAAAATATCGCCCGAACGGCTTATTCAAGACCTGACCAAAATAACCGGCTCAAAACCTGCCATTCTAATGTCCATAATGAAAAATCCCGATATATTTTCCGCGCTGCTGATACTCAAAGCTGCCGAGGATTTAGGCATAAACATCGAGGTCGGTCTCGAAGATGTCATCAACGCTTTCAATATCGGAAAAAACACCGGCTCCGGCCCTTTTTGAACCTGCAAAGCACCATGAAAACACCTTATGAAATTCTTGACGTTGCCGCCCATGCCGACGACAGTGAAATCAAGCGGGCTTACCTGCAAAAAGTCAAAGACTACCCGCCCGACCGTGAGCCGCGACAATTTCAGGCGATACGCCAGGCTTATGAAGCGATTAAAGACCGCAAAAGCCGGATGAGCCATGACTTGTTCACTCTACCGGCTATCGACTTCGATACATTGCTTGACCAGGCATTGGCCGACGCACAACTTAAGCCTCTGAATGACAAACAATTCAACGCCCTGCTGCGCGCGAGCCTGGAGGACAAAACTTTTGTGAACGGCAGCGCCCCGGTTGACCCATCATGACCTCGGAAATACAAGAAAACGCATTGCTTGAAGACTTCCGGGCTTATCTGGAACAGAGCCAACCCGACCCATCGGCCGCTTACGGGCATCCCGACCTGCATAGCCTGCTCAGTGAAATGGCGGGACTGAAAACAGAAGTCAAGGCTGAATCCAGGCAGTTTAAAAACACATTGGAAACATTGAGATCAGCACTCACTACCGTACAGGAAGACAACAAAATTCTGGCGGCAGAGATCAGCGCGCAATCCGAGCGCCTGGCGCTGCAGCAAAATGAACACACGCGCGGTCTGCTGCTGGATATCGTCGATATTTATGATCGCTTGAGCACCGGCCTGGACATTTTGGAGCATTACCGCCCGGTCAGAAGCCTGTTCAAACGCGCCAGAGACAGGGACAAGCTTTTCATCAAACGCTTCAAAGAAGGTCAGATAATGACCCTCAAACGCTTTGAACAACTATTGCAACGCCATCAGGTTCAGGCTATAAACTGCGTGGGACAATTGCTCGACCCGCTTACCATGACCGCAGTTGAAACCAGCCATGAACCAACACGCGACAACGGCATCGTGCTGGAAGAATTGCGCAAAGGCTTCCTTTTTCAAAATCAGATTCTGCGCCTCGCCGAAGTTAAAGTTAACAAAATCCATCCCGGTAAAACATAATGAACGAAACAATCATTGGTATCGATTTAGGCACCACCAACTCTGAAGTCGCCGTTGTCGAAAACGGCAAAGTACGCATCATTACCGACGGCGACAAAAAAATTCTGCCGTCTTTTGTCGGCATCGATGATAACGGCGACATTCTGGTAGGCGATGCGGCGCGCAACCAATACCTGGTTTATCCGGAGCGTACCGTCAAATCCATCAAGCGCCTGATGGGGCAAGACAGCCGGATTGATTTAGGCGGACAAAGCTATGCGCCGCAGGAAATTTCCGCCATCATCCTGAAACGCCTTAAAACCATTGCCGAAAATCATCTCGGCCATCCGGTCAGCAAAGCCGTCATCACGGTACCTGCGTATTTCTCCGACGCGCAGCGCCAGGCCACGCGGGAAGCCGGTGAAATTGCCGGGCTGGAAGTCGTGCGCATGATCAACGAACCCACTGCTGCGGCGCTGGCTTACGGCGCCAATCAAACCGAAGCCAAACACATGCTGGTGTATGACCTCGGCGGCGGCACTTTCGACGTTTCCGTGGTAAACATACAAGACGGCGTGGTCGAAGTGCTGTCGAGCCACGGCGACAACCATCTGGGCGGCGACGATTTTGACCAGCAGATCATCGACTACCTGCTCGATCATCTACAAACAACGCATCAGATTGACGCCCGCAACCACAGCAAAGCCATGGCGCGCATCAACAGGGCGGCGGAACGGGCAAAGTTCCAGCTTTCCGACCAGCCTTACGCGCAGATTGAAGAAGAGTATCTCTTGGAGCATGAAGGCGCGGCCATCCATTTATCGGTTGAACTGTCCCGGATGGACTATGAAAACATGATCGAAGACTATATCAACGCCACACTTGATGCCCTGCACATCGCGCTGAAAGGCGCAAAACTGACCGCCTCCGATATCGACGAAATCATTCTGGTGGGCGGCTCCACCCGCACGCCTTGTATTCGGGAACGGCTGCTCGATGAATTCGGCTTTGAACCGCATGGCGAAGTCGATCCCGATTTATGCGTAGCCCTGGGCGCCGCCATGCAAGCGGCCATGATCGGCGGCCAGCAGGTTGACACAGTCCTGGTCGATGTCACCCCTTATACCTACGGAACCAGCGCCATCGGCACACTCAATGGTGAGTTTTATCCCTTCATGTTCGTGCCGGTGATTCATAAAAACAGCGTCTTGCCGATCCGCAAGACCGAAGCTTTCGTCACCAGTTATGACCAGCAAGACGTCGTCGAAGTCAGCATTTATCAAGGTGAAGACCCCGACGCCTTGAACAATATCAAAATAGACGAATTTCGGATTGAAGGTTTGCAGGATGTTGAAGCCGGTAACGTGATAACGCTGACCCTGGATCTGGATCTCAACGGTATTTTACATGTTTCGGCACAGGAAAAAGCCACCGGTCTGGAAAAATCCATCACCATTAAAAACGCCCTGTCCCGTTTTGAAAATACCGCTTTGGATACCGCCAAACAGCGCATCACTTCGCTATTCGGACACCTGGAGTCAGACCCTGCCATTGAAGCCGAGCCGGAATCGTTCGAAGCCCCGGAAATAGAAGCCGCGCGCGCCCTGATCACCAAAGCTGAAAGTTTTTTCGACCAGGCATCCGCAGAAGACAAAGAGGACATGGTCAATTTAATCGAAACGCTGACCACAGGCATCCAAAGCAAGGATATTGCAGGGCTTGAAGAGCCGACCGAGCAATTAAGCGATATCCTCTACTACCTGCAATCCTGATGCAACAGTGCCCCTGTTGCAAGGCGCGCCTCAGCGGCGACAGCCACTGTCGCCGCTGCCGCGCTGATTTGACAGCGGTTTTCGCCGCAGAACAAGCGGCCCGTTATTGGCTGGCCCGGGCGATACATAACTGGGCTGACAATAACATAGAACCCTGCCTCGATGCCTTGAATCTTTCCCTGCACCTGAAACAAACCCCGTTGGCGCTGGTGTTCCGTGAATTTTTAATAGACCGGTGCAGCCGCTCCCTTTTGACTTTACTGGCGCAAAAAAAATTGCTTGCGGCCAAACAACAGCTTTACAACGCCAGACGGCTACTGCCGTACAGCGAGTTTTTAAGACAATTACTCGCATTCACCGATTATTTATTGGCCCACAATCAAGAGCGCTCATAAGCCTGAGACATCGCGGGCGAAGCAAAAAACAAAAGCGGCTTACCCCGCTTTACGCACACCGGCCACGAAACTTTTTGCTTCCTGCAACGCGTAATACTCACCCAACGCCAAATCAAAACCAGTTTGCCGGGCAATGCCTGCGGTTTTTCTGCCGTCAACTTGAAAAATGATGGATTGCGCGGCTATTTTTCTTACCAAAGCGGTCAAGCCCTTCAATTTTTCCAGCAAAGTATTATCTTGCAAAGTTTCAAAGTGGGCCGCCGAAAAACAGATAAAGTCGGGCGCCAACCTTGAAACCAAAGCCATGGCCGAGCCATCGAGAGCCTGGTAATCAAATTTGAGCGCAATCCGGTAACCGCGTCGCCGATAGTTTTCGAGTCCTTCCAGCAACGTGTCGTAATAAGGCGCGTAAACACTGTTAATGCCCAGCGTTATAACGATATTTTTCGGCTCCAGGCCGCATTTGAGAATAACTTCCTGAAAATAGGCGCCATGATCTTTTTTGACCCCAAGAATGTGCCGTGGATCAACCTCCAATTGTAAAAATTCCTGTTCATGGGCAAATGGCAAAAAGTTCAGCATATGAACGGTTCGGGCCAGACGGTCAAAGTCTACGATGGAATCCGGGTTGATCGACTGCCTCGCGGGCAAAGACAACACCTGTTCCAATTCATGCTTCTGTAAATGCGGAATTTCGGTCGTCGTTACGCCAAGCCGCGCGGAAAAACCCGCGATTACCGAGGGGTTCGAAACTTTTCGAAGCGCGACCAAATCAGTGCCGATCCGTATCGGCCCGAACAAACCATGAACAACACCCTCTTTTAAAAAAAAGGGACGAAAATTGGAATGATGCTCCCATTCCAAACGGTCATTGAAATACTCGACTAATTGCTGCAAAGGCATATACAGTCTCCTTTTTGTTTTCACATAAACAGCTATGCAGATAAACCTAAAAAAATAGGCGAAGCTTTGCTTCGCCTATAAAAATATCCCTATGACGAGGAGGACGACGACTTCACTCATTCCATTTCGTAAAGGTAACGCTAAAAATCACGCTTGACAGTAGTCTAGCGAGACCCATACCTTTAATAAAACGATATAATAAGATTTGCAGTTCTAATTTTGAGATATATAAGTGTATTTTTAACTGCCTGAAGCCGAAAGAACTCGGCTTTAAGCATTGGCAAGGAGAAAAGCCTGTGAGGAAAACGTTGGAGCCGGGCTGAAAGGCGGCTTTATTTGCGCCGCGATTGACGAAATGCGTTGATTGATTAACTCTCGTGCCTATTCAGACATGGCGGGGCAAACCGGACAATCCAGTGATCGAGCGAAAAAATACCGCCCCCGCGCGCAAGCAGATACAACAAGACCGTAGCCCAGGCGCCATGAGTGGGATAGGCATCGGGATAAACAAAAATCTGGATGACCAGTGTCATCAGCAACAAAGACGCGGCGGAAAAGCGCGTGGCCAACCCAAGCAAAAGCAATATCGGAAACAGATGTTCGGCAAACGCGGCAAGAGGCGCCGCAAACTCGGGATCGAGTAAAGGCACTTTATATTCTTCGCGGAATAAATAAACGGCTGAGTCCGACAACCGGGGCCAACCGAACTGAAAGGTACCGTCGATGATGTCGATAGCAAAACCTTCGATCTTGGTCTGACCGGATTTCCAGAATACCGCTGCGATGGAAAAACGCCCCAGCGCCGCGATCAGCGACTCCGGTATGCGCTGACAGTAACCGACGACGATACAAATCAGACCGCTTATCCGACACGGACAAGATGTTTTGTGACGAGATGCCTGTGGCGTAGTCATAACTAAGTTTCCTTTAAAAATTAATGGCAATAACGGCGCCAACGCCGATCAGATCCGAAAGCGTAGCAACCAGATCAAAATCAGGCTGAACCTCGCCGACAGCCATTACACTGTCACCGAATGAGGCGCCGTCAGCAAGCTGTTCGAGAAAATAGAAGGCGCCGGAGCGCAACGGCATAACCTCGACATCGCTCCGGGGACGCACGACCAGCACATCCTCGGCGCGATACGGATCGACCGTACCAATGCCGAATGCGCCTTGGTGCGCGGCCCACAATGAAAATACCGCATAGGGTGACTTGAGCAAACCCACCGAAGGATGCAAACGCATACGGGCATTGGGCAATGCGGCGCTATCGGCCAGTGCGGACTGAAAAGCCGCATTGTCCAGCGGCCGGGCATCCGCCGCATGATAGGCGGTCAGGTACAGCATTTCAAGGCGCGCCACATCCGCCAGATAAGGGACGCTGGCCGCAGGCGGAAAGTTTTCCACGAAAACGGGCAAGGCGTCGCCATACTCGGCAAGAATCGGCGAACGCGGCAGAGTTTGCGCCACGAAGACGCGCGCCATTGCCCGGAAAAATTCATCTCCGACCAGCTCCAAAGTAACCGGAAAAGTGTCGGCCAAGGCGTCGATCAGCGAAGTGACGACGTTGTTGCGGTAAACAGCGAAACGCTTATCCGGATTTGATCCGTTCCAGGCAATGAGGCCCGACGGAACGAGCCGCTCGGCATCGAGCAAAGCGGCGGAAAATTCAGCCTGCAACGTCATACGTTAATTCCTGCGTTGCGGCAATCAGGCAATCCTGCGCGCGCATGGCTTCTTCAAGCAGCCGCTCAAACGGTGGGATATCGTTATCGCGCTCGATCAGTGTAGCTTTGGGACCGGTGCGCTCAAGCGTGTAGCGATAAAGGTTCCAGACGGTTTCGGCAACAGGGCTACCATGGGCATCGATCAACAAGCGTGCGCCTGCGTCATCCCGATCTTCTGCGAAACCGGCCAGATGAATTTCCTCGACCAAAGACAAGGACAAGGCATCGATATAAGCGTGTGTATCGCGGTTATGGTTGGTACAGGACACATAGACATTATTGACATCCAGCAGCAATCCGCAACCGGCACGCTGCAATACGGCGTTGATAAAATCGGTTTCGGTCATTGTGCTTTGACTGAATTCGACATAGGTCGCCGGGTTTTCCAGCAACATGCGGCGCTGGAGGCGTTCCTGCACCTGCTGAATGTGCTCGCATACTCTATCGAGCGTTTGCCGGGTGTAAGGCAGCGGCAGCAGATCATTCAAAAAGTTGCCGCCATGCGTTGACCAGGCGAGGTGTTCGGAAAAGGATTCGGGTTGATAACGATCTAGCAAAACGGCCAGACGGTCGAGATGGGCTTTGTCCAGACCCGCTTCGGCGCCTATTGACAGGCCGACGCCATGTATTGATAAAGCATAGTGTTCGCGAATACGCGTCAGGTAATGGTGAAAAGGCCCACCCTGCACCATATAATTTTCGGCGTGAATCTCGAAAAACCCAAGTTTGGGCCGCGTACTCAGCACCGCTTCGTAATGTTCCGGCTTGAGGCCGACGCCCGCTTGCGCGGGCAGCCGACCCGAGGGATATGAGGCATTCGTCGTATTGCTATGATGCCGCAAGCCGATTTCATCTCTAGTCAAACCTGCGAGATTGGACGATAAGATCGCATCTGAAGAACTAATCGGCATAGACGGACACCTCAAAATAGCCAGACCGAGATCAGGCTTTTTCTTTAAATTCCTGAAGCTGACCGAAACCGGTTGGCGAAGTAGGCGACGCGGTTTTCTCGCATGAGCCTTTAGGAACGGATTTCCAGGCATTACCTTGATAATCGACTTTGGATGTGCCTGCGCAAGTAGTGCCAGGACCGGCTTTGCAATCGTTTTTGCCTTTCAGGGCAACACCGTAACAATGCTCGTTAGCACCTTCTGCCGCAGCAACCGGCGCAGATGTCATCGATAAAGCAGCGCCGAGCGCCGCAGCCAGAGTAATTGCCGAAATAGCATTTTGTGCGTGTGGTTTGGTCATTATTAATGCTCCTGATACAGGTTAATAAAATACGGATATAAATCCGCTTAGGGTTACGCCGGTGAATACCGGAATCTTTTAATCAGCCGAGTATTTGAGTGTAACGCCACTCGGTGAATTTTCAAAATCTGTCGCAGCCATGTGCAAAATACTTACAACTAAAACGATCAATCTTCTAACAAATTCATTACGCAGCGAATCTGGGCTTCGACATTGATAGCCACAGCGCTGGTAATATCCAGATTACGATCTTCATAAACGTCGGCATCGGAATGATCTTGCTGCCATTGCTGCACCACTTTATCGCGCTCAAGCAGCAACCATTCAATCTGAGGGCGAAACAGCACCAGTAAATGGGTCACCCAGATATTCACCGGCCAGGACGGAAAAGCATGATCTATGCAAAACCGGTCTAATAGCTCAATAATGTCTGCGGCACGATACCAGGCCTCACCCGTGACCCAACGATTAGTTGTAAAAAGACTGACGGGGAAACCATAAGCATCCATCGCCACGCCAACCAGATGAGTCAGCGCCTGATCGCCGGTCGGCCAGATTTCGTCCCCGTCATGGCTAACCGGCAACATGTCATTCGGCATACCGGGTTGACGAATAAAAGTATGAAAATGGCCATGCTCACCGGCATCGCTGCGATGGGCATGGTAGTAATACTGGCTGTGGCTGTCAGGATCGAAAACATCATCCTTGGGATAGTGTTCCAATTCATAAAAGGTACCTTGATCGCGCAAAACTTCACCGACAATGTTGAGCCCGCCCTTGCGCAATACCCGATAACATTCCATGATAGTGGCGCCGGCATCGGCCATGCTGTCAAGTTGAGCGCGGTTCAAATCAGCAAGCGAAAAATTCGGCGGCCTCTGAAACATAGCGGAACCCAATAAAGTCAGCCAGTTTGCCGTGTCTGAAAAAGACCGGCGACTTTAACCGCTGCCGATCTTTTCATAGTAACGGGTTTATTTCGCGGCACAAGGGTTTTTTGCGGCGCAAGGGTTTTTCGCGGCACAAGGGTTTTGGGCTGCGCAAGGGTTTTGGGCTGCGCAAGGGTTCTGCGCCGCACACGGATTTTTGGCCGCGCAAGGGCTTTTTTCAGCCGAGCGGTTTTTCGGCGAACAAGGCCCGCACATCGAAGCGCAACCGCCGGTTCCAAGAGTCAGGGCGATCAGGCCGGCGGAGAGTAAAGTTTTTTTTGAATTCATGAGTGATAATCCAGTGTGAATAATAAAGATAAAAATAAAACTGGAGATAGGCGCTTTTTTACTGTCTATCCCCCGATAAAACAGGTAAAACGCTTGATGTAGTCGTAGCAATTGAATATTTCTTACAGTTACGATTAACGTTTGGCAATGATTATTTGCTCTTGCCTTTAAAACCAGGCAAACACCCAATGGCCTGCCGCAGCCAGCATGGCAATTGCAGCGACTGCCATCATCATCCATTCATGAATACAAGGGCCTTTGGTAGCACAGCATTTATCACTCATTTTGCACATCAGGGACATGGTAAACTCCTAAAGCATAGTTAAAAAATACGAGGCATATATGCACTCACGGGCATATGTCGCCAATTCATTCCACGCCTTACAAGCATTGCCCAAAAATACCACTACCTGGAGCAATGTAAGATTAATCAAAAAATAACGACCTAGGAGCCTGTCGGACAATAAAAATTGGCGGCCTAACTTTTAGTGGAGTCGCCCTTCTCGGGAAGTCGAATCCGCATTCAAAACGATTGCCGAGCG
>PGZD01000061.1 GCA_002843155.1 Gammaproteobacteria bacterium HGW-Gammaproteobacteria-3
AAAAAGAGCCATTGATTTTAAACATCTTTTTTTGCGAAATATCACCAAAAAACTGAATATCAATGACTTAGAGGGGTTTTGGTGACGAAGTTAGGCTACCGCTTGTTTGGGCGAGATCCCGACGCGTTGGCCGGATTGAGTATCAAGCTGGTCAATGATCTGAAAGAAGCGCTGGAACGCCTTGGCCAAAATTCGACCAATAACTCAAGGCCATCGGGTAGTCTTGCGCCGTGGGAAAAAGGCATCCATAAAGAGGAAGAAGATGATAGGGAGAAAGACGAAAGGGAAGTTACTCAACCCGAGAGCGTAGGAGTTGCCGACAAATCCGCCGCTACGGCGGATGCCGTAGCGGCGGCTACTCAGCCTCAAACCGAAGAAGAAGACCCAACAACATGGCGCAAGCCTGGCCGTCAAACGGGTTCGTCTGGCTTTGGTCGCAGCTCTGTACATGACAAAAATAAGAGGGAAGTTGATATAGTTCGTTGAAATGTAATTAAATACTGCATTTTGTTTTGCGCACATGAAAAGCGGTCAATTACAAATCAACGAACTGACAACTATCTTAAACCAGCATTTTCAATGGAACAAGGCCCGAATGGCTTGTTTTGTTGGCATGCTGATCGCCTTAATGGGCGTGGGTACGGTCAATCTGGCGGAGCTGGCACGGGCCTTTCCAAGTCGCGCCCAGATTCTGTCGCGTTACCGTCGGATGCAGCGATTTTTTAGCGGCCATTGGATTGACAACAATGACGTGGCTCGGTTTGTCATGAAGCTGTTTGGGTTCACCACTGACTATTACCTGTCATTAAACCGGACGAATTGGAAGTGGGCCAAATCGACATCAACTTGTTGGTTTTGGCGGTCATTTATCGCGGCGCAGCCATTCCCGTGTATTGGCTGCCGCTGAACAAACGGGGCAACTCAAACAGTCGGGAACGCACGGCTCTGTTACAGTGTTTTATTAGCCAGTTTGGCAAAAACCGCATCAAAGGGTTGTTGGCTGATCGGGAGTTTATTGGTGACGCCGGATGGGGTGGCTTATCCAAGAGCAGATTCCCTTCATTATTCGGACTTGTACCCTGTGGGTATTCGCAAGAACAGTGTTAGTGCCAACCGACGAGGACAGAAGACACGAGTTGACCGTTCGTTTGAGGCTCAAGCCGGGCGAGACTGAACGGTTGTCGCAGCCGAGGCCCTGGGTCAATGCCCGATCTATCTGAGCGCCCTCCGCTTGGCCGATGGCGAGTTGTTAGTGATTGCCAGCGGCGGTCTGGTACAGGACGCCATTAAAATTTACGGTTTACGCTGGGAAATTGAAACCTTGTTCGGGTACCTGAAGGGGCGAGGCTTTAAGCTTGAAGAAACCCGTGTGGTAGGCTATCTTCGCATCAAGAAACTCTTGGTGTTGCCCGTGATCGCTTTTTGCTGGACCCATAAAGTGGGTGACTGGATGCACGATTGCGTTTTGCCCATTAAAGTCAAAACTCACCGGCGCAAGGCCCAAAGCATTTTTAGGTATGGCTTGGCTTGGATTGGATTGTATCCGTTCTGAGTTTTTTAATGTCTATTCAAGGTCAAACAAACGGCTCAGAAAATTGATCTCATTGCTGTCGCCAGTACCGCCGACGCTCTCTGCAAAGGGGCTACCAGTAAGCAGTTGATTTTTTTGTCATGTACAGAGTTAAAAGACAAATCAGTGACCAAGCTATAAAATGCACGTTCCTAACTTAAAAGCAACTATTCAGCTATAATTCTGATGAAGCGATGCATTTATTCTGTAGGGGTGGGTATAAGCTCCGCGCTCCAGCTTTTTTGCAGAAAAGCTACCGCTTATCCAGCCTACGCATGACGGGCTGATCAACAAACTGCATAGTTACCTTAACATTTATTTTTGATTAGCAAGCTTCTTCAGCTAAAGCCCAAAAACCAGGATATTCTCGACCAAAAGGCGCATACTGACCGCTTAATTTACTAAGGAGTCCAGCTCATGGCCATGAATAAAATTCAGTTTCAAGCCAGCCTGGAACAGTCCCGTTGGCCGCAAGGCTTTCACTGCCCCGGTTGCAGCCATGCCGAACACTATGTGCTTAAATCAGGCGGACGCAAAGCCTTCCAATGCCGATCCTGCCGGTTACAGACGTCGCTGATTGCGGGCACTTTATTCCAGGGCACCCACCTGAAACTGACGGTCTGGTTTCTGGCGATCTACTTGATCAGCCAGACTAAGACCGGCTTGTCCGCCCTGGCTTTGAAACGGCAACTGGGCGTCAGTTACCCTACCGCTTGGCTGATCCAACAGAAACTCATGCAAGCGATGGCTGAACGGGATGCCCGGTACACCTTGGACGGCGACATCCAGGTGGACGATGCCTATCTCGGTGGCGAATTGGCTGGCGGCAAGGCCGGGCGCGGTTCGGAGAATAAGGTGCCATTTGTCGCGGCGCTCTCGCTCAGCCCTGAGGGACGACCGAGGTTCATCAAAATGGCGCCGATTCCCGGTTTTACCCGCAAAGCCATTGCCAATTGGGCACAAGATAATCTCAGCTCCGGCTGTGTCGTGCTATCCGACGGCTTGGCCTGCTTTGCCGGCGTGACCGAGGCCGATTGTCAACATCAGGTAACCGTCGTTGGTGGCCGGAAACCCAAGGACCTGCCGGAATTCTGTTGGATCAATACGGTACTGGGCAATCTCAAAACCAGTCTAGGCGGCGCCTACCATGCTTTCGATTTAGCCAAATACGGCATCCGTTACTTAGGTGCGTTCGCGTACCGCTTTAACCGACGCTTCCGACCCGATACCATCACTACATGCCTTATCGTGGCTGCGGCTACGACTGGACCCCGATCGGATTATTGGCTTCGGCAAGCTGAAACATCTTGCTAATCAGGTTGATTTTTGACATGAGTAAAGAAATTATTTACACCACGCACGCCCCGCAAGCCATCGGCACTTATTCACAAGCGATCAGAGTTGAAAATACCGTTTATCTTTCCGGCCAGATTCCATTGGTTCCGCAAACAATGGCTGTTATCGATGGTGACATCGGCGCACAAATTGATCAGGTATTCAAAAATTTGCAGGCTATCGCCAAGGCCGCCGGTGGCGACTTGGCCGATATTGTCAAATTGAATATCTATTTGACGGATCTTGGCCATTTTCCCCTCGTTAATGAAATCATGGGGCGCTACTTTTCCGAACCTTATCCGGCCCGCGCCGCGATAGGTGTATCGGCTCTGCCCAAAGACGTGGGCGTGGAAATGGATGCGGTGATGCACATCACGCCTCAAGCCTACCAATCGGTTCCATAGTCGCGCCACATCCACCCATGAGTGGCCAGGACCTTTCTCAGCAACCGGTCGAAACACTGGCAGGCGTTGGCAGGCAAACTGCTGCGCGCCTGGAAAAACTGGGTATTCGCACGGTTTCCGATCTTGTTTTCCATTTACCACTACGTTACGAAGACCGCACCAAAGTTCATCCCATTCGCACCTTGCAACCTGCTAAAGCCGTGCTGGTTACTGGTGTAATCGATTGGGCCGAGGTGTTGCCGCGCGGCCGCAAAAGCCTGATTGTCCGTATCAGTGACGGCACCGGTCACATAAGTTTGCGGTTTTTTCATTTCACGGCGCGGCAACAACAGCAACTTATCGTCGGCACTCGCCTTAGTTGTTTCGCCGAAGTCAGGCAAAGCTATGCCGGACTCGAAATGGTGCATCCCGACTATGCCATTATCGCGGGCGACGCAGCCATTATCACCGAACCCCACCTGACGCCGGTCTATCCCCTGACTGAAGGTGTGCACCAGGCGGTGTTGAGAAAAGCCATCAAACAGGCTTTAAGCCTGTGTATCCCACAGTTGACCGACTGGCTACCCGCCTCGTTACTGCGGCAATATCACTACCCGAACCTGACCGAAGCACTCATGACCCTGCACGCACCTGATGAAACGGTGGCCATGACAGCTTTGCAAAACGGCGAAAGCCCGGCGCTGAAACGCCTGGCTTTTGAAGAATTGCTGGCCCATCATTTGAGCTTGAGATTATCCAAAGACCGGAGCCGCAGCTGGCAAGCACCTGTTTTTTCAATCGATGACCCAACCCGGCAGCATTTTCTCAAAAATCTACCGTTTGATCTGACATGCGCCCAGCAACGCGTCATCGCCGAAATAAGCCATGACTGCCGACAACGACACCCCATGCTGCGTCTGATTCAGGGTGATGTCGGCTCGGGCAAGACCGTGGTTTCAGCCTACACCGCCTTGCTGGCACTGGCTTCGGGTTATCAGGTCGCGGTGATGGCGCCGACCGAGTTACTGGCCGAACAGCATTTACGTAACTTTACCGGCTGGTTCGACAGTTTTCAGACCCGTATCGTGTATTTGACCGGACACCTGAAAGCCAGCGCCCGGAAAGCCGCGCTGGAAGCCCTGGAACAAGGCTCGGCCGGTATTGCCATCGGCACGCATGCCCTGTTTCAGGAAAACGTGAATTTTCACAAATTAGGTTTGATCATTATCGACGAACAGCACCGCTTCGGCGTCCATCAGCGCATGGCCTTGCGCGATAAAGGGGCGGAAACGGGCATCCGGCCACATCAATTGGTCATGACCGCCACGCCGATCCCGCGCACGCTGGCCATGCTGCAATACTCCGATCTGGATATATCGGTTATCGACGAATTGCCGCCCGGACGCAAACCCACTGTTACCACCGTTATTCCCGCGCAACGCCGCGTTGAAGTCATGGCCAGAATTCAGCATTGGACCGAACAGGGTAAACAGGCTTACTGGGTTTGTACGTTGATCGAAGAATCCGAAGTGCTGCAATGTGAAGCTGCCGAAAAAACCGCCCGGCAATTGACACAAGCCCTGCCGGATACACGCGTGGCTTTGGTGCATGGACGCATGAAAAGCGCCGAAAAGGAAGCGGTGATGCAAGCGTTCAAGCAGCATGAAATAGACTTGCTGGTTGCAACCACCGTCATTGAAGTCGGCGTGGATGTGCCCAACGCCAGTTTGATGATTATCGAAAATCCGGAACGTCTGGGGCTTTCGCAGTTGCATCAATTACGCGGCCGGGTCGGACGCGGCAGTGATGAAAGTTTCTGCCTGCTGTTGTATCAATCGCCTTTGTCGCAAACCGCCCGGCATCGTTTGGCGGTGCTAAAAGACAGCAACGACGGCTTTGTCATTGCCGAAAAAGATCTGGAACTGCGCGGCCCCGGCGAACTGCTGGGTACTCGTCAAACCGGACAAATGCACTTTAAAATAGCCGATCTTGCGCGTGACACAGCCCTTCTGGATAATGTCGAGTCGGTTGCCGACAACCTCATTCAACACTCGCCGCAAGCGCTACAACCTTTGATTCAGCGCTGGCTGGGTGAAACCACCCATTATGCTGAAGTTTAAAGGTCATCTTCCCGTTTGGCCTCAACCTGTAAAAATTCATCGTCCGTTTCGGTGATTCTGAAAAAAATAGGCGCACAACACACGGAACAATCTTCATAATATTCCTGAGAGCCGGCACTGCTATCCAGAAAAATTTGAATGGTTTCGCCGCAGTAAGGGCATTGAACAGCGGTCTCGTCGCAGTAGGACACGATTATACTTTTCTGAGCAGATAATCCAGCCAAACGGTCGGTAAAATACGTTTAAGAAAACCGAACAAATAAGTGGGAAAGGTCACATAGTAACGGGTTTTTGGCCGCTTGGCTTCCAGAGCATGAATGACTTTTGCCGCCACCGCTGTGGCTGGCAAAGTAAAAGGCGCAGCCGCACCCGGTTTTTGCAAGCGTGCCGCCATTACCTCATAGTGAGCGCGATGAAAACTTTTGGACGGGTCAATATTTTTTTTATAGAGCGCGAAGGCATTTTTCCGGAAATCGCTGAGAATCGGCCCCGGTTCAATCAGCGAAATATGAATACCACTGCCGTACAATTCAAGCCTCAACGTATCGGCCAAGCCTTCCAGCGCGAACTTACTGGCGTTATAAGCGCCCCGATAAGTCATGGCCACCAAGCCCAATACCGAACTGTTATAGATAATGCGGCCATGGCCTTGTTCGCGCATCAACGGAATAATAAGATTGGTCAATTCCTGGGTGCCGAAAACGTTGGTTTCAAATTGAAATTTCAGCACGTCCCGGCTTAAATCTTCGACCGCTCCGGGTTGACCGAAGGCGCCATTATTAAACAAAGCGTCGATCTTGCCGCCGCTTATTTGCACCAGGCGCCGAACCGCCTGCCTGATTGAATCGCTATCGGCCAAATCCAGTCGAAGCGTCTCGAAGCCTTCCTGAACGAGACGGTCAACATCAACCTGCTGGCGCGCCGAGGCGATGACCCTGTGGCCTCTAAGGCGCAATTCGACCGCGCAGGCGTACCCTATGCCGCTGGAACAGCCGGTCACTAAAATTGTTCTGGATTCGGCCATGGGCGTAAATGATAAAAAAGGATATTTGAAAGTATTTCCTGATTACTTATAAGCTGCAGCCAAAATGAAAACGATGCTGCTGCCGCGAATATCCCAATGGCGTCACTCCGGCAGTAAGTGTAGGGCGGATAAGCAACAAGCGCATCCACCTTTTATGCTGAAACTTGTATGTAATCATGAGGTCTTTTAGTTCAACTGGTCTTCGCTCAGATAAATACCTTGGCCATTGCTGCAATTCACTAAAAAAAGCAATTTTTCTTGAGTGCTTTTTATATTGAGTTCGGACGCTTCGACGCGCGAACATTGTTTGGTATCCAATACTTTCAGCGCCGCCAATCTGCGCATCCGTTCAATATCAGGCAAACGCTCCTCGAACTTTGTGACCAGACTGGAAAGTTTTCCCGGTTCATAAGGAGGAATGGCGTAAGCGGAAAACCGGCTAGTGTCACTTTTGATCAAAAACTGGTTTTTTTCCGTTTCGGCCTTGGCATCAATGATTAATTGTTGACGACGTTGTTCCTCTTCGAGTCGGGCCTGTTCCTGCAATTTTTGTTTTTCCAGATCTTCGACTTGCTTTGCCATTTCAAACTGTTTGTCAATGGCCTCGCCGGTCTTGAAATTGATTTCAATCGTTTGTTCACCAGAGCCGCAAGGCTTCGTCTGATAACTGGTGTTGCCTTCGGCACCGATACATTTGTAAACACCTGCAAACGTTGAATGGGAGAATAAAATTCCTAGAATCAGTAGTTTTAGTCGCATCGTTTTTTCTCAAAAGTAACCCGGTGAATTATTAATAAATACAGTATAGGTCACTATTGTGATGTTTGCTCATCTTGCAAATAAGTTTGTCCGCTATAACGCCTTACTGCCATTAAATTAAGGAAAATCCACTTAAAAACAATGATTTTTCTGACGTTTAGGAAAGTTCAGCAACCGCCTTGCCGATGGCTCTTTACGAGGCGGATTGCGGTCGCGCCGTTCCAGGCAAGGATTGGTCGGGAAAAACGCTGTCAGCCGCTCCAGCAGCAGGTCGGTTTCGAGTCCGCCCAATCCTCTTAACTTAAGTCTCAACTCTTTGATTTATAGCGTGATTTCGATGAGGTTTGGGGTTTTTGGCCTGGGTTTAGCGTCACCAACCTTGAAGCGAATGGTATTTCTAGCGCGTTCCGCCAAGGTCAGCAACCATTGCCGGGTGGTTGGCAACATGATCAACAGCCAACGGGATAGGCAACGCTTGAGATGGGAAAAGGCATAGGTTCGATTGATTTTATAATGTTCGTTAAGATCGACCAGCCCTTCGGCCTCGAGCACGGTCAAGGCGTGTAGATTGTCGGCGAGAATTTTGGCGCCAAAATCCTGCTGGGCCGTCAGCCATGAGAGTCCTGAGGTGTTTTCCAGCGCCATGCGGTGTTTGAAGGCCTCCTCAATACGCCAACGGCTGTGGTAAAGCGCCGCAAAATCGCTGACAGGAGAGGTCGCGCTATCGAGCAACGAAGTCATGAGGACATGACAGCGGCCATTGGGTGTCACCACTCGGATCAATCGTGCCGTGGTCGGTAGCGGCCCGCAGCCATAGTCTTGGCAGTCGATGGGCTTAAGGAAGCCCACCGTGATGATTTGCTCACTCAAGCCTGAGCGTAGAAAAGTTTTGACCGCCGCAAAACCGGTTTCGTCAACGCGCATACAAAAGCGAATGTCGTGCTGAGCCAGATAGGCAATTAACCAACGCGCAGGATAGCCGCGATCAAGGACTAACAAATCGTCGGTGTCTAGGAGTCTGTTGGACTTAAAGCTATAAGGTATTGATTTTATTGGAATTCGAGTAAAACGCAAAAATTAAAAACTTCAGTTGAATCAATGTGTTGCTGATTAAGTCCGACAGGCTCCTAGCTTGGAAATGCCTATCCTGAAGCTCTGCTTGACGAACATCTATCTTCTGAACACATAGTTGCATGTAAACAGGGAATACTTTGTAACACCATTTCATCAGGCGATACATTTCACGGCATTCAAATCGATCTCATCGTATAAACGGCGTTTTTTCCAGCCTGCGAACTGGCTGTCGTCAAACTCCAGGTCATAATCGATGGCATATTCGTAAAGACTTCTAAACAAACGTGCCGTCCGAAAAGCGTGCAGTTCATCATCGGCGCTGATCGCTTCAATATTACCAACCTGGAACGTTTTATTTCTGGATTTTTTGTCCTTGACCCAGAATACCGTATAGCACAAATAGCGCTTATCTTTGCGATGATCGTATTTTATGGTTCTGGAAACACCGGTGAGACCGGTTGTCGTTTTATTTTTAGGCGGCCTGAGGAAGCGCGTCTTGCTGCCTTTTAATGCCACTAACATCTGATCGCGCCAGGCGATCGCGGCTCTTAAAGATTTATTCTTATTGCCCCATAGTTTATGGGAAAAATAACGGCTGCTTTCTTTGCCGCGCCTGACGATGCGCACTTGGTACCCAAAAACATCGGGCTCTGTAATTTGTTTATGCTTTACCATTATAATTATACCTGTCAACACGAAACCGCATGGATAACAGTCGAGATTCACTGCCTCGAGAAAACGCCTAACACAAAACTATTACATGAAGGTTAAATAACACAGTTTTAAGCGATACGGGGAATTATCCCCAAACAAAACATAAAATCAAGTCAAATTTTACCGATATAGTGACAAATCCCGAGTGTTTTGGTGTAGAATAATTTGCATCCACTTCGGAAGTGGCGCTTTTTGTAATGTAACCCTTTATTTTTATTAAACTCCTGGAGATTATCGATGAGCGTATTAGTAGGTAAACAAGCCCCCGATTTTACAGTGCCCGCAGTTTTGGGCGATGGTCAAATA
This sequence comes from Gammaproteobacteria bacterium HGW-Gammaproteobacteria-3, assembly GCA_002843155.1. Classification (GTDB taxonomy): domain Bacteria; phylum Pseudomonadota; class Gammaproteobacteria; order Methylococcales; family Methylomonadaceae; genus PGZD01. The sequence continues at coordinate 9,286 of PGZD01000061.1, forward strand.
GTCGATGCCTTCAGTTTTTCTGAAGCCACTCAAGGCAAATATGCCGTGGTTTTTTTCTACCCGCTGGATTTTACTTTCGTCTGCCCCAGCGAATTGATTGCTTTGGATCATCGTATAGATGAGTTTAAAAGCCGTGGTGTAGAAGTCATCGGTGTATCCATCGATTCGCATTTCACTCATAACGCCTGGCGCAACACGCCGATCAACCAAGGCGGCATCGGCCCTGTGCGATATACTCTGGCTGCCGACATCGATCATTCGATTTGTAAAGATTACGATGTTGAAAACTCGGCGCCTAAAGTCGCTTTACGCGGAAGTTTTTTGATCGACCGCGAAGGCGTGGTGCGTCATCAAGTGGTCAATGACCTGCCGCTTGGCCGTAACTGGGATGAATTGATCCGTATGATCGACGCCTTGCAATTTCACGAGGAACACGGTGAAGTTTGCCCGGCCGGCTGGAATAAAGGCGATGCCGGCATGAATGCAAACCCGGCGGGTGTTGCCGATTACCTGAGCAAAAATGCCGACAAACTTTAATCGGGATACGCGACCAGGATTTGCGCGGTATTTTTCCTGATTGAACCCCTGATTTCTAAAGGCCTTAAAAAAGGCGCATTGCAAAAACAATGCGCCTTTTCTCGTTATGGATTACTGGATTCAGCCGCATCGACCAAAAATTTCTTTCTGATAAAAACCGCCGCAGCAATGGCGACAAGCGCGGGTAATTGTCGAATAAGCAGTAACAGGGCCACCGAGCTTCTTTCAAAAGTTTCAAGCAGTGGGTTGGCAACAGCCAGAGTCATGATCCACCACACCAGCCAATAGCCGATAACACCGATAACGGCCCATTTTACCGGATTCTCGCCCTGTTTTTTCGCGGTTTGATAGAACCATACCAGCATGATGATCCCGGCAACTTTAGCAAGCAGCATAATCTCCTCCCATTATTTTATTATTAATCCAACCTTAACCGAATCGTTTTCATCCCGGTCAAACGATACGGTTAAGGCCATATTTTCATTGATTTAATCATCAAGAACCCTTAACGTAATCAAATTAATGAATCTCGGATGATAAGCCATATTGTAGGCTAATCACATCTTTTTAAGCATCAAGGAATACCTATGGGAAAGCTACTGAAGATTTTTTTATCGCTCACGGCAGCCATTGTTTTGATCCTGGTCATAGCTGCCGTGGCTTTGCCTTTGTTTTTCAACCCCAATGATTTCAAGCCACAGATCGAAGCTGCGGTTCAGGAAAAGATCGGCCGTAAATTGCACATCGAAGGCGATTTAAAGCTTTCATTATTCCCGTGGCTCGGTCTTCGCACAGAAAAAGTCACGCTCGACAATTCGCCGGAATTTCAAGGCCCGTTTTTGGCTCAAGTGGAAAAAAGTGACATCAAAGTCAAATTACTGCCTTTGCTTTCTCAAAAGATTGAAATTGACAGGATCGTTCTTGAAGGTCTGTCATTGAATCTGGTCAAGAATGAACAGGGCATTGCCAATTGGAGCAATTTAAAAGCCAAGCCCGACAAGCTCACAGGTGCCTCCAAAGCAAAAATCTCAACAGCCGCGCCTAAAGCCCTGGGTGCCTTGGCCATTGCCGGAGTCACGTTCAAAAACGCCAACCTGGACTGGAACGACAAAAGCAGCGGCAGTCATATTTTGATTAAAGCTTTGAATTTTGAAACCGGGACTTTTACTTTTGCCAAACCGATACCGGCTAAACTCGACTTTATTCTGGAAAATCCTGCTTCCCGACTGACCGAAACAGTCAAGCTGACCAGCGTGTTGACTCTCAACGAACAACTTGACCACATCATTTTCGACGCCATTGATCTTGCGACCCAAACCACGACGCCATCGATTCCGGGCGGAGCATTGGATACACACGCCACGGCCAAGATAGATCTGGACTTAAGCGCGCAGCTGGTTAAAATTTCGGATCTGAAACTCAGCTCGGGCGACCTGAAAATAGCTGCCGACATCAGCGGCACTGAAATCAAAGACAACCCCGTTTTCGAGGGCTCGGTCAGTATCGCGCCTTTCAATTTAGGTCAATTTTTACGCCAACGCAGCATCGGTTTGCCGGATATGAGCGCTGCCGATGCACTCGCGCGCCTGTCGGCCAACTTTAACTTACAGGCCACGCCCACGTCGGCGGATTTACAGAATATTGAACTGCAACTGGACGCCAGCACACTTAAAGGCAGTGCGCGTATCGATAATTTCAGCGCACCGGCCATCACCTTCAATCTGGCTGTCAACGCCTTGGATTTAGATCGTTATCTGGCGCCTGAAAGCCCAGAACAGAAAGCTTCATCGGACATTGCCAGCCCCGCCGCCGCAGTCGCGGCAGGCGCCTCTTTATTGCCGATAGAGACATTGCAGGCGCTCGATGTCAACGGTCTGCTGGCAGTCGATCAAATCAAGGTGAATAACCTGTCGATGCAGGGATTGAACCTGAAATTGACTGCAAACAAGGGGGTGATCCATACCGAGCAGAGCATCAAAACGCTTTATCAAGGCTCATATCAGGGTGGTCTGACGATGAACGTGCAAAGCCCGCAACCGACTTTGACCCTGAACGAAAATCTCAGTCATGTTCAAATCGAACCTTTATTGAAAGACCTGAGAGGTACCCCATCTAAAATAACCGGCAATGTGGACGCATCGGCACGGCTGGAGGGCGTTGGCAACAGCATCGAAGCGCTAACGGCCAGCCTTGACGGACAAATAAAATTTCTTTTTAAGGACAGTGTGATCAAAGGCTTCAACTTGCAGCGAATCATCGATAATGCCAAAAGCATTATCAACAATATTCAATTGAACGCCGAAAATCCAAAAGATCAAACCGTTTTCACAAAAATTGAAGGCACGGCCGAAGTGACCGACGGACTGATCGTAAACAATGACTTGATGGCCGATTCCGCCAAAATTCGTATCACCGGAAAAGGTAGCGCTGATTTAAAAACCCGGCAACTCGACTACCAGCTAACGGGGCGCTTGATCGAGGCCAAAGCCACTGCAACAACGCCTGAAGAATTGAGCAGACTTCCGGTTTTGCTCAATATCACCGGCAGTTTTGACAGCCCGGTTTACACGCTCGATGTCGCCGCCATGCTGATTGAAAAAAACAGAGGGAAAATTGATCAGAAAAAAGAAAAAATACTGGATAAACTCGATGAAAAACTTGAAAAGCAGCTCGGCCCCGGCGGCGCCAGAAACCTGTTGAAACAGTTTTTCTAGGCTTTGATTGCATGGAAGCGCGGCATTTTCAACAGCAATTACTGGCCTGGTTTGACCGCCACGGACGTAAAGACCTGCCCTGGCAAAATCCGGTGACACCTTACCGGGTGTGGATTTCTGAAATCATGCTGCAACAAACCCAGGTGACCACGGTCATTCCCTATTTCAATCGTTTTATCGAGCGGTTTCCCGAGGTCGAAACGCTCGCACAAGCTCCTGTCGATAGCGTGTTACAGCTTTGGGCCGGACTGGGTTACTATGCCCGCGCACGTAATCTTCACAAAAGCGCCCGACTGATAGTCGAACAAGGCTTTTTTCCGGATAGCCTGGAGGCGCTGATGGCATTGCCCGGCATCGGCCGCTCCACTGCCGGCGCGATACTCAGCATCGCCTGCCGACAAAGCCAGCCCATCCTTGATGGTAACGTCAAGCGCGTGCTGGCAAGATATAAAGGCCTGTCAGGTTGGCCCGGCGAGTCCCGGGTAAGCAAAGCCTTATGGGCTGCAAGCACTGACTACACACCGGAGCAACGGGTAGCCGACTATACTCAGGCCATGATGGATTTGGGCGCGACGCTGTGCACTCGCACCCAACCCAAGTGTCCGGCTTGCCCGCTGGCTTCGGACTGCGTTGCCCGTATTGAGAAAAAAACAACGGCATTACCCACACCCAAACCCAGCCGTAAACAGGCGGTAAAGCAACTTTATTTTTTATGCCTGACCGACCGGGAACGCAGAACTTTACTGGAACTGCGCCCGGCCACCGGAATTTGGGGCGGTTTATGGAGCCTGCCGGAATTTGATTCAATCGAAGCGATACACAACTGGTGCCTGAGCCGCCATATCGACATCAAAAGTCAGACGTGTTTGCCGAGTCGTCGGCATAGCTTTTCGCATTTCCACCTGGATTACACGCCGCTGTGCATCAACACCGATAACCCTATTAATTTTGTGATGGAAGGCAGTCGCGCAGTCTGGTATAAACCCGAACAAATCGAAACGCTGGCTCTGGCCGCGCCGATCAAACGCTTATTGCAACTGACAAGAGGATAAAACATGACCCGAATGGTTAATTGCGCAAAACTTGGCATCGAAGCCGAAGGGCTTGAAAATCCGCCATTTCCGGGCGCTAAAGGCCGGTTTATTTTTGACCATGTTTCAAAACAGGCATGGCAAGAATGGCTGGGAGTCCAGACCATGCTAATCAATGAGCACCGCCTGGCCAGTTTCGATCCCAAAGCCAAAAAACTTCTGGAAGAAGAGCGTGACAAGTTTTTGTTCGGCGGCGGCACCGACCTGCCCGAAGGTTATGTGCCGCCTGAAAAATAGCTGATTAAATCCTTCAGGCCAGTCAGAGATTAGTTAAGCAGGGGGACAGACAGCTTCATCGTTTGCCCGTGTGGAACCTGCCTACCTGTTTACTTGCGGCTGCAGTACCTCTTAATTCACCATGTATCCTTTAATTTCCCCACGGCTCTGGCCGCTGTTTTTATGGGTGCTGCTAATGGGCGTCACCCTGTTGACCCGGCCGCTGCTGCCGGTCGATGAAACCCGTTACATCGCGGTGGCCTGGGAAATGTGGGATCGGCACGATTTCCGGGTGCCTTATCTCAATGGTTCACCTTATAGCCATAAACCACCCTTGCTATTCTGGCTGATGCATTTGGGCTGGCGGCTGTTTGGCGTTAATGAATGGAGTGCGCGCCTGATCGCTCCGGCTTTTTCCCTGGCCACGGTTTATCTGATCGCCGAGGTGGCGAAACTTTTGTGGCCAACGCGGCGGCAAATCGGTCGGTTGACGGCTTTCATACTTTCAGGCTGCTTTTTCTGGATCATCTACAGCACATTGACAATGTTCGATATGCTGCTGGCTTTTTTTGTCTCACTCGGCGTCTACAGTATATTAAAAGCGGCTTATTCGGACATGAGCTTCAGCCGTTGGCTATTGTTGGGACTGGCGATAGGCGGCGGCTTGCTGAGTAAAGGCCCGGTTGTTTTGCTGCATCTTTTGCCGCTTGCCTTGCTGGCGCCCTGGTGGCGGGGACGCGGCTTCATGAATTGGTCGCACTGGTATGGCGGTGTGCTGGCGGCTATTACGACAGGCGTTGTCATGGCCCTGACCTGGGCCATTCCTGCCGGCATGGCGGGAGGCGACGCCTACCGCAAGGCGATTTTTTTGGGGCAGACCCAAGGCCGCCTGGTCAATTCGTTCGCGCACAGCTTGCCCTGGTGGTGGTATTTTCAAAGCCTGCCCTTGTTGTTATTGCCCTGGCTGTTATGGCCGCCGTTATGGAATGGCACAAGACTGTTGACGCTGGATAAGGGCCTGCGTTTTTGTATAAGCTGGGTGCTGCCCGTGTTTGCCGCATTTTCCCTGATCAGTGGCAAACGCCTGCATTATTTATTACCGCTGATGCCCGGCGTGGCACTCATCATCGCGCGAGCGGTGGACGGCATTGAAACTTTTGCATGGCAAAAATCGCAGCGATTGATAGCTGGCGTCATCGGCATGATGTCCGCCGCTTTGCTATTGTCGCCTTTTTTAGCGGCTTATTGGCCATGGCTTGCAGAAAGCGCCGCGCTATCGCCGCTCTGGGGACTTTTACTGGCGCTATCAGCGGCAGGCTTAGGATTGAGCAAAGCAAATTCACCGGTAACAGCCGCTTTTACGGTGTGTGCGGGTTCGGTGTTGACGGCCATTATTCTGTCCTGTGCTTTTTTTCAGGTGCGCGGAGCGCGTTACGATATGACCGCGCCAAGCCGGGAAATCGCCGCTTTATTGGCGCAAAACAAAGCACTGGTTTATCCAGGAAAATATCATGGCCAATACAATTTCTACGGACGCCTGGAGCGGGGCTTGATGGCTATCGACATCGATCATGTGACCGCCTGGGCCCAGAGGCACCCGGAAGGTTTTATTGTCAGGGTGCTCAAAGATAAAAAACAACACCCCGATACCGGGGCTTATTCGCAGTATCCGTACCGGAATAAAACGCTCGCCATTATGCCGTCTGAAAGTTTTTTAGTCCATCACGGCAATGTCAATACTCGCTCAGCCAATAGAAACTAAAAGGTTTTAACACCATCTGATCTTTAAAATGGATAGGGCTTTTGCCGGTATATAAGTCAGTCAATTGGCCGTGAGCACCGAAGCCGGATGATTTTAGCCGTTGCAAGTCAAAGCGCTGCGCCTCAGCGCTGAAGTTACAAATCACCAGAACCCGCTCCGAGGGCCGGTTATGATCGAAACGCACGAAAGCGAACAAACTCTCATTGTCGATATCGACCAGGTGTCGGTTATTGAAGTCGGCAAAGGCGCTGGTTTCTTTGCGTATCGCAATCATTTTTTTCAAGGCGCAAAATACAGTGTATTCAATCGTACCCTGTTTCTTGCGCAATTCTGCCCGCTCCCAATCGATTGTAGGCCGATGCACCCAACGGCTGTCATTGGCTTTATCGAGTTGGTCACGATAGCTGTAGTCATTGAAGGTGGCGATTTCGTCGCCATAATAAAGTAGCGGTATGCCGCCGAAAGATAGAATGAGGCTATGCATTAACAGAATCTTGTCGATGGCCGACTCGATCGCCCGACTATCATCCAGCGCCGCCGCTTTTTCAAGGCCGACCAGCGAGGCCAAAGAACCGGCAATGCGGGCATCGCCGGTTTTATCGTTATGCATGAAGCGCACACCGGTCGCCAGCGAATCGTCATAGACACCGGTAAAATAATCGACCAGGAACCTTCTGTGCGCATGAGGTTCGTAACCGACAATGCGCACATCGTGGTCATCGAACCCCAGCCCGATATCGTCATGACAGCGGACATAATTCAACCAGGTCGCGCGTTCGAGCTTATCCGGAAGACTTTTCAAGCCCTGGGATAAGAGCTTGCTGTTTTTAGTGGCTATCGCATCCCAGAGCAAGGCCATCAGCGTTGCGTTATAGGCAATTTCACATTCTTTGGCGATAATCGCGTCCTCGCCAAAATACTTGATGATTTCCACCGGCGCGACAATGGCTTCGGCAATGAACAGGACGCCCGGCGCGGTCACCTGGCAGCAATCTTTCATGAGCTGCAAAATCAAATGCGCTTCTCGTTCATTCTGGCACGCCGTGCCCATTTTTTTCCATAAAAAAGCGACCGCATCCAGCCTGATTATATCGGCGCCCTGGTTAGACCAAAACAAAATGACATCGAGCATTTCTATGAAAACCGCCGGATTGCTGTAATTGAGATCCCATTGGTATTCGTTGAAAACGGTCATGACCCATTTTTGTAAACTCTCGTTCCAGGTAAAGTTGCCCGGCGCCGTTTCGGGAAAAATTTCCGGCATATTTTGTTCAAACATGTCGGGGACTTCGCGGTTATCGAAAATAAAATAATAATCCTGATATTTTTGCTCACCGGCCATCGCTTTTTGCGCCCACTCATGCTCATCGGAGGTATGATTGACAACGACATCCAGCGTCAACAGCATTTCGCGTTTTCTGAATTCCTGCGCGACGGCTCTTAAATCATCCAGAGTTCCAACCCGGTTATCGACTTCGCGAAAATTACTGATGGCATAGCCGCCATCGCTCTGTCCGGTCGGGCATTGCAAAATCGGCATGATGTGCACCAGATTGATGCCGAGCTCTTGCAGGTAGGCTATTTTGTCGGCAAGACTTTGCAAGTCACCGGCGAAACCTGCGCTGTAAAGCGCCATGCCTACCCATTGCTGGCTTAAAAACCAGTTATGATCATTCTCACGCGCGATATCCAGATTTTTGAGTTCGCGCGAGCGATGAATATATTGCCGGGCCAGGGTTTCGACCAGGCGCAGCATTTGCGGCTTAAAATCATCCCGCTGCCCGTAAAGATGATAAAAAAGATTATGAATGGCGTAAAAATTGGCGCCGAGACGTGTATAAAAATGCCGTAAATCCTGTCTTCTGATTTCAGGTTTCAGGTCGTCCAGAATTTCATTCAGGAGTGAATGGGAGATTTGTTCGTACATGGTTATTAATTTCTAGGAGCCTGTCGGACAATAAAAATTGGCGGCCTAACTTTTAGTGGAGTCGCCCTTCTCGGGAAGTCGAATCCGCATTCAAAACGATTGCCGAGCG